>CAMFFO010000139.1 GCA_945949735.1 uncultured Clostridia bacterium | reverse complement strand
GATTTTTGGCGGTAATCGTTACCTGGCTCCTTTCAACCGGGGGATTGCCACACCACTTAAGCGGACTGGTTCGCAATGACAGGAAGTTTGGAAGCGAAGCAATAAACACCAATTTGTCTGTTTCTTATCCCTTTCCCAAACGTTCCGGGATGATATTAAACCTTCTTCACCACCACGCCGCCGGTTTTCCAGATGCTGTCCGCCGGGACCACGCCCCGGACGCAGCTGGTGGGATAGATGTTGGTATGGCGGCCGATGACGGTGCCGGGGTTCAGCACGCTGTTGCACCCCACCTCCACAAAATCGCCCAGCATGGCGCCCATTTTCTTTAAGCCCGTGGGGATCTGCTCCGCGCCGTCCTTCACCACCACCAGGGTCTTGTCGGACTTGACATTGGAGGTCAGGCTGCCCGCCCCCATGTGGGATTTATAGCCCAGAATGCTGTCGCCCACATAGTTATAGTGGGGCACCTGGACGTTATCGAACAGGATCACGTTTTTCAGTTCCACGGAATTGCCCACCACGCAGTTCTCTCCCACCAGGGCGCTGCCCCGGATAAAGGCGCAGTGGCGCACCTCTGTACCCGCGCCAATGATGCAGGGGCCTCCCAGGAACGCGGTGGGAGCCACTTTGGCGGTCTTATGTACCCAGACCTGAGGGGAAATCTCGGTATAGTCCTCCCCCAGGCTGCTTCCCAGAGTCACGATCAGCCCCTTGATTCCGGGCAGCGCCTGCCAGGGATACTCCCAGCCGGAAAGGTAAGCCCCGGCAAGAGAATGGGAGAAGTCATACAACTCAACGGTTTTCAGCATGAAAAAGCCTCCTTAATTTTCAACGCTTCAGGCCCTACTATACATTACCGGCAGGAAAAAGTCAACGTCCTTCCCTCCCCATGTGCATAATTTCATTTTATATTTATATATTTCAACGATCGACACAAAAAAACAGCCGCCCCCAAGGGGCGGCTAGAAGATGGGCATTACCCCATCCTCTGCTCCACCAGCTTCGCAATCTGCTCAAGCTGCGCAGGCGTTATATCCGGCCGTTTCAGCAGCGCCTCAAACAGCCCCACAATCTCCGGCTTGTGACGATGGCTGAAGATCGCCTGGGCGTAGTATTCCTCACGGCCCATGGACGGAGCGAATACGCGGCCATAGGTTTTGCTTCGCTTCACCATGCCCGCCTCGTGAATCGCGCCCTTCTGAAGCAGTCCGTTCAGCAAAATATGAACAGACCCATCCTTCCAGGTTTTCTCCTCAGACCGTTCCAGCAAATCGGAACGGGACATGGGCTGACCGGATTCCCAGAGCACATCCATAATTTCCATCTCACTTTTTGTCAATACCATCCGCACACCTCCCGGATCATTCAATGGCACCCATTATACCCTAATTAACAGTTTTTGTCAATTGCGTTCCAAAGATAATTCGACACTTTTTTGTGCCATTTGTTGTGATATATCTAATCATTCTATAATTATCCTGTAGTTTTTATAAAATTTTAAAGGAAATATTTTCCTTTTCACGACGGATTGCCGCCTATGCGCAGCATGGAAGTCCCTTTTCCAGAAATCTGTGCAGCGCCGCGATATTGGGCTCCCAGTCGGCTTCCAGCACCGCCATTCCCCGAACCTCCCGGAACCGGTAAGTCCCCGGAACGGGGATCTGGATCGCCGACACCTCCAGCTGATTCAGAACCGGAGCCATCTGAAAAATCCAGCCCAACAGCTGCACCGGGCTTAAATCCGTGGACACCATGCCGAGCACCGGCCCCGCCAGCTCCAGCAGTTCCCCGGTGTCCGCCCGCCTCCATTCATCCAGAAGCGCCCGGAGAATGGCCTGCTGGCGGCGGGTTCGGCTGAAGTCCCCGTCGGCATCCAGGGTGCGTATCCGGGCAAAGCACAGGGCCTGCTCCCCATTCAGCCTTCTCCTGCCCTGGGTCAGACTGCTGCCGGGGCAGCTGCGGTTGATATGGGCCGCCTCGTCGGCGCGCAGCTCCAGCTCCACGCCGCCCAGGGCGTCGATGAGCCTGGGAAATCCTTCAAAATCCACCTCCACGCAGCCCTGAAGCTCCAGGCCGAACCGCTCCTGGAGCGTTTCCCGCAGCAGCTTTCGTCCCCCGATGGCATAGGCGGCGTTGAGCCGGTTGCTCCCGTGGCCGGGTATGGCGAGATAGAGGTCGCGCAGGAAGGAGGTCATGGCCACCCGGCCGCTTCCCGGCACGAAGGAGCACAGGAGCACGGCGTCGGAGCGGCTCCGGCCCTCCTCCGTCCGGCCGTCCACCCCCACCAGCAGGATGTGAACCGGCTCCTCCACAGCCCGTGCCCCGGGGACGCAGGCCAGCAGCGCCACCAGCGCGCAAGCCGCCCCGCAGCCCCGGCAAAACCGTCTCTTCCAATTCATACGCGTTCCACCTCTGTTTCTTTTCCGGTAGAATACGCCGAATCGGAAAAACTATGCAGCCCCGGAACCGGAGCCGCAGACAGGGAAATTGTTGTTTAGCGCACAACCTCAAACAACAGAAAACCTTGTCATCCTGAGCGAAGCGCAGCGTAGTCGAAGGATCTTGGCACTGAATTTACCCGAAAGCGAAACGAAATGCGTAGATCCCTCGACTCGCTGCGCTCGCTCGGGATGACAGCCTTCTTTGTGTAAACACCAATTTATCGTGCGGTTGAAGCATCCCGATGAACTCTTTCATCCCAAAGGGATTCCATAATTGTCAATTGTCAATTGTTAATTGTCAATTAAATCTCTGCCTTCACTTTTTATGGGCTGAAAAAGGCCGCGCCCGGCTGTGGGGCGCGGCCTGTTGGATGCTCAGCCTCCGAAGTAGCGGCGGAAGTATTCGTACCACTCGTCGTAGTCGCCCTCACTGGGCATTTCTTCCTGGGAGGGCGTGGTACCGGCAGAACTCAGGCTCTGGGGCCGCTCATCCAGGGTTACGGTTACCGTCATCCGCTCGCCGCCGCGCATCAGGGTCAGCTCCACGGTATCCCCCGCCTTATAGCTGCGCAGAGCCCGGGTCAGAGTGGTGATGCCGGTGACCTCCTGGTCCCCCAGCGCCACAATAATATCCTTGGCCTGGATTCCCGCCCGCTGGGCGGCGTAGCCGGGCTCCACGCCGACCACAACCGCGCCGCTGATGCCGTAGGCGGAAGCGAATTGCGCATCCACATCCTGCACCGTAACGCCCAGGTACGCGCCGGTCACATAGCCGTAATCACGCAGATCCCCGATGATCCCCTGAATATCGTCGATGGGGATGGCAAAGCCGATGCCCTCGATGGACGCGCCGGAGGAGGTGGTGCCGGAATATTTGGCGGTGGTAACGCCGATGACCTCACCGCGCATATTGAACAGGGGGCCGCCGGAGTTGCCGGGGTTAATGGCCGCGTCGGTCTGGATCATGTTGATCACAGTGCCGCCGGTGGTGATCTCCCGATCCTTGCCGCAGACATAGCCCACGGTCTGGGTGGAGTTCAGCTCCCCCAGAGGGTTGCCGATAGCGACCACCATGTCGCCCACGGTCAGCTCTCCGCTGCTGCCCAGGGTCACGGCGGGCAGATTCTGGGCCTCCACCTTCAGCACGGCAATGTCATTGGTGGAATCCGCGCCCACCACCTTGGCCTCCAGCTCGGTGCCGTCGTTCATGATCACGGACACGGAGGTTCCGTCCTCAACCACATGGTAATTGGTGACCACATAGCCGTCCTCGGTCAGGATGAAGCCGGAGCCGGAGGAGGAGCCCTCCACCACCTGGCCGAAGCTCTGGGCCCGCACGGTGACGCTGACGGCCACCACGCTGTCCACATTCTGCTGGTACACCTGGGCGGGGGTCAGATAGTCGGAGGAGGATACTGCGCTGCCGGAAACGGCGGGCGTGTCATTCTTCTCCTGGATCTTCTGCTCCAGCTCCCGGATCCTCTGCTCCAACTCCAGAGTGGTCTGCTCCGTATTTTTCCGCCAGGTATTGTTGACGCTGTGGGCGGTGATCAGGCAGCCGCCTGCCACCATGGCAGCCACCAGACAAAGCGACAGCGCGGCGCGCCAGAAGCCCTTTCCCCGGCGGGGTTTGGGCGCCTTGGGGGCCTTGGGAGGCCGGGGCTGCGGCTCATAATGGAATTCCTGCCGCTCATAGGACGGATTGCACACATAGGGAGAATTCTCATAGGGGGACCTTCTGCCGGGCCGCGCAGGCTCCTCCTGAGCGTCGGCATTCCCCCCAGGGGCATCCTCCCGCGGCGCGTCCTCCTGAGGCACATCCTCACGAGGGGCGTTCTCTTGATGCATATCCTCCGGGGAACCGGCATCCTCAGGCTCCCCGCCGCAGGCTTCCGCAGCGGAAAGCTCTTCCTCCGGGAAAGACGGAGCCTGCCGCAGGGACTCTGTGTCCTTTCGATCCTCATTTTCAAAGTCATCCATGATCTGATGCCTCCTTGTATGTTTCTGCAATAAACTCTACCAACGGGTTGTGAAAAAAATATGTACCATTGAATAACGTTTTTTAAATCATACCCTTTTTTCCAGAAATCGTCAAGAGCCAGCTTCCCCCCCCCCGGACGCCCGGACGGTAAATTGTTGTTTACAGTTTTCAAGCACCTTACGTTGCTACCGTAGGGGCGGATATAATCCGCCCGAAACGTTCCGGTTTTTGAGCATTTCCGGTGAATGTGCGTGCTATCCATGCGGTAAGGGTGCGGGCGGATAATATCCGCCCCTACGGTGATAGTGCTGTAAACAACAATTTATCATACCGCCCCGTCATCGTATAAAATTTTCCGCCAGGGGGTGCCTGGCGGAAAAGGGGCTCACTTCCGGTGGAAGGACATACAGTCGGTGCACTGATCCACGGTGGGATCGCTCTCGTGGGTACCCACCAGGATCCGATCCAGGGAGCAGTAGTT
Organism: uncultured Clostridia bacterium; assembly: GCA_945949735.1. Taxonomy (GTDB): domain Bacteria; phylum Bacillota; class Clostridia; order Oscillospirales; family Oscillospiraceae; genus Faecousia. Next base: position 1,102 of record CAMFFO010000139.1, on the reverse strand, counting down.
CTCGCTGCCGCAGTGATGGCTGCACTGGTGTACGGTACACTCAATGGACTTGTTTGCGTGACAATTCATGATCGCAACCTCCTTTCCCCTTGTAGGGTGCGCCGGGCAAGGAAATTTATGCGCATTGATTTTTCTCACATTATGTGATATGCTGTAGCAAAATTGACGAGGATGTGACGCGGCATGGCTCTTATTGCTCCCTCCATTTTGTCTGCGGACTTTGCCAACCTGGAGCGGGATATTCACGACATTGAGAAAAACGGCGGCGACTGGGTTCATGTGGACGTGATGGACGGGGTTTTCGTGCCCAATATCTCCGTGGGCCTTCCCGTGGTGCGCGCTCTGCGGAAGGTAACGCGCCTGCCCCTGGACGTACACCTGATGATCACCCGGCCCATCCGCTATGCCGAAGCGTTTATCCGGGCGGGAGCCGATATGCTGACCATCCATGTGGAGGCCGATACGGAGGAAAACACCCTGGCCTGCCTGCGGGCGATCCGGGATCTGGGCTGCCGGGCCGCCATATCTTTGAAGCCGGGCACCCCCGCCGAAGCCGCCCGGCCCTTCCTTGGTCTTTGCGACATGATCCTCGTCATGACCGTGGAGCCGGGCTTCGGCGGGCAGGAATTCATGGCGAACCAGATGGGGAAGCTCCGCGCCCTCCGGGAAATGCTCCGGGAGGAAAACCCCGGATGCCTGCTCCAGGTGGACGGCGGCGTGGGCCCGCAGACCTGCGCCGTCTGCAAGGAAAACGGCGCCCAGGTGCTGGTAACAGGCTCCGCCTATTTCCGCGCCCCCGACCGCGCCGCCTTCGTCCGCCAGGTTCAGGCGGAGACGTAAGATAAAGTTGACAGCAGAAAGCTAAGGAGTCCCTTCGGGACGATTTTAAATGTACACGTCGGCTTCAGCAGTACGACAAATTGTTGTTTAAAAGGGAGCGCTGCAAATTACCTGTCATTGCGAACCAGTCCGCAGACTGGTGTGGCAATCCCCCGGTTAGAGGGGAAATGTACCGAAAAGTACCCAAAAAATGGGAACTTCTGCGATTTTTGGTGGTAATCGTTACCTGGTTCCATTCAACCGGGGGATTGCCACGACCAGT
>CAMFFO010000138.1 GCA_945949735.1 uncultured Clostridia bacterium | reverse complement strand
CCCCTACGGTAGCAACGTAAGGTGCTTGAAAACTGTAAACAACAATTTATCGCTGTGGTCAGAAGTTTTTCCGAAAAGACAAAGGGGGGACGCTCTGTGCAGGGTGTGGGATTTATTCATGATATGATGGATGTGAAAGCGCTGATTCTCTTTGTGATGGCCAGGGTCAACTATCCGGCCACGGAGCAGCAGATCTATGAACTGTGCTTCCAGAACGAGTTTCTGAGCTATTTTGATGTGCGGACGGCAATCCCCCAGATGGTGGAAACCGGCCACCTGGAGCGCAGCGGCGAGCAGTTCACTATTACGGAGAAGGGCCGCAGCGACGGGGCCGCGGTGGAGGGCACCGTGCCCTACACTGTCCGCCAGAGGGCGGAGGATGCGGTGCTCCGGTTCAATCGGGAGATCCACCGGAGCAGCTTTGTCAAAACCCGGGTGGAGCCCAAGCCCTCCGGGGATTTCGGCGTGGTGCTGGAGCTCAGCGACGAGATGGGCAGCCTTATGACCATGGAGCTGACTGCCCCCAACCAGCGGCAGGCTGTCCGGCTCCGGAAGCTGATGGAGAAGAAAGCGGAAGCGGTCTACAATCTGGCCATGGCGGAGCTGCTGGACGAGGAAGAGGAACTGGAGGACTGAACGGCCTGCTGCCCCTTGCCGTCGGGGCCTTTTCGTGGTATAGTATAAGTACACCGGATGACCGGTGACACGAAAGGAGCTGCCGCATATGAAATTTCAGTACAGCGAGAAGAAAGTCAAACTCCCGGAGAACGTGCACGCCTATGCCGAGAAGAAGGTAATGAAGCTGGGCCGTTATTTCGAGGGGGATGCGGAGGCGCTTGTGGTCTTTTCCGTGGAGAAGAACCGGAACGTGGTGGAGCTCACCGTGCGGGGAGCGGGCACCTGGTTCCGGGCCTGCGAGGCCACATCGGATATGTTTGCTTCCATCGACGCGGCGGTGGGCACCATTGAAGGGCAGATCCGCAAGAACAAGACCCGTCTGGCCAAGCGGCTGCGCAAGGACGCCTTTGTTCGCTCCGTGCAGGAGGAGACCTCCTTCACGCCCGAACAGGATGAGGACGATCTGAGCATCGTCCGTGTGAAGCAGTTCTATTTCCGGCCCATGACCCGGGAGGAGGCCGTGCTGCAGATGAACCTGCTGGGCCACAATTTCTTCGCCTTCCGGGACGAGGACAACGGAGGCTGCTTTGCCGTGGTCTACCGCCGGGAGAACGGCGGATACGGCCTGCTTGACGATATGGAATAAGGAAGCCCCTGAAGAAATCGTCTGCCGGTTTCCTTGGAGCTTCCCGGAATGAAAAGGAGCTGGGCAACGCCGTACAATGGGAGCAGCGGGCTTTGACGGGCCGTTTACCCCATTATGCGATGTTTCCCTTGAATTGCCGATATTCCCGCAGCCGGTGTCGCAAGACACCGGCTGCGTTTTTTCCGGATAATCCTCCGCCCCGGGTGCAGCCACCCGGGGCGGAGGATTATCCGGGCTGCTTTCTCCCGCCGCCGAGATCCTTGATGACCTCTCCCGCGATGATCAGTCCTGCCACAGCGGGCACAAAGGCGTTGCTTCCGGGAATGTCCCGGCGGTCGGTGCAGTGGCGTTTGGTTCCCGGCGGGCAGATGCAGTGGGTGCGGCAGCTGATGGCCATGTCCTCTATGGGACGGATGGGCGGTTCCTCGGAATAGACCACCTTCAATTCCCGGATTCCTCGCTTTTTCAGCTCCCGGCGCATTACACGGGCCAGTGGGTCAACGCTGGTCCGGTAAATATCCGCGACCCGAAAGGCAGTGGGGTCCAGCTTGTTGCCCGCACCCATGCAGCTGATGACAGGCGTATGCGCCTGGACGCATTTTTCCACCAGCGACAGCTTGGCGGAAACCGTGTCCACGGCATCCACAACATAGTCATAATCCGCAAAGGAAAAGGTGTCCGCGTTTTCCGGGAGAAAGAAAGAGGTGTGCACCTGCACATTCACCTTGGGATTGATCTCCAGGATCCGCTCCTGCATGACCTCGGCCTTGAGCCGTCCCACGGTTTTCCGCGTGGCGATGATCTGCCGGTTCAGATTGGTCAGGCACACTCTGTCATCATCGATCAGATCGATTGCGCCAACGCCGCTGCGTACCAATGCCTCGCAGACATACCCGCCCACGCCGCCGATTCCAAACACCGCCACACGGGACTGCGCAAGGCGTTCCATGGCGTCCTTTCCCAATAACAGCTCCGTTCTGGAAAATTGATTCAGCATTCCGTGTTTCTCCCGTTACAGTCCAACGGCGCGGAGCGCCTGATCGAGGTCGTGAATGATATCCTCCGGCTCCTCCAGACCAACGCTGAACCGAAGGAAGCCCTTTTGAAACGCTTTCGGATACAGGCGGATTCGCTCGTCATAGCTGGGCTGTGGGAAGATCAGACTTTCGTCATGTCCCAGTGAGACGGCAAAGGTTACGACTTTCAACGCGGCGCAAAAGCGTTCCACGGTCTTGTCATCCGTTTCCAGGCCAAAGGAAATGACGCCGCCGCAGCCGTTTGGCATCTGCTTCCTTGCCAGTTCGTGGCCGGGGCTGCTCTCCAGGCCCGGATAGGAGACGAAGGTGACATGGGCCCGGGTCTCCAGCCACTGCGCGATTATCCCAGCCGATTCGTTGATCCGCTGCATCCGCAGGGGGAAGGTCACACAGCCCCGGAAAATCTGCCACGCGTTGAAGGGACTGATCACGGAGCCAACATTGACCTGCGCCTCGTAGCGGATGCGATCCATGGCGGCAAGATCGTTGGAAATGATGGCTCCTCCCTGAGCATCCCCGTGCCCGTTGATGAATTTCGTCAGAGCCTCCACCACAAAGTCCGCGCCAAGCTGAAGGGGCTTCTGGTTATAGGGGGAAAGTATAAGAATCGCGCTCAAACATTGCATTCCGCTCCTTTCTTCAGTTTGCTCAGATTCGATGGCTGGATAATACACCCACTTCCCTAGTTTGTAAATAGTTTTAGAAAAATAATCATGCTTGACACTCTCTCCGGCAGCGGGATAAAACGGTGTTCAGGGAAGCTCTGACTAATCCGGCTGCGACTGGGCAGCGAATCTTTTCCCCCACCCGCGCGGTTTATATACGGGAAATACATATAGGGCAACACCGCACAATGGGGATGCGCTCTTCGGCGGATTGTCGCTCCATTATGCGGGCCGCATTCATGAATTCCCGATACTTCGTTTGTTCCGTCAAGGTGTGCCGTGGGGGGAAGCGGTCACAACACATCAAAGCGGGACGTCCGAAAACGTCCCGCTTACGGTTATGGCTACACCGCATAATTCGGCAAGGAAGCTCAGCGAGAGATTTTGTGCCAGTTCAAAGTTTCAAAAACGGGGGAATACTGTATGTATTTCCCGTTTTTGAAACTGCAGAAATGGTGCAAAAGATCCGCTGAGATCCGCTGACGCAATTGTGCGGTGTTGCCTTATATCACATAGTCGTCTCCCACGGCGCCCTGCTCCATCAAATCGGCAATGGTCACGCTCTTGAGATATTCGTGGATCACCTGATCCAGTCCCTGCCACAGGCTCAGGGTACGGCACCGCCCCGACCGGGGGCATGGCTGCGAGGTCTTTTCAAGGCAGGATACGGGAGCAAGGGATTCCTCCGTTAATTGTAAGATGCTGTCCACCGTGTATTGATCCGGCGATTTGTTCAGCCGATAACCGCCGCCCTTGCCGCGCAGGCTCTCCACCACTCTGGCCTTTACCAGCATACGGACGATGCTTTCCAGATATTTTTCGGAAATTTCCTGACGCTGCGCAATCCCTCTCAGGGAAATGAACTCATCCGTCTGATGCTCTGCCAGATCTATCATGATCCGTAAGGCATAGCGGCCTTTTGTCGAAATCAACATATGGCTACCTCCTTGCTTAATCCTATTATACAGCGAGGTTTGTGGGAAATCAAGCGGGTTTTTTGGTTGAGCGTCTCTGAAAACTGCTGTTTCGGTTTTGGGGAGGGCCTTCCGCTCCCGCAATGTGTTTGGCAGAATCACCAGGCATTCCGGCCTTTTGGATACTTTTGCAGGCGAAAAGCGCGCGCCCAAAACGGCAGGGAATATGCTTATCGGACAACTCATCTTCCCGACAAAAAGCCTTGAAGGATTGCAAACGTCACTTTTCCGGCTTGCTGTGTCAGGCTGAAAAGCATTCCAGGAAATTTTTGGGCTGCCTATTGACAAATGGTTCCGGCTGTTGTATAATCCTGATATTCCTAGTATGAAAGTAGGTTTTAAAATGAGGAACGCGAAGGCCTTCTTCCGATGTTGCCGGAAGGAACAGGTATATGGCCGCCCGACGGGTGAATGAACAGAATCTATACCCCATATTCTACGAATTCTTGAAAAATGCTTATCGGGCCAACTCAGCTTCCCGATAAATTGGCGCCTGAAGGAATATTTCCATCACCGTAGGGCGCCGGATAGCTGCCCGGGACGTTCCAATTCTTGGTTAGAATGCGGCGATTTCAGAACCGGAAGGCTCAACAGCCGCCCTTGCGAGAGTATCCCGGCAAACGCCGCTTTCCCACCTTGCTGGGTTAACCCGATACGCACATTTGAAAATAACAGGAGGATTTCATTATGTCTAAAATCTACACATCCGCCGATCAGCTGATCGGAAAGACGCCCCTGCTGGAGCTGGTACATCTGGAGAAGGAGCTGGGCCTGGAAGCGAAGATCCTTGCCAAGCTGGAATACTTCAACCCCGCGGGCTCCGTAAAGGATCGTATCGCCAAGGCCATGATCGACGACGCGGAAGCCAGCGGCAAGCTGAAGCCCGGCAGCGTCATTATTGAGCCGACCTCCGGCAACACCGGCATCGGCCTGGCATCCGTAGCCGCCGCCCGGGGCTACCGCATTATCATCGTCATGCCCGAGACCATGAGCGTGGAGCGCCGCCAGCTGATGAAGGCTTACGGCGCGGAGCTGGTGCTGACAGAGGGAGCCAAGGGTATGAAGGGCGCCATCGCCAAGGCCGATGAGCTGGCCAAGGAGATTCCTGACAGCTTCATCCCCGGCCAGTTCGTGAATCCCGCCAACCCCGCCGTCCACCGGGCCACCACCGGCCCCGAAATCTGGGAGGATACCGACGGTCAGGTGGATATCTTTGTAGCCGGTGTCGGCACCGGCGGTACCGTTACCGGTGTGGGCGAGTACCTCAAGAGCCAGAATCCCAACGTCAAGGTGGTCGCCGTAGAGCCTGCCGGTTCCCCGGTGCTGAGCAAGGGCACCCCCGGCGCGCACAAGATTCAGGGCATCGGCGCCGGATTCGTTCCCGCAGTTCTGAACACCGGTGTTTATGACGAGATTATCGCCGTTGAGAATGAGGATGCCTTTGCCACCGGCAAGAAGATCGGAAAATCTGAGGGCGTTCTGGTGGGCATCTCCTCCGGCGCGGCCGTTTTTGCCGCCATCGAGCTGGCAAAGCGTCCCGAGAACAAGGGCAAGACCATTGTGGCTCTGCTGCCGGATACCGGCGACCGTTATCTGTCCACCCCGCTTTTCGCGGAATAATTCATCTGTCAGGGGCAGCCGTGCTCTGATATGCTCCCCATAGAGTAGACACTCGAAATAACAAAAATTTCGAGACTACACTATGGGGAGTATCATTATGCCTAAAATCAGCAAAGAAGAGAGCATTAAAGCGGTAGAGCGATACAAAAGAGGAGAAACGAGCCAGAAATTAGAAGCAAAAAAGCAGGGTGTGAGCCATCAAACGTTTCAGGATTGGATATCGGGTTAACTCAGCAAGGCGGAAAAGCGGTGTTTGCCGGGATGCTATCGTAGGGGCGGCTATTAGCCGCCCGCTTTTGTTTCGTTAACGAAAGTGCTTCCGTTTATCGGAAACGCCCAGAAACCTGAACGTTTTCAGGCGGCTAATAGCCGCCCCTACGGTAGCAATGCAACGTGTTTGAAAAAATGCTGTCATTGCGAGCCAGTGCGCACACTGGCGTGGCAATCCCCCGGTTGAATGGT
>CAMFFO010000137.1 GCA_945949735.1 uncultured Clostridia bacterium | reverse complement strand
TACCTGAAAGAGTGGTAGTTACCGCTATTTTTGGTGGTAATCGTTACCTGGTTCCTTTCAACCGGGGGATTGCCACGCCAGTGTGCGCACTGGCTCGCAATGACAGCAAAGAGCGTACAAACAACTATTTAGCTTCCAAACAGCATTTCAGCCGCAGGGCGGGCGATTGGCTCGTTCTGCGGCTGATGGTTTATTTGATGATCCGAACCCGGAGGACGCCTTCGATCTTGCGGAGCTGCTCTACGGCCTGCTCCGAGGGGTGGTGATCCAGATCCAGCATGGTGTAGGCGTATTCGCCCCGGCTCTTGTTGGTCAGGCCCGCAATGTTGATGTTCTCCCCGGCGATGGCTGCCGTGAACCGGCCAAGGGAGCCCGGGATGTTCCGGTGGAGAATCGTAATCCGGCCCTGGGTGGTGCAGACGCCCATCTCGCAGTTGGGGTAGTTGACGGAGTTGCGGATGTTGCCGTTTTCCAGGTAGTCCATAACCTCCCGGACGGCCATTTTGGCGCAGTTGTCCTCGGACTCCTGGGTGGAGGCCCCCAGGTGGGGGATGGCGATGCAGCCGGGCATGGAGGCGGTTTTCTCGTTGGGGAAGTCCGTCACATACCGGCTGACCTTGCCGGAAGCCAGAGCCTGGGCCATGGCTTCGTCGTCCACCAGCAGATCCCGGGCGAAGTTCAGGATGATGACCCCGTCACGCATTTTGGACAGGGCTTCGGCGTTGATCATCTGACGGGTGCTGTCCAGCAGCGGGGTGTGCAGGGAGATGATATCGCACTTTTCGTAGATTTCCTCCCGGTTGTTCACCCGGATGATGCTGCTGTCCAGGTGCCAGGCGGCGTCGATGGAGATATAGGGATCGCAGCCGTAGACGGTCATGCCCAGCTTCCCGGCGGCGTTGGCCAGGGGGCCGCCCACCGCGCCCAGGCCGATGACGCCCAGGCTCTTGCCCCGGATCTCGTGGCCGGCAAAGCGGGATTTTCCCTTCTCCACCTGCTTGGCCACATCCGGGGTATCCTTGATGGACTGAACCCAGTTGATGCCGCCTACCACGTCCCGGCTGCTGAGAAGCATTCCGCACAGCGACAGCTCCATTACGGAGTTGGCGTTGGCTCCGGGGGTGTTGAACACCACGATGCCCGCCTCGGCGCAGGTGGTCAGGGGGATGTTGTTGACCCCCGCGCCCGCCCGGGATACGGCCAGAAGATTGGCCGAGAGGGGCATCTCGTGCATATTGGCGCTGCGCACCAAAATGGCGTCGGCCTGCTGGGGATCGTCGGTCTGGGTATAGTTTTTCGTCCACAGGGCGGTGCCCTTGGGGGAGATGTTGTTCAGATTATGAATACGGTACATTGAGGCATTCCTCACTTTCTGCGCTTTTCAAAATCGTCCATGAAGGCTACCAGCTTCTGAACGCCCTCCAGAGGCATGGCGTTATAGATGCTGGCACGCATACCGCCCACGGTGCGGTGGCCCTTCAGGTTCACGAAGCCCGCTTCGGCGGCGGCGGCCACAAAGGCGGCGTCGGTTTCCTTGGAGCCTGTGACGAAGGGGACGTTCATGAGCGACCGGTCCTTCTTCACCACGGTGCCGTGGAACAGGTTGCTTGCGTCCAGGAAGTCGTAGAGCACCTTGGCCTTTTCCACATTGCGCCGCTGCATTTCCGGGAGACCTCCCATGTCCAGCAGCCATTTGAACACCTTGCCGCAGATGTAGATGCCGTAGGCGGGAGGAGTATTGTACATGGAGCCGTTGTCGGCATGGGTCTTGTAGCGGAGCATGGTGGGGGTACCGGGAAGCACGTCCTCCCGGATCAGATCCTCCCGGATGACGGCGATGACTACACCGGCGGGGCCGATGTTCTTCTGCACGCCGCCGTAAAGCATCCCATAGCGGGTCACGTCCACGGGCTCACTGAGGAAGCAGCTGGACACATCGGATACCAGATCCTTGCCCTTGGTGTTGGGAAGCGTGTGGAACTTGGTGCCGTAGATGGTGTTGTTCTCGCAGATGTAGACGTAGTCCGCGTTTTCGCTGATGGGCAGATCGGAGCAGTCGGGGATGTAGGAGAAGGTCTTATCGGCGGAGGAGGCCACCGCATTGGCCTGACCGTAAAGCTGGGCCTCCTGCCAGGCCTTCTTGGCCCACTGGCCGGTGAGGATATAGTCGGCTACCCGGTTTTTCATCAGGTTCATGGGCACCATGGCGAACTGCTGGGAGGCGCCGCCCTGCATGAAGAGGACCTTGTAGTTCGCGGGGATCCCCATCAGGGTGCGAAGATCCGCCTCCGCCTGGTCGATGATGGCCTGGTAGGCCGCCGAGCGGTGGCTCATTTCCATGACGGACATACCGGTTCCCCGGTAGTCCAGCATCTCATCCGCGGCTTCCCGAAGGACACTCTCCGGAAGAACCGCAGGGCCTGCGGAGAAATTATATACTCTGGACATAATCGTCCCTCCAATTCTGTTATTTGTGGATTGAAAATGACAGGGTGTGCGATAAATTGTTGTTTGAAAAATAACGTTGTCATTGCGAACCAGTGCGCACACTGGTGTGGCAATCCCCCGGTTAGTGGGGAAATGTACCGAATAGCACCCAAAAAATGGGAGTCTCCACGATTTTTGGCGGTAATCGTTACCTGGTTCCTTTCAACCGGGGGATTGCCACGACCAGTGTGCGCACTGGTCTCGCAATGACAGAAAACTTTGGGGCAAAGCCGCTAAACAACAATTTACCGCATCGAATATTTATGGCTTCAGGAACCGTGCCAGCAGATTGTGGCCGTTGGGCTCGAGGATGCCGCAGGCAGCGGCTTCCTTTTCGGAGTAGTGGGACAGCGTTTTCCGGCGGCGGGTGCTGTCGAAGAGCACATAGGGCACCGGGTCGCCGGTGTGGGTGCGGTAGCGCAGGGGATTGGGGTGATCGGGGAGGATCAGCATCCGGTATTCCTCTCCGGCTTCCTCCAGCCCCCGGCAAATGGGAGCTACCAAACGGCTGTCCAGATACTCGATGGATTCAATTTTCTCCTTCAGCAGTCCCTGGTGGGCCATTTCATCCGGGGCCTCCACATGGACATAGGCGAAATCACAGCCGTCCTCCAGCAGCGCCTGCAGGGCTGCCTGAGCCTTGCCCTCCCAGTTGGTATCGATGGAGCCGGTAGCTCCGGGAACCTCACAGACCTGCATTCCGGCTCCCAGGGCGATGCCCTTGAGCAGATCCACAGCGGAGATCATGGCGCCTTTCAGGCCTGTTTTCCCGGTGAAACTGGGCAAACTGGGCCGGGTGCCCGCGCCCCAGTACCACAGGGAGTTGGCCTTGTTTTTTCCTTCCTTCGCCCGCTGAACGTTCAGGGGGTGGTTATTGAGGATGTCAAAGCTCTCCTCCATGAACCGGCGCAGACACTGCTCCTTGGGAAGAAACGGCCCGATGACCTTTGTCAGGTGGTCATGGGGCGGCTCCAGGGCGGATACCCGGCCATGCTTCCAGATCATGATGTGGCGGTAGCTGGTGCCTGTATAGAATTGAAATTCGTCGGAATTAAAATGGGCCCGGATGGCATCCATCAGGACATCCGCGTCGGCGGTGGAGATTTCCGAAGAACTGTGATCCAGGATGGTTTTCTCCGGGTAGGGCTCCGGTTCTGTCAGCGTCACCAGGTTGCAGCGGAACACGATATCGTCCGGTTCCATCTGCACGCCCACGCTGAGGGCCTCCAGGGGAGATCGTCCGGTATAGTACAGCCCCGGGTCATAGCCCAGAACGGATAGATTGGCAACATCGCTGCCGGGGGCCATGGACGCGGGCACATTCTGCACCATGCCCAGCTCTCCCATGGAGGCCAGGGCGTCCATCGCGGGGGTGTTGGCTGCCTCCAGGGGTGTTTTTCCACCCAGGGCGTCAATGGGCTCGTCGGACATTCCGTCGCCCAATACAATGACATATTTCATAGCGCTGCTCCCTTTCCAATCCTCGTCCATGCGCAGAGGACAAGTGTGCATGATAAAATACTACCATGATTCCCTTTAGAAAACAATATGAAAAACTGCCAGAAAATGTGCCGAAAACCGGGCCGGAGGGTGGGCAATATGAGCAGTGGACGATTTCCGGAGGTAAGATAAATTGTTGTTTGCCGAATTAACGCTGTCATTGCGAGCCAGTGCGCACACTGGCGTGGCAATCCCCCGGCCCCACGGAATCAGGTAACGATTACCGCCAAAAATCGCGGTGACTCCCACTCTTCCGGATACTTTTCGGTACATTTCCCTTCTAACCGGGGGATTGCCACGACCAGTGTGCGCACTGGTCTCGCAATGACAGCATTCTTTTTCAAACACCAATTTATACATCGGCAGCGAAGTTACAGAAAGCCCCGGAGGGCGGGGGCCTCCGGGGGAGCGATTACAGAAGGTGACCGATGATATACCAGAGGATCAACACCACCAGCAGCAGCGGAACACAGGCGATGAGGGCGGTCTGGGTGATGCACAGCGCAGTGATCCCGAAGTGCTCCAGCAAGTATACAAGTCCGGCCAGAACCAGCGTGGAGCCTACTGCACCGGTGACCTGACAGCCTACCCGGTTGGAGAAAAAGAAGGCATAGATGCCGCCCAGGATGGGGTTGGCTACGGTGAGCACCAGCCCCAGCAGCAGATTCAGCACACCCAGTCCAAGCATCAGCACCAGCACCCCCAGAAGGATCATGGGTGCGTACTCCAGCAGGAATCCGGGCAGATAAGACGCCAGCACCTGGCAAACCAGAAAATGGAGAACCATGGAAAGCAGCACTACGGCAAACCGCAGGCAATACCAGCCCAGCACACGCTTGCCCTGGGGGATCAGGCTGTCCAGCAGATTTACCAGAAAGGCCAGGATCAGCATGGATACCAGGTGGTAGCAGATCACACCGGTTTGCGCGGTACGGAAGGAGAAAAGCACCAGGTAATCCCCGGAAAACGCAACAAAGGGCAGCGGGGAGATCAGCGACTGAAGATTCCAGGGACGGAAGGCGTAGACAGCCACGGTGATCACATAGATGAACAGAATTCCCACGGCGGAGGACAGGGCGCGGTTGGCGCCGGATCGGCGTCCCAGGAGCATTCTGCCCAGGATGCCCAGAATCAGAAAGCCCGCCGCGAACATGGCCAGGAATTTCAGGGTGGAAATCAAATCCAGTTCGGCGGGAATGTACCCGGACAGATCCGGCATGGGAAAATCCATGGAAATCTTCAGGGGGAGCTTTTCCGACAGCTCAGAAAGATAGGCTTGCAGCGTCATAATCGGAACCTTTCTTAAAGACGGGAAAACCGCCGCCATTGCTGGCGGCGGCGGATCGCAAAGGGAGATAACTTACTTGATCTCGGCTTCGGCGCCAGCTTCCTTCAGCTCGGCGACCAGCTTCTCGGCATCTTCCTTGGAGATGGCCTCCTTCAGGGTCTTGGGGCAGTTGTCCACCAGATCCTTGGCGTCCTTCAGGCCCAGGCCGGTAGCGGCGCGGACAACCTTGATGACGCCCAGCTTGGAAGCGCCGGCGCTCTTCAGGATGACGTCGAACTCGGTCTTCTCTTCCACTTCCTCAGCGGCGGCAACAGCGGGGCCGGCAACAGCGGCGGCAGCGGCGGAAACACCGAAAACTTCCTCCAGGGTGTGGACGAGCTCGGACAGCTCCAGGACGGTCAGTTCCTTAACCTGCTCCACCAGAGCAGTGATCTTTTCACTAGCCATTGTTAAATCCTCCTAAAATTATGTGTTGAAAATAAATGTGGTTTGCGGCGCGGAGCGATCAGGCTTCCGCGGCGGGGGCGGAGCCGTCCTTCTGCATCCGGATCTGATCCAGAACGAAGGCCAGGCTGGAGATGGGGGCCAGGAAGGTACCCAGGACGGACGCCGCCAGGGCGCTCTTGCTGGGCAGCTCGCCGAAGGAGCTGAGCTGATCCGCGGACAGGACGGAGCCTTCCACGACGCCGCCCTTGATGGACAGGGTTTTCAGCTTGTTCTTCTTGGCGAACTCGCATACGATGCGGGCAGGGGCGATGGGGTCGCCGGTGGTGGA
>CAMFFO010000136.1 GCA_945949735.1 uncultured Clostridia bacterium | reverse complement strand
GTGCGCACACTGGCGTGGCAATCCCCCGGTTAGAGGGGAAATGTACCGAAAAGTATCCGGAAGAGTGGGAGTCGCCGCAATTCTTGGCGGTAATCGTTACCTGGTTCCATTCAACCGGGGGATTGCCACGACCAGTGTGCGCACTGGTCTCGCAATGACAGGAAATTTGGAGTCAGCGCGACATACACCAATTTATCTGCTTCCCCCGCCCCGTTTTCCCGGGCATAGCGAAAGCCCGAACCGAGGTTCGGGCTTTCGGATATTTCTTTTACTCTTCCACGTCTGCGTAGCCCAGCTGCTGCTGGAGGAACTGCTTGTGGGCCCAGGTGTTGACCTCCATGACGCCGCCGATACCGTCCTTGGTGACGCCATTATAGCTCCAGGTACCCGGCACCACCTCGCTCAGCACCTCCTTGTCCAGAGGGATCTGCTGGGATACGATGGTCAGATCCTTCAGCATGGGCAGGAACTCCCAGATGTAGTTGCTCATTTCGTCGGTGCTCATGTCCGTGGTGATCAGCGGGAGGATCTGGGTGGCCAGCTTGTGCAGATCCCACAGATTCATCTTCACGCATTTGGACAGCAGGGAGTTGATGATGGTCCGCTGCCGGTTGGTGCGGGAGAAGTCGCCATCCGCGTCGATCTTACGGATTCGGGCATAGGCCAGAGCCTCCAGACCGTCCAGAGTCTGATAGCCTGGCTCCATATCGCCCACATAGCCGATCTCATCGGTCATATATTTGGCCTCTGCCTCGGTCAGCTCGATGTCCACGCCGCCCAGCAGATCGATGATCTGTTCAAAGGAGTCAAACCCCACCTCAATGGTGTGGTCGATGGGAATCCCGAAATTCTGCTCCACGCACAGCGCCAGCATCTCCATGCCGCCCTTGCTGGAGCCTGTCCACTGGCTGCCCAGGGCGTAGCATACATTGATCCGGTTCCGGCCCGCGCCATGGCCCGCATAGGCCGGCAGCGGCACATAGCAGTCCCGCAGGATGGAGGTCATGGTCAGGGTATTGGTCTCCCGGTTGATGGTACACATGATCATGGAGTCGGACAGCTTGTGCTGTTCCTCAGTCTCGCCCTCCCGGTTGTCCTGTCCCACCAGCATAAAGGTGGTGACATTCTGGGTAGAAACCACCTGGGGCCAGGTCTGCTCCGGCTCCGTGGATTCCTCCGTTGCCTCGGACTCGCCCTGGGTTCCCTCCGTGGTTCCGGTGACGGTAGGCTGCGTGTCCTCCGTTGTCACGAAGGTGGGGTCGGTTGCCTGCACCTGGTTCACCAGGCCCAGCATGGAGCGCATATAGATCCAAAGCCCCACTGCAAGCAGCGCCAGCAGCAGCACGATCACTGCCAGCACGATCAGAATGATCTTCCACACTTTTTTGGGCTTTTTCGGTTGATGGTTATTAAGGTAGCGTCCGCCTTTGCTCATGGTTCTCCTCCTGAAAACATGGATACGCAGCATTATAGCACATCCTGCCGCCTCCTGGCAACAGGGTAAAATCTTCCCGCTGAAGAAAATGAGCGGCCCCAGGGCCGCTCATCCGTTGGCAGCTTACTTCTCGACGATCTCCAGGATTTCCATGGGGCAAGCCTTGGCGCAGATACCGCAGGCGATGCACTTGGAAGCGGGATTTTCGGGCTTGAGCACAATGACCTTCATGGGGCAGGCCTCCGCGCACTTGCCGCAGCCGACACATTTCTTCTTGTTGATCATGTACACACCGGTCTTGGGGTTCTGGGTAATGGCCTCGTGCTCACAGGTGCGGAAGCATTTGCCGCACTGGATGCAGGTATTGGGCTTGGCTCCGTCCCCCTTGGCAACGATCCGGATGCAGGAGTAGTCCTGGTGGAACTCCTTATAGAACGCCTCCGAGCAGGCCCGGACGCACTCCAGACACGCCATGCACTGCCCATTTTTCTTAACCGAGAGCTTCTTCATACCTGAGGATTCTCCTTTTTGTTTTATTCTTTGCCTATTATACAACATTCTCCAAAAATAGCAATGGTCAAAATCAGAAATCCGAAAAAATACTTTTCAGGAACAATTTCCCTGTCTAAACACCTCTTTCCCGGAAATACTACCTGCGTAACACGAAACCTTTGGAGGAAAGAAAATGAAAAGATATACCATTGTTGCCGCAATTGTTCTATCTGTGGCCGTGCTGACCGCCGGATGCCGGAGCGGGCAAAACCAGCCCACCACCATGCCGACCACTATGCCCACCACCGCGCCGACCACCCAGGCAACCACACAGCCCACCACCCAGGCGACGGAGCCCTCCGCCCAGCCCACCACAGGAACCGGGCTGCCCGGTGATGAAAGCATCGGGAGCAGCAGCGGCGACAGCGAACCCACCGGCCAGAACAGCGCCCGCGGCGCCATGCCCCGGGGCTTCTGAAACGGCTCCCCGGGTCGGGGAAACACAGCCCCTCCGGGCCAATTTCAAAGCAGCCGGGGTGCACCGCAGCTTTCGCGGCGCACCCCGGTTTATCCCTTCCGCGTAAACTCCTCCCAGGAAAGCGTCACCGCGCCTTCAGGGGTCACCAGGCAGGGGATCCCGATTTTCCCTTCCTGCCGGGGGCCCTCAAAAACCGGATTGGTATCCCGCAGGGCCAGGAATTCCTTCAGATTCTTCGTACTATCCGCGAAATCCCGGAATTCATACACAATCCCTGCCCCGTCCAGCTCCTCCCGGCACTTCACACAGTCGGGACAAATCATCATTCCATAAACCGTCAGCATATCCATTCTCCTTTGTTTCTTTCATAAATTGTTGTTTACAACAATTGTCTCAAATTAGCTGTCATTGCGAACCAGTACGCAGACTGGTGTGGCAATCCCCCTGATGAATGGAACCAGGTAACGATTACCACAAAAATCCCAGCATTTTCTCGATCTTTAGGGCAGTTGTCGATACATTTCACCTCTAACCGGGGGATTGCCACACCAGCGTGCGCGCTGGTTCGCAATGACAGGTAATTGGGAACGCACACTTTCAAACAACAATTTACCGTTCTTCCATGATTCCCGGGCCGGGAAAAAACCTTCCAGAAGTGATTTCCTTCCGCATGGGCATACTAATCCCATCCCCACAGGAAAGGAGGATCCCATAATGAATGTAAAAGGATGGGCCATTACCGCGGGCCTGGGCGCCGCCGTGGGGGCGGTGGCCGTGCTGATGATGCCGCGGAACAACCCCACCCGCCGTCTGGCCGCGAAAGCCGCCAACAAGATGGAGGATGTGGCCTGGAGGGTATCCGATACCATCAGCGACAAAATGAATACCCTGGACTTCTGAGAACCCCCCGCAGGCAGAGCGGCCCCGCCCTCTGCCCGTCCATAAAGCCCCCACACAAAGCAGCAAACTCACCGGGACGATAAATTGTTGTTTACAATTGCGCACTAAATAAAACGCTGTCATTGCGAGACCAGTGCGCACACTGGTCGTGGCAATCCCCCTGTTGAATGGAATCAGGTAACGATTCCCACCAGAAATCGCATCGTTTCCCCGCTCTGTAGGGCAATTGTCGATACATTTCTCCTCTAACCGGGGGATTGCCACACCACTTAAGCGGACTGGTTCGCAATGACAGTCTTTTTTTGTGCGCTAAACAACAATTTATCCGTTTGCCCAAGGGCGTGCGCGGACTCTATTCCTCCGGGGTGACGATCAGGCTGTCGGCCATGGTGAACACGTTTTCCGACCCCCGGTAGGCACACCACTGGGGCATTTTTTCGTACCGCCTGGCCACGATCCGAAAAGCGCCGAGGGTTCTGTGAACCCCAAACGCCACATCCAGCTTCTCGATCTCCCGCCTGCCGGGGCCCTTGGGAGTCTCCCGGATATCCAGCAGCTCCAGATGCTCCCGATCCGGCCCCACATACAGCTCCACACGCTCAGGGTACGCAATGCCGCTGCGATGATGGCTGAGAAAGCCCATGGAAACCGATCCGATCCGTTCCGGCCCGGCCAGGATGCAGGTCACGTCCAGATCCTGAAGGCTTCCCCGCCAGGCTCCGTCCAGGTAGTCCAGGCTCCCCCGCCGTTCCATCAGCAGATCCCCGATGCCGTTTCCCCGGAGCACCGGACGCGGGTCCAAAGCAGTCGGGCTTTCCAGCGCCATGTTTTTCAGGGAAAACCGGTATTCCCCCCGGCTTGCCTCGCTCTGCCGTCCATCCGGGGTAAAGAGCCTGGCCCGGAGCACGCAGTCCCGCTCCAAGGCCAGCGGCTGCGTATACACCGGAGAATGGGCATCCGGCTCTCTTCCGTCCAGGGTATAGCGGATCTCCCCCGGCTCCCGGCTGGAAATGACCACCTGCCCCGCTTTTCCCCAGGGGAACACGCTGTCCCCCGGCACGAATTCCGGCGCGGAGGCAGGAATCTGTATTTTGGGACGGAAAACAGCGGGCCGTTCCTCCGCCCGGTATTCCGAGCGGAAAATTTCCTGCTCCTCCTGTTTTTCTCCCAGCTTCAGGTAGATTTCTCCCTCCTCGGGAGCGATTTCCACACCGTCCTTTCCCGCCCGGAGAATTCGTCCCCGGGTCACGGCAAAGGAATAGGAAAAGCCCTCATGAACCATGGAAATCCGCCGTTCCCGCTGCTGCGTAAACACCGGAAGCGCATCCATCACCAGACTGCAATTTCCCTCTATCCGGATTCCCTCCGGCTGCATCAGCAGCCGAATCCGCTCTTTCCCGGTGTCCAGCTCCGCCTGAGCCCCCAGATTTCCCAGGCTGCCGTACACGATCCGTCCCTCCGGCTCCCGGCCCCGGACATCCCGCAGCCGGATCCAGGGCCGCGTTCCCCCGTTTTCCTTCCAGAGCTGGGGATACAGCACCGGCAGCGCGTCAAAATTGCTCTTGGTTCCTTTCATAGGCCCCTCCAGATACCGGGAGGGGTAACCTTCGTCATAGAGGAACAAGTCCCGGATACGAAGATGCCCTCCTTCTCCCAGCAGCCCCACCCGATAATGGGCACAGGCGTACCACTGGCAGGAGAGCCCCTCGTTCCAGTCCTGACCAGCCTGAAAGCTCATGGGCGGGCTGACCCGGTGTTGCTTGCGGAACCACCGGGCGGTGTCCGCCAGGGTCTCCACCCGGAGCTTCCCTTCCGCCGAGAGCCTTTTCAGCTCCTCCAGCTGGGGCGCAAGCCCCGGGCGGATGTTCTCCCAGAGGAAATTGTTCTCCTGCCCCACCTGGGCATACCCAAGGCCAACGGCATCCTCCTCCGTCAGGCACCGGAAGAACCATCGAATCCACCTCGGGTCCCGTCCCGTGAGCCAGGAGGGCTCCAGGGTATACACCCCCGCCAGCCCCTCGCGGAGCTCCGCCTCAAAATTGTAGATGGGATCCGGCCCCAGCAGCCGGAACACCGGAGCATTGATCTGGTGTTCCTCATGCCGGGCAGGGATATTTTCATTGTTCCGGCTGGGGTAATAGGCCCCGTTGGGATAGCCGCCCCAAAGGGTGAAGCCGTCCACGCCGATCTGATCCCGGCAGATGGCGAAGCCCACCACACCGTATTTTTCGGCGGCATAGGCCATGGTCACACTGTCCAGCACCCAGGAGCCGATGCTCTTGGGATAGAAGCCGAACACAGCGTGGAAATCCGCCATGTACCCATCCACCAGCAGAGCGCGCTCGGCGGGGGTGTAGCCGATGGAATAGGCGCTGTTCACCCGGTCGTCATAGCATTCCGCCCGAGCGCTGTCCCGGAACCGAACCCCGGAACGGTCGCATAGCTCCCGGGTGATCTCCCACCAGGCGGAGATCTCGTCCCCCTTATCCAGCCATTCCAGCAAAAGCGACTGATACCGCGGCTCCATCAGCGCGTCATACTTGAGTGCATAGGTTCCCGGAAAGCCATACTGCTTCACCGTCAGGATCTCCTGCCGGAGGGTTTCATAATCATCCCAAATAAACCGGCTGGGCTCGGTGTGGGACATCCGGATGAAATTGTAGATATTGACCCGAACAGTCTTTCGCTCCATAAAAATCACTCCTTCTCCGTTTTGGGGATACTTCGATAAATTGTTGTTTACAGCACTATCACCGTAGGGGCGGATATTATCCGCCCGC
>CAMFFO010000135.1 GCA_945949735.1 uncultured Clostridia bacterium | reverse complement strand
ACCAGTGTGCGCACTGGTCTCGCAATGACAGCATTTTTTCAAACACCAATTTATCTGATTACCCTGGATTTTCCGAAAAAAATGTTGACCTGAATTGATTTTTCGGTTATAATGATTCAGCATGACCGCTTGTGGTCATTTTCTGAGTGTTGCTGCGGCCTTTTGGCTGTCGAGCATATTGATTTTTGACAGGAGGTGTATCGAGTATGAAGCGTACCTACCAGCCCAGCCGTCGTCATCGTTCCAAGGTTCACGGTTTCCGTCAGAGAATGGCGACTTCCAATGGACGTAAGGTCCTGGCCCGCCGCCGCGCGAAGGGCCGCAAGGTTCTGTCCGCCTGATGAGCCTCCGTGGGTGATAAAAACGGAAACACGCTCACATAGCGAAACGGGAGCTACAGCGGGGTGAATGGAACATTCGCCCCGCTCCCTTTTTATTGGGCGGCGCTTCGTCGGCAGCTTATTCCCGGAGCGGCGGATCTTTTGCCCCAGCTCTGCGGTTTGTCGCCTCGAAATCCACAAAGGATTCCTTCGGCTCCAAACCTTGACCCGTGGCAAAATCTCTCGCCGTCCGTGAATAATCTGGCTCCTCAGCGCCGCCTGGGGAAAAAGCAGACAAGATGGGAGCGGCGGATCTTTTGCCCCGGCTGTTCAGTATCCCCAATCCACAAAGGATTCCATTGGCTGCGTTTGGCGGCCGGAATATGGAAAGGAAGGGAAATATGAAGTTTTCCAGCAGCCTGAAGCTGAATCACATTTTCCGAAGGCTTTACCATACCTCCGGCCAGGCGGATTCCTATCTGGTGCTCTACGCCCGGAAAAACCGGAGCGCATATAACCGTGTGGGGATTACCGCCAGCAAGAAGCTGGGCCATGCCGTGGTGCGCAACCGCGTCCGCCGCCGCCTGCGGGAGATCTACCGGCTCAACGAGGAGAAGTTCTCCCCGGGCTGGGACATCGTGGTGGTGGCCCGGAGCCGGGCTGTGGACGCGCCCTTTGCCGCCCTCACCAGAAGCTACCTGAATCTGGCAAGAAAGGCCGGGATTCTGGCTCCGGAGGACGGGCAATGAAAAGGCTTCTGCTCTGGCTGATCCGTTTCTATCAGCGCTGTATTTCCCCCGCGTTTCCGGCCCGGTGCCGGTTTTCACCCACCTGCTCTGCCTACGCCTACGAAGCGGTCTGCAAGTACGGGGCCCTCAAGGGAGGCTATCTCGCTCTGAGGAGGCTGCTTCGCTGTCATCCCTTCTACAAAGGGGACTGGTATGACCCCGTGCCTTGACTTCCAAATGAAGGAGGAACGTCCATGATTCTCGCTTTCAAACTGTCCGATATCATCACAGTGCCCTTCGGCTATCTGCTGGGCCTGCTGTACCACCTGACCGGAAATTACGGCGTTGCCATGATCCTCTTCGGCGTCCTGGTTCAGCTGGTACTGCTGCCCATCACCGCCAAGTCCAAGAAAAGCATGATGGCTATGTCCCGCCTCACCCCCCGGATGCAGGAGATCCAGAAGAAATACGCCGACGATCCCCAGCGCCAGAATGAGGCCATCAACGCCCTTTACAAGGAAGAGGGCGTGTCCATGGGCGGCGGATGTCTGTGGAGCTTCGTCCCTATGCTGATTCTGATCCCCCTGTTCACCGTGATCCGGGAGCCCATCACCTATGTGCTTATGGAGTCCAAGGAGGTCGCCGACCAGATCGTCCAGGTGATCAAGGACCTTGATCCTACGATTTTCGGCGGAAATGTTGGTTATGACCAGGTTGCCGCCGCCAGAGCCATTCCTCAGTTCGCTGACCAAATCCTGGCCGCCATCCCCAGCATCAACCCCGATACCTTGGCCGGCATCAACTTCTCCTTCCTGGGCATTGATATGGGGGCAATTCCCCAGTTCAACATCTTCAACTCTGCCCGCTGGGCCTGGGACTGGGCTCACATTGGCGCGTTCCTGGTGGCTCTGCTGTCCGCGGGCAACCAGGTGGTTATGATGCTCATCTCCCAGAAAACCAACAACTCCGTCATCACCAACGAGAAGGGGATCGAGGACAAGGAGGCTGCCAAGAATTCCCAGGCCGCCCAGTCCAACAAGATGATGATGTGGATGATGCCCCTGATGTCTCTGTGGATCGGCTTTACCGTTCCCTGCGCGCTGTCCCTGTACTGGTTTGTGGGCGGCGTGGTGCGCACCATCGAGGACACCATTCTCACCAAGCGTTACCGCAAGATCTATGATGCCGAAGATGCCATCCGGCTGCAGAAGGCTCTGGAGCAGGACCGCATCGAAGCGGAGAAGGAGCGTATCCGCGCCGAGCGCCGGGCTGCTAACCCCGACGGCATCACCGAGAATACCAGCAAGAAGAAAATGCAGAAGAAGCTCCGGGCAGAGGAGGAGGCCGCCAAGGCTGCCAATGCCAGGGAGTATGCCGCCAGGAAGGGCATCGAGGTGGAGGAGGACGAGAGCGAAAGCTGTCTGTCCGGAATTCCCGACCGTCCCTACTGCAAGGGCCGGGCTTACGATCCCAACCGTTATGGTGCGCAGCCTACGGAGGAATGATTTATGGAAAAGAATATTGTCGTCACCGGCAAGACCATTGATCTGGCCATTGAAAGCGCATTAAGCCAGCTGGGGCTGGACCGGGACAGCGTCAGCGTCCTGGTGCTGCAGCAGGCCAAGCAGGGATTCCTGGGCTTCGGCGCTCAGCCAGCCAAGGTTCAGGTGACTTACGAGGCTCCGGACCCCGTGCCCGAGGCTCCCAAAACCGCCCTCAGTTCCGCCTCCCGCAGCAAGCCCAAGGCGGCTGCTCCTGTGAAGCGGCCCGAGGCTCCCCAGCCTGAGAAGAAGCCGGAGATGCCCAAGGCGGAACCCAAGGCAGAGCCCAAGCCGGAAGCACCCAAGGCAGAGCCCAAGCCGGAAGCACCCAAGGCAGAGCCCAAGCCGGAAGCACCCAAGGCTCCCAAGGCTGAGCGGAAGCCCGAGCCCCCCAAGGCTCCCAAGGCCGAGCGGAAGCCCGAGGCACCCAAGGCCGAACCCAAAGCCGAAAAGAAGCCCCGGGAGTATGTCCCCGCCGAGCCCGGCTCCGTGGAGGAGAAGATTGAGACCTTCGTGAAGGGCCTTCTGGAGCATATGGATTCCAAGGCGGTGCCCCACTGCTTCAAAGAAGAGTCCGGCTCCTACAAGGTGGATCTGGTGGGTGACGATCTGGGCTATCTGATCGGCCGCCGGGGAGATACCCTGGATGCCATTCAGCATCTGACCAATTACGCCGTCAACCGGGATGTGGAGGGCCGCATCCGGGTCAATGTGGACGCGGAAGCCTACCGGGAGAAGCGGGAGGAAAGTCTGCGCCGCTACGCCCGCAAGAAGGCCCAGCAGGTGCTGAAAGCCCGCCGCCGCACCACCCTGGAGCCCATGAACGCCTACGAGCGTCATGTGATCCACGCGGCGCTGCAGGACATGGAGAACATCACCACCCACTCCACCGGCGTGGAGCCCAACCGCCGGGTGGTCATCGAGTACGTCCGCTGATCCATAACACAATCCCCTCCCCGAATCTCCGGGGAGGGGATTTCCATTCGGGGAATGTTTGCGTGACAAATTGGTGTTTGTAGGTGTGCGTCCTGAATTACCTGTCATTGCGAGACCAGTCTGCGGACTGGTTCGCAATGACAGTGTATACCCGACAAACATCAATTTGTCTTACAAAAAATCACTGCTCCCTTCCGTTTTTTGGAAGGGAGCAGTGATTTTTACAGTTTGCAGTACGCGGCTGCGGTCTGGGCGGCAAGTTTGGCGTTGTTGTAGACCAGCTGAATGTTGGAGGCCAGGGAATCGCCGCCGGTGAGTTCGGCGACCCGGGCCAGCAGGAAGGGGGTGGTCTCCTTGCCGTGGATGCCCTGGGCATTGCACTCGGCAATGGCCTGGTCGATGGCGGAGTTGATGGTGTCAAGGGGCATGGCATATTCCTCGGGGATGGGGTTCGTTACCAGCATACCTCCGCCCAGAGCCATGTCGTTCTGGGCCTTGAACGCAGCGGCCAGGTCCTGAGGGGTGTCCATGCGGTAGTCCACACGGAACCCGGACCGGCGGGTGTAGAAAGCGGGCAACTCCTCGGTGCCGTAGCCGATAACGGGGACGCCCTTGGTTTCCAGGTACTCCAGGGTCAGCCCCAGATCCAGGATGGACTTGGCTCCGGCGCAGATGACCATGACGGGGGTGTGGCCCAGCTCTTCCAGATCGGCGGAGATGTCCATGGTGGTCTCCGCGCCCCGGTGAACGCCGCCGATGCCGCCGGTAGCGAAGATGTTGATGCCTGCCATGTGGGCGATGATCATGGTGGTGGTCACGGTAGTGGCTCCGTCCTCGCCACGGGCGCACAGCACCGCCAGGTCCCGGCGGGAGGCTTTGGCAATGGCGCGGCCCTTTTTGCCGAAGTACTCAATCTGCTCCGGGGTGAGGCCCGCCTTCAGGCGGCCGCCGATGATGGCGATGGTGGCGGGGACGGCACCGTTCTCCCGGATGATCCGCTCCACGTTCAGGGCTGTTTCCACGTTCTGGGGGTAAGGCATTCCGTGGGAGATGATGGTGGATTCCAGGGCCACAACAGGACGGCCCTCCCGGATGGCCTGGGCAACCTCGGGATTTACATCGAGATACTTGTTCAGATTCATAACAGATTCTCCTTATATAGAATAGATGAAACGACTTGTTTGGTAAATTGTTGTTTGAAAAAATGCTGTCATTGCGAGACCAGTGCGCACACTGGTCGTGGCAATCCCCCCGTTGAAAGGAACCAGGTAACGATTACCACAAAAAACCGCGGAGACTCCCATTCTTTCGGGTACTATTCGGTACATTTCCCATCTAACCGGGGGATTGCCACACCACTTAAGCGCACTGGCTCGCAATGACAGCGTTTTTTGACAAACACCGATTTATATATGTGTACGGGCTCTGATTGCTTCGGCGGACATGGTGGGGTTGATGGTTTCGGGGGATTCCATGGCGATGGAGGCGGCGGCAAGGCCGGACAGAGCGGTGTCTCTCAGATCCATGCCTTCCAGGTACGCCCAGACCAGAGCAGCCATGAAGGCGTCGCCGCAGCCGGTGGTGTTGACGATGCTGCCGGGAAGGTTATTCAGCCACAGACGTTCCGTTCCCATGGCGGCATACACGCCCTTGAAACCCAGGGAAAGGAACAGCCGGTGGACGCCCAGTTCAAGCAGGCGGTTGGCTGCCCGCTCCACATCCGCGTCGCTGTGAATATCCAACCCGGAAAGAATGGAGGCTTCCAGGGCGTTGGGTTTCAGGGTGTGGATGCGATGGAGAATGGGACGCAGCTTTTCTGCCTTGGCGGTGGACACCGGGTCCACGAAAAGGGGAGCGGAGCAGTTCTCCGCGAGATACCGCAGGGATTCCTGGGGAATATTGGCATCCGCGACCACCACCTGGGCGCTTTGAAGCAGGGGAAGGTTTCCTGCCAGGTACTCCGGGGTGATCCGGCTGCAGATTTCCATATCGGAAACCGCCAGGGCCATCTCCCCGTCCGGGCCGGTCAGGTACAGGTAGGTGGAGGTAGCCGCCCCCGGGATTCTCAGTGCGTGACTGGCGTCAATACCCTGCTCCGAACAGGAGGCTGCCACCCGCTGGCCGTTGGGATCGTCTCCGAAAGCCGTGAGCAGCCGCACATCCAGTCCCAGTAGGCTCATGTTGTGGGCAATGTTCCGGCCCACGCCTCCCAGGCTGGTGGAAACCTTGCCGGGATTGGAATCCTCATTTACAAGAGGGGCGAAGGAGCAGCCGCAGATGTCCACATTGACCCCGCCCACCACCACGGCATAGCTTCCGGTGCGCAGGACATAGCCCTTGCCCGCGATGCAGCCCTTCCTGGTCAGGTTGGAGATGTGGACGGCCACACTGGAGCGGGTGATCCCCAGGGCTTGAGCAATGGCCTGCTGGGAGATCATGGGGTCGGCTTCGATAAGCTGGAGGATCTGTCTTTCCCGCTGGGTCATGAAGCACCTCCTAAACAATAGTTTAGAGAAATAAGCGTATGTTTATTATAGTGCGGGGAAGGGGAATTGTCAAGGGATTTGTAAGAGTGCGACAAATTGGTGTTTTTCGCTTCGCGTTCAAAATTATCTGTCATTGCGAACCAG
>CAMFFO010000134.1 GCA_945949735.1 uncultured Clostridia bacterium | reverse complement strand
CCTCTATCCGGGGGATTGCCACGACCAGTGTGCGCACTGGTCTCGCAATGACAGCATTATTTTTCAAACACCAATTATCTGTTCGGCTATGGAAAGCCAAACGCGGGGGCCTCTGTTATTATACCAGAGAAAACTTTTTTGTCAAGGTGCCTTGACAAAATGAGATTCGTGCGGTATTATTTAGGCGCCTAATATTATGAGCGGATGATTCTCATAAGAAACAGCGATGCAGCCTGGGGGATGGCTTCCCTGGACTGGAGGACGATTGTGAAGAGGTATTATGGAAAAGCAGAATAAAATGGGCGTGATGCCCGTTCCGAAACTGGTGATCACGATGGCGCTGCCGCTGATGCTGTCGCTGCTGGTTCAGTCCCTGTACAACATTGTGGATGCCTTTTCCGTCCGTCCAGACATGGCTCATAAAGTTACGGGAAAGTGCGTTATTTCCGCCGCCAATGCCGTATTCATTTTTCAGAAAATCCAGCTTTTCCTTTGCGGTGTGGGGTGTCTGGTAGAAGGCATAAATCCGTCCCTTGCTGCCGGAAAAATTGCTGCCGCCGGTCAGATGCTCATTGATCTCGTCTTCGGTGATGAAGCCCTTTGCCGCTGGCAGCTCCGCCATCTCGCTGACATATTCCCGCCGGGGAAGGGTATATTCCTCCAGCGGACGAATCAGCTTGTTGGGGTGATACATCTGAAACCGCATCATCCCCTTATCCGCATTGCAGGCATCCCGGAAGGCATAGACCTGCCGCATAATCGCCTGATAGGATTCCGGCTCAGACAGGAAAACTATCAGCTTTTCCGTTTCCTCCGGGAACCCGCCCCGGAGGGAGCGGACGATGCTCATATGTCCGGCTTTCATGGCTTTTTCGCTCATGTCGTGGGACATATACCAAATCTGCTCCAGCTGCTCTGTGATGCTGCCATCATTGGGAACGGCAAACTGTTCCCCCAGAGCGGCGGAAACTGCCTGCTCATGCTCCGGGCGGTATTCCCAGAGATAGGGGCTGCGGGAGCGTTCGGTGCTGCGGGTATCTGCCACATCGAACACATACTTGAGTTTGGGATTGTCTCCAGAATTGTCAATGAGGGCGATGCCCTTTGCGCCTCGGCGAACATAGCGCCCCATTCGCTTGTTCCAAAGTTCGTAATCCGCGCAAGCTGTGGCTTCGGGGCGCTGGGCGTAGATCATGAGCTGTTCGTGGTATGGGTATTTGTACAGCCGTGCGGCGGTGGTCAGAAAATCTGTCCGGCTCTGGAAGCTCGCGGTTATCTGCGTAGCCATGTGGTCCGCCAGCTGGCGGTATTGTTGCAGTACGGATGCCGATTTAGTGTTTCCTTTCCTGTGTGATTTGTAGTGAAAAACCCCGCCTGAGTTGCCAGGCGGGATTGATAACATGTTAGGACAATTCCAAATGATATGTAAGAAAACACGCTCCAGGCATTGATACCCAGAGCGTATCCGTTAGAACATATCCAGATTGGAAAGCTGGTGCCGTTGGTCTTTGCGGCCATAGACAGCGCCAATAATCTGAACCTTTTTTGTTTCTTCGTCTACCCAGAAGTAGATCAGGTAGTTTTTGACTGGAAATTTGTGGATGCCCTGACTGTGCCAGGGTTCTTCTTCCGTCAGAGGGACGCGATTGGGGAACTGATCCAGAGAAGCGATTTCCTCTTGAAGCGTATCCAGCATTTTCATGGCAGTTTCAGGTGCCTGGAGCGTGAAGCGGATATAACTGATGATTTCCCGGATTTGCTCCTGCGCCTGCAGCGTGATTTTGACTGTATATTTCTCTGGCATTTACTGCATCTCCCGTTTCAGATCTGCAAATACATCAGAAGCGGCACGGGATTTGTCTGCTTTTGCCTCATTCAAACCACGCTCCATCATGGCATGGAAAGCGGCTGCATCCATCTCATCCCGGGCAACAGGCACAGGGGGAACAGAGATGGAAAAAGGGATGCTCCGTGTCATGATAATCTGCTTATAGAGCGTATTGATGACAACGGAAACAGGAATGCCCAGCATTTCCATGATTTCCTCTGCCTGCTCCTTCACACTGGGTTCGACACGAGCCATTACATTCGCGGTTTTTGCTGCCATAGTTCATACCACCTTTCTGCCTCTATTATATCCAAATGTATAGCGTTTTGCAATACGAAAACGAAAAAATTACAATTTGAACAGCAGAGGTGCCGTTCCGGGAGGGGGCGTACTATTGGCTGACGAAGGAAGCGTTCGTGAAAACCAGGGAATCTTTTCCCAGCATAAACGCACCAGGCTAAAAACCTGGTGCGTTTGGTTATTTATCTGTTCAAAATTTCCTTCAGATCCTGTTCCGGGGTGGTAGTAGGGTGAATGTCAAAATTCTTCACCAGGTACTTCGCCACATTGGCTGATAAAAAGGCTGGCAGCGTGGGGCCGAGGTAGATGTTTTTGATGCCCAGGTGCAGCAGAGTCAGCAGGATGCACACCGCCTTCTGCTCGTACCAGGATAGTACCAGGGTCAGGGGCAGATCGTTGACGCCGCAGCCAAAGGCCTCCGCCAGCGCGACTGCCACCTTGATGGCGCTGTAGGCATCGTTGCACTGACCCATGTCCATGAGCCGGGGCAGGCCGCCGAGGCTTCCCAAATCCAGATCGTTGAAGCGGTACTTGCCGCAGGCCAAGGTCAGCACAGCGGTATCCGCCGGGGTCATTTTCACAAACTCGGTGTAGTAATTCCGTCCTGCCCGGGCGCCGTCGCAGCCGCCCACCAAGAAAATGTGTTTCAAATCGCCGGCTTTCACCGCACGGATGATTGTATCCGCCACAGACAGCACTGCATTGTGACCAAAGCCGGTGGTGACGGTTGTTCCGCCATTGATGCCGGGGAAGGTGCGGTCCGTATCAAAGCCGCCCAACTCCAGTGCCTTTTCAATAACAGGGGTGAAGTCCTTCTCCTGCCCAATATGGGTCATACCGGGGAAAGACACAACCTCGGTGGTGAACACCCGGTCGGCGTAACTGGCTTTCGGGGGCATCAGGCAGTTTGTGGTGAAGAGAATGGGGGCAGGTAAACCTGCAAATTCCTTTTGCTGGTTCTGCCAGGCTGTGCCGAAATTGCCCTTGAGATGGGTATACTTCTTAAGCGCAGGATAGGCGTGGGCGGGGAGCATTTCTCCGTGGGTATAGACATTGATACCCTTCCCCTCCGTCTGCTCCAGCAGAAGCTGCAAATCACGCAAATCGTGTCCGGTGATGACGATAAAGGGTCCTTTCTCCACCGTCAGCGGGACAGTGGTTGGTGTCGGGTGGCCATAGGTTTCGGTGTTGGCCTTGTCCAAAAGCGCCATGCACTTGAGATTCACCTGGCCCACCTTCATGACGATGGGCAGAAGCTCCTCCATGCCCCAATCCTCACCGATGGCAAAGAGGCCTTCATAGAAGAAACGGTTCACTTCCTCATCGGTATAGCCCAACACCATGGCATGATAGGCATAGGCTGCCATTCCCCGCAAGCCAAAGAGGATCAGGGATTTGAGAGAACGGATGTCCTCGTCGGTCTCCCAGAGCTTGCCCAGGTCGTATTCGTCGGTTCTGCCGCAGGGGCAGGCGCAGGCGCCGCAGTTGGGGGTCAGCAATGCCTTTTCCCGGCGCACGGTGTCAATCTGCTGACGGACGGTTTCCTCGCTGAAATTCACATTGGTCAGGGTGGTGAACAGTCCTTCGATGACTGCCCGGTGGGTGGAGGCAGTGGGGGTATTGGTGTCCGCCGCCCGGGCAAGACCGATTAACGCTCCGGTGAGCTGATCCTGCCGCTTGGCAACGGCGGCGCTTTTTCCGCAGACACCGACCTTGCCGACACAGCCGCCGCATCCGGCGGTCTGCTCGCACTGATAACAAAACATGGGATGATTCATTCTGTATTCTCCTTACTTCAGGATTCGTCCGTCGGTGGAAATGATCACCACGTTGCAGGGGATGGACTTGCCGCTCTGCTGCAATGCCCTTTTTACAGCGTTCTCCATGCCGCCGCAGCAGGGCACCTCCATCCGCACCACGGTGATGCTGCGGATCGTGTTGTTTCTGAGGATCTCAGTCAATTTCTCGGAATAGTCCACGCTGTCCAGCTTAGGACAGCCCACCAGGGTGATCCGGCCTTTGATGAATTCCTGATGGAAATTGCCATAGGCATAGGCGGTGCAGTCGGCAGCCACCAGCAAGTCGGCACCGCCAAACCAAGGCGCGTTTACGGGAGCCAGTTTGATCTGTACCGGCCACTGGCGCAGCTGGGAAGCCGGTGCATTGCAGATGGTAGGCTCCTGCTGCCGGTGGATGGCTTTGGCGGCCGTGCCGGGACAGCCACAGGGCAGCTTTTCTTTCTTCTTTGCCTTCGCTGCCAGCACGGCGGCTTCATCATAGGCTGCGGCTTCCCGCATCACAAAGGAGATGGCTCCCGTGGGACAGGCGGGCAGGCAGTCCCCAAGGCCGTCGCAGTAATCGTCCCGCATCAGCTGGGCTTTGCCTTCCACCATGGCGATGGCACCCTCGTGGCAGGCCGCCGCGCAGGCACCGCAGCCATTGCATTTTTCCTGATCGATTTGAATGATTCTGCGAATCATACAGATTCCTCCTGTTGACTTGATGCCGTCAGTTTACTATACTGAGTGAAAACAGTATGTTGGATTTCCAACAAAGGAGCGCCCGATGGAAGAATATTTTGATATCCTGTCCCAATGTCCACTGTTTGCCGGAATCACCCGGGAGGAACTGAAGTCCATGTTAAGCTGCCTGGATGGAAAAACCGCCCACATCACCAAAGGAAGTCCGGTGTTCCTGGAAGGTGATCGGGCGGAATTTGTGGGGGTGGTGCTGTCCGGCACGGTTCAGATCGTCCGGGATGATTACGACGGAAACCGCAGTGTGCTGACGGTGGTTTCCCCGGGCGGTCTGTTTGGAGAGGCATTCGCCTGTGCCGGGGTGGAGACGCTGCCGGTGAGTGTCATTGCCCTGGAAAACGCTTCGGTGCTTCTGCTGGACTGCAAGCGGGTGCTGACAGGCTGCTCCAATGCCTGCTATTTTCACAGCACGCTGGTACAAAATCTCTTGCGGGGAATTGCGCGAAAGAATCTGATCCTTACCCAGAAAATCCGCTGTATGTCCCAGAAAACCACTCGGGAAAAGCTGATGGAATTCCTGCTTGAACAGGCCAAGCAGCATGGCAGCGGCGAATTCGTCATTCCCTATGACCGGCAAGCGCTGGCGGACTATCTGGGGGTGGAGCGCAGCGCTATGTCCGCGGAAATCAGCAAGCTGAAAAAGGCAGGGCGGATTGATTGCAGCGGCTCCCGGTTCCGAGTATTGAATCCAGACAAGTAGTTTTCATCACCTGCGATTGGACCAACCGGGATAAAATGGTAATCACGGTGATGTGTAAAGGCCGGTCTTTTTCATTCAGAAATCAAAGTCGGGAATCAAATCCAGTTCACAAAACTCGGCATCCGTAATGGTATTGAGCTTGGCGATGGCGCTGTCCGTCAGGTCTTTCAGCTCCTGCTCGTCCTTATCCAGATAGGTACGCATTTCCACAAGGGCGTGAATCAGCCCCAGACGGGTGCCGGGATTGTAGATGCTCATGAGCTGCTGTTCTTCAAAGGTGAAATCATTCATGTTCAAATCTCCTGTTCTTTTGATTTTCGGGGTTTGGATTTGCGCTGGGGCTGCTGCGGCTGATCTTTGAGCTTTTCAAGGACAGACGCCTTTTTCTCCCGGTGGACGGCATCTGCCAAATCCATCAGGGAAATGGGCTGACCGGATTTGGCCTGCTGTTCCAGATCGGCAACCGTGGGCTGCTTCCCATTGTTGATGATACCGTCAATCATGCCGTAATCATCCTCCGTGGACATTTCCGCCGCCTTCAGGTAGTTCTCTTTCTGGAAGTCCGGCAGCTCCTTGAAACCCACGCTGTCGCAGTAGTGGTAGGATAGGTAACTCCTTTTTAGATTGTAGAATAGATGCCCCTGCGCAGTCTGAGGGCGGACCGACACAGGAGCATTTTCACGCATTTAGAAAGCCGGTTTTGGGCTTCCGAATATACTTTGTCATCCCCCTCTGGGTGAGAGCAAAAAAGTTGTTGGTATCAGCCACTATTTTGCCCTCTAAATGCGTGACTTGAGGTAGTGATTGTGGAGCCGGATTGTCTCT
>CAMFFO010000133.1 GCA_945949735.1 uncultured Clostridia bacterium | reverse complement strand
CCACACCAGTCTGCGGACTGGTTCGCAATGACAGATAATTCTGGACGCGCAGCGATAAACACCAATTTGTCGTACTGCTGAGTGAACCCGATAAGCACATAAGACAAAATGCGTGACCGGAAAAGTCACGCATTTTGTCTTTTGGAACTGTCTTACCGGCGCCCCACGGCCGTGGGACGCTTTGATTTTTGGGGGTTAATCCAGAATGATGCCGAAGGAAGCGGAGTAAAGGGTCTTTGTGCCGGTGTTGTAATACAGGGCCGTGGAGAACTTCGTGTAGTAGTCTCCCTCGTCGTTGGTACCCTTAAAATTCTCCACCAGGTCGTCCAGCAGATCGGAGAGGCCCTGGCCCAGGGAATTGTCCGCGGTGATGGAAATTTTATCCCGGTAGTGGGTGGCGCTGTCCCATTCCACTGCGCATTCATTCAGCGTGGTGCTCCACTTGCTGCCGGAGGGGCGGCTGAAGGAGTAGTATCTGTTCAGCTCCTCCGCCCGGATCATGGCGGCCTGCACCGCCAGGCGGTCCGGATAGATCCTGATCCCGTTGGTCCGTACTTCATTGATCTGGGCGCAGACCTCGCAGGTGAACATCCAGCTGCAGCTGAAGTCCTGAATATCCTCAAAATTCCAGTCCGCCTTGGTATACAGCTCCGGGGGGAAGCCCATATCCGGGGCCATATAAATGGCCAGGTCGGAGGAGGCGTTGTCCAGCGCATTGGCGTAGGTCCAGGTCACCGTGTGGGTGTAGACCGTCTCCGGAACCATCAGCTCCGTCAGGCCCGCGGGCACATCCATCAGCACCGCGTTGTCGTTATCGGTGATGGCGTAGATCGCGCCGTCGTCCGTCACGAACACATAGCTCAGCGTGCCGTCCCCGGTGTCCATTCCCCGGTTCAGAACCACGACACTTCCGCCCATGGTCCAGTCCTCTGTTGCGGTTACCTCCCGGCCCAGCACCACGCAGCGCAGCTGGGGGCAGTCCTCGAAGGCGGTTTGGGCCACCCTGACCTGGGAGTAGACGTCAAGGTCTCTCAGATTGGGGCAGTTCCGGAAGGCGCCTGCCTGAATCCTGGTCAGCTCCAGGGGCATCATCACGGACTCCACGTCCTGGTTGCCCTCCAGGGCGCCGCCGCAGATCACCGTGACGGGGCAGTCCTCGATTTCATCGGGCATCACAAAAATGGTGTCGCTTCCCCGGTAGCCGGTGATGTAGGCTTCGTTTCCGTTCAGCTCATACTCCACCTGGTCATCCGTGATTCCGCTCTTCACGGAAACCCGCTGGCCCTTGGAGTCAAATACCCGGTAGGTATCCAGGAAGGCGGGCAGCTCCCCGGTTCCGGAGGGTTTCTGCAGCGCCACGGCCCGATCCAGATCGGTAATGGCGTAGGCAATGCCTTTGACAACCTCCACCTCCCGGACGGCGCCCTGGCCCACCAGCTGGGCGCCCAGGGTACACTGGGCCACGTCGGATGCGGTGCCGTTCCATACGACGGTCCGGTCACTGCTCCCCGCCACCAGGCAGCGCAGCTGAGAGCAGCCGGTAAAGGCATCGGCATTCACTGCCACGCGGATGTTGGAATCGGCAAAGACAATTATCTCCAGCTTCACGCAGTCGCGGAAGGCGTTCTTCTCCACGGTATTCACCTTCCCGGGCACGGTGACGGAGGTCACGCTTTTGCAGCCGGAGAAGGCGTTCTTGCCGATTCCGGTCACGGTATAGCCGTTCAGGCTTTCGGGAATGGATACCACCACGGAGTTGCCCTTGTAGCCCGTGACCCAGGCGTTGCCGCTCTTGACCTTGTAGCGGAAATCCCCGGCGGTCTTGCTGACGCCCAGGGCCAGTACCAGCGTCAGGATCACAACGATCAGCGCCAGCGCGCCGCAGCCGCAGGCGATCGCCAGCTTTCTCTTCTTTGCGTCCGCCCAAAGGGAACGGAACGTCTCCCCCAGGCCGGAGAACCGGGACGTACCGCCCTCCTGCCGGGTGTTTTGAATCTCCTTGGTGGTGCTGTGGGTCTCATTCGCCGATGCGGCCCCGCCAAGGATGGTCTGGGTTTCTCCCCCGCCCAGCAGGGCGTCGGCGAACTGCTTCATGGTCTGGGGCCGGGCGGTGGGCTGCACCGCCATGCCCCACAGCAGGGCCCGGGCCTGGCCGGCGGTAAGCTCCGCCCCGTAGGCGTTGGGCCCCTTCATCTCGTCCTTGAGGAGCCTCTCAATGGAGGCAGGGGGAATGACGCCCGTCAAGCAGTAGAAAATCGTACCCGCCAGGGCGTAAACATCGGTATAGGGCCCCTGACCCTGGCTCTGGTACTGCTCCACCGGGGAGAAGCCCGCCTTCAGCATGACGGTCATATTCCCGGTGTTGACGCTCCGGGCGGAGCCGAAGTCCAGCAGCTTCAGGGTGTGCTCCGGGGTAAAGATCAGATTGTCCGGGCTGATGTCCCGGTGAATGACCCCCGCCCGGTGGAGGATGTCCAGATCCCGCATCAGGGGACTGAGCATGGGCTCCAACTCCTGCCAGGGGATCCGGCCATTCTGCTTCACCACCTCGTGCAGCGGCACGCCGTCCACATATTCCATAACGATGTAGGCGGTGCCGTTGGCCTCGAAGCTGTCCCGGACGCTGACCACCGAGGGCAGCGCCCCCACGGTGGAGAGCATTTTGCCCTCCTCCAGGAAGCTGTTCATACCGCTGCGGAAGGAATCCATCTGGCCCGTGGTGGGGATCACCACATTCAGCGGATCCCGGGAGGCGTAGCTGCCGGGGTAGTATTCCTTAATGGCCACCCGTTCCCAGCTTTCCAAATCCATGGCGGCGTAGGTAATGCCGAAGCCGCCCTGGCCCTTGGCCGCGCCGATCTGGTACACCCGTCCGGTGGAGCCCCGCAGCAGGGTGCCCACCGGCAGCTGGCAGGCGGGATTCGTCCACCGGATCTGTCCGCCGCAGTGCTCACAGGTCTCCCCCGAAGCCGGTTTCATACAGTGGGGGCAGTATTCCATGATCAGATCCCTCCCTTGGGTGCGATCACGAAGGCTTCGTTTTCAGAACCCAGATAGAACTTCTCTCCGATGCGCAGCTGCACGGCCTCGTTGGCGGCCAGCCTCCGGCCACCCTCCAGGAAGGTGCCGTAGGTGGAGCCCAGATCCTTGAGCCACACGGTGACGCCGTCCACCATCAGCACGCAGTGAACGCCGCTGACGCCCTGGGTGCTCGCGGGGAACACCAGATCGTTTTTGTTGGGATCCCGGCCGATGCGGACGCTGTTGTCCAGGCTGAACCGCTTGCCCGCGAAGGTGCCCGCGGTGCACTGCAGCCGGGGACGGCTGTCCGGAGTGGAGGGGACGGGGGGAACGGGGGGAACGGGTCGAGGCCCGGGCTGAGGCGCGGGCTGAGGCGCGGGACGCTTGCGCAGCAGCAGGACGAGAACCACCGCGATCACCGCCAGCACAGCCACACCGGCTGCCGCGGCAATCAGGATGGTCATATTCCCGCCCTTGCCGGGGGTATAGACGTCGTAGGAGATCTTCAGATCATCCAGGATGTCCTGGACATACTCGATCTCAATGGAGGCATAGGCCTGCTGGTCGCCGGTGTTGGTATTCTGGCCGTAGCCCCAGGTGTTCACACCCGCCACCGCGCCGTCCTCCGTGATCAGGGGGCCGCCGGAGTTGCCGTGGTTGATGGTGGCGGTGTGCTGAATGATCCGGATCTTCTTATCATTATCGTTAACAAAATTGGTATGCAGGGACACGATGCCGTTGGTCACGGTGACCTTGTCCACGCTGCCGGCGTAGGAGGTCACGGAGTTGGAGGAATCCATGGTGCTTCTGTCGGTGCTGCCGGGATAGCCCAGGGCATAGACGGTGCTTCCGGCCTCCGGCGCCACGGACTGATCCAGCAGGGGCAGCGCCATACGGCCCGGGATGGGCTCCGCCGCCCGGAGCACGGCCAGATCCGCGTGATCCTGATCCGCCTCATACAGAACGTCGCAGGGCACGGAGCGGCTGGTGTCCAGCCCGTTGGCGGAGGTAAAGCCATAGTCGTCCAGCAGGATGTAGGCTCCGGTGAGCTTCAGCTTAACGATCACGGTTTCCTGCCTTACGGAACCGTCCGAGTAGGTTACGGGCATGACGACATAGTCGTACACTTCGCTTTCCACAACGTGCCGGTTGGTAACAAAGATATCGGTCTGCTCACCGGCCGTGCCGACGCCGAAGGCGGAACCGGAGTAAATCGGGGTTTGAACCGTGCTTGTCCCCAGGAATTCGCCGTCCAGGTCGTAGTATTCATTTCCTTCGTAAAAGGCCAGCACCCGAACCACACCGTTGCGGGCCTCGCTGGTGGTAAAGGTTTTCTGTCCGGCGCAGCCCGAAAGCATGGCGGCCAGCAGCAGTACCGTGACAACAATCGACAATACTCTTCGTTTCATTAGGGGGTATCCTCCTTTTTCTCTCCGGCCGCCTCCGGGGCCGTATCATTGCTCCGCCCGGTTCCCGGGCGGGGACGCTCAGAATTCCAGGATCACCGCGGTGTAGTTGTCCTGGTTCCGGTAGGCCTTGGCGTGGATCATCCGGACGATGGTATCCGCCGCTGTCTGGGCCTCCTGACCCAGGGCGCTTTCCAGCTCCTCCCGGGTCAGCGCGTTGTACACGCCGTCGCTCATCAGGATGATCCGATCCCCGGCATGGAGCCGCAGGGGCTCCGCGGGAATGTCCACATATTTCAGCTCGCCCATGCCCAGGTAGCTGGTGAGCCCCCCGGCCTTGGGATGGGTCTGGGCGTCCCACAGGGTGCCCATACCGTTGACGGCCAGGGTGGACAGCTCATTGCGGTAGATATGCTCCCGGTTCAGCTGGATCAGGTCGCCCTGACGGTACAGGCAGATCCGGCTGTCGCCCACGGACACATATTCAAAGAAACCGTCCCTGACGATGCCCGCCACCAGGGTGGTGCCGCTGGCGCCCAGCCCGGCCGGGCCCAGCAGGGCGTTTACCGCCTGGTTGGCCCTGGCGGTCAGCGCCAGCAGGGGATTCGGCTCCCGGCTGTTCAGGAAGCCCTCCAGCATAGCACAGACCGCGGCCTGGCTCACCTTGTCGCCGTCGGAGAGTCCGCCCATGCCGTCGGCCACCACGGCCAGCACGCCCTGGCTGCCGTACATCTCCAGCGGGGAGAGGGCCATGCAGTCCTGCTGGCTCTCCCGGTCGCCCTGGCAGTGAAGCTTACCGGCCCGGACCACCCCGGAGACGGGCACAGGCCCGGCGGGAGCTCCGGGAACGGAGGCCCTGGCAGCAGGGGCAGCGGATCTCCTCCTGGGACGGAAGGCCCCGGCAATCAGGGCGATGAGCAGTCCCAGACACAGCGCCGCCAGCACACCCATGATGGCAAAGCACCAGACATGGCCCGGAGAAAGGGTCTCGCCGCCGGGGTTCGCGGGCACAGCCACAGTCTCTCCGGCAAAGCCCTCCGTTTCCCCGGGAAGAAGTCCGGTTTCCTGCGGAACCGTGGTCTCCCCGGGGGTCACGCTGGGCTCCTGGGGAATGGCAACAGGCTCCTGCGGGGCGGTTTCATCCGGCTTTGGGGTTCCCCAGGAGCCGGGAGTCCCGTCGGTTCCATTAGCCATGCTTCACCCCGTCCGTCCAGCTGAATCTGTCGCCGCACAGTCCCACCAGCATCAGCTTGGTGTTGCCTACGGTGATCACGTCGTAATTATTCATCTGCACATGATTGAACACGGGCTCGTCGTTCAGCTCAATGATGTTGCGGCCGTCGGCGGGGCCCACGTGGAAGGAGTTGCGCTTGGAGTAGAAGGCTACCACCGCGTGCTTCTGCCGGGAAATGGCGTTGTCGCCGTGGATGTGGACGTCGCCCTCCTCCCGGCCGATGAAGTTGTAGCCGTCGTGGAGCCGGAAGTCCACGCCCCGCATGGGGCCCTCAATGCAGACCAGCCAGCCCACCACCGGCTCGGAGCCGGCTCCCTTGCGCAGATCCACCGCCGACTGGGTGGGCACGCTGAAGGGGGTGGCAGGCCCGCCGGACGCCGGCTTTGTGGCGCCGATGCCCCCGCCGGGAGAGGTGGTCTTGGGGAAGGCCCCGCCGCCGTAGCTGCCCGCCGAGGCCTCCCGGGGATCCGTGGTCTTGGGGAAGGCTCCGCCGCCGTAGCCGCCCGCCGAGGCCTCCCGGGGATCCGTGGTCTTGGGGAAGGCTCCGCCGCCGTAG
>CAMFFO010000132.1 GCA_945949735.1 uncultured Clostridia bacterium | reverse complement strand
CGGATAATATCCGCCCCTACGGTAGCAACGTAAGGTGCTTGAAAACTGTAAACAATAATTTATCGTCCCGATGGCTGCGTGAAAAAGCCCGGTTCGGACATTTGTCCGAACCGGGGAGGGGTTATTTTCCGAATTTTTCGGCGGCGGAGCGCATCATGTCCCGGATGGGAAGATGATAGGGACAGCGCTTTTCGCAGGCGCCGCAGCCGATGCAGTCGGAGGCGGTTTTTTCCATGGCGTTGTACCGGCCCCGGGCCCAGTCCGCCAGACCATAGCGGGAGAGATAGCCTTCAAACAGGAACACGCTGGGGATGGCAATGCCCTGGGTGCAGGGGGCGCAGTAGTTGCACCGGCGGCAGAACTGGGTGCCAAGGGAATCCCGGATGGCCTGACACCGGGCCAGCTCCTCGTCGCTCAAGGGCTCCGTCCGGGCGAAGGCCGCCAGGTTCTGGGAAAGCTCCCCGGGGCTGGCCATGCCGGGGATGGCCACGGTGACCCCGGGATCGGCCGCCAGGAACCGCATGGCGATTTCCGCGTCCTCGATGGCGCCCCCCGCCAGAGGCTTCATGGCGATGAAGCCCACGTTCCTTTCGGCGCATTGGCGCACCAGCTCCGCTCCCTGATTCTCCACGATGTTATAGGGGAACATGACGGTTTCCACCCAGTCCAGCTCCAACGCCTTCGCGAATACCTGGACGGAGTGGGCGGTGAGGCCGATGTGGCGTATCTTTCCCGCTTCCCGGGCGGCAAACAGAGCCTCCAGCGCGCCGCCGGGAGCGATCACCTGCTCCAGCTGGGCCATGGTGGGATTGTGGATCTGGTAGAGGTCAATATAGTCCGTGCGGAGGTTACGCAGGCTCATTTCGATGTCCGCCGCCATGGCCTCGGCGGTGCGGGCCATGCTCTTGGTGGCGAGGATGAAGTCCTTCCGGATGCCCTCCAGACCGTAGCCCAGGTATTCCTCGCTGACGGTATAGCCCCGGGCGGTGTCGATGTAATTGATACCGGAGTCCCTCAGAAGGTGCATCAGCTCCCGGGTGCCCTCCCGGTCGATGCGCTGGATGGGAATGCCGCCGAAGCCCATGCGGGAAACGGTCAGGCCGGTTTTGCCTAAGGTTCTGTATTCCATATTACGATTTCCCCAATTCTTTGTTTTTTTGGTAGGCTGCAGCGATGCAGTCCATGGCCGCGCCCCGGAAGCCGCGCTGCTCCAGCACCCGCAGTCCCGCGATGGTGCTGCCCCCGGGGGAGCAGACCGCGTCCTTCAGGGCGCCGGGATGGGTGTGGGAGCTTAAGTACATTTCCGCCGCGCCTGCCAGGGTGGCCGCCGCGTAGTCCAGGGCCTTGGCCCGGGGCAGTCCGCAGGCCACGGCTCCGTCGGCCAACGCCTCCAGCAGCACATAGGCATAGGCCGGGCCGCTGCCGGACAGGGCGCTGGCAGCGTCCAGAAGGTTTTCTTCCAACGGATCCAGCAGCCCGCAAGGCGCCATGTCCCGCACCCAGTCGGAGAGGATTCCCTTCGGAACCAGGTCGTTGGCACAGTAGGGGATCACACCCTTTCCCACGGCGGTGGGCGTATTGGGCATGATGCGGATAACGGGCATGGAAGCTCCCGCCAGCTCCTGGATCCGTGCCATGGTCAGCCCAGCCGCCATGGTGATGAGCAGGGGCTTCCGCGCGGCAAGCAGGGGGGCAAGGGGCTCCAGAACTGCTGCCATCATATGGGGCTTCACCGCGAGAAAAATCCGGTCACATTCCCGGGCGATGGTCTCGGTGTCCGCATAGGCAATTCCCAACTCGTCGGCAAGGTTCGCCCCCTTGCCGGAGCGGTCGGTGAGAGAAATGTCTTTGGTGCTGCGGCTCAGGGCCCGGGCGATGGCTCCGCCCATATTGCCGCAGCCGATAAAGCCGTACTTCATAGCTTCCTCCTAACGGATGTGCCCGTTTCCGTGGACGATGTA
Organism: uncultured Clostridia bacterium; assembly: GCA_945949735.1. GTDB lineage: Bacteria > Bacillota > Clostridia > Oscillospirales > Oscillospiraceae > Faecousia. The sequence goes on along the minus strand of CAMFFO010000132.1, from coordinate 4,268 downwards.
CTTGTAGGTGGTCAGCTCCCGCAGACCCATGGGGCCCCGGGCGTGGAGCTTCTGGGTGGAGATGCCCATTTCGCAGCCCAGGCCGAACTCCCCGCCGTCGGTGAACCGGGTGGAGGCGTTGACATACACCGCCGCGCTGTCCACATTGGCGGTAAAGTACCGCTCCGCCTCGGGGCTGCGGGTGACGATGGCCTCGCTGTGCCCCGTGGAGTGCGCGGAAATATGGGCCACGGCTTCCTCCACGTTCTCCACGCATTTGACGGCCAGAATGTAATCCAGGAATTCCGTGTCGAAATCCTTTTCTCCGGCAGGAACTCCGGGGATGATGGCCCGGGCTTCCTCGTCCAGCCGAAGCTCCACCCTTTCCCCGATGCGCCGCAGCAGCATGGGGAGAAATACCGGGGCGATGGCCCGATCCACCAGCAGCGCCTCCTCGGCGTTGCACACGCTGGGGCGGCTGGTTTTGGCGTTCTCCACAATGGCCAGGGCCATGTCCAGGTCCGCCGTTTTCTCCACATACACATGGCAGATGCCCGTGCCCGTGGCGATGCAGGGAACGGTGGCGGTGCGCAGGCAGGCGTTGATGAGCCCCGCGCCGCCCCGGGGGATCAGCAGGTCAATATAGCCGTTCGCGGTCATCAGAGCCTCGGCCCCGGCGCGGGAGGTATCCTGCACCAGGTTCACGGCGGTTTCCGGGATGCCCTGCCGGGTCAGCCCCTCCCGAAGGGCCTCCACAATGGCGTTGGCGCTGCGGAAGGCCTCCTTGCCGCCCCGGAGGACGCAGACATTGCCGCTTTTCAGGGCCAGCGCCGCGGCGTCGCTGGTGACGTTGGGACGGCTTTCGTAGATGATGGCGATGACCCCCATGGGGACGGCTACCTTGCGGATGTTCAGGCCGTCGGGCCGGGTGTGCTCCTCCAGGATTTCCCCCACCGGGTCGGGCAGAGCGGCCACCTCCCGGATGCCCCGTGCCATGGCGGCGATCCGGTCGGGGGTCAGGCGGAGCCTGTCCAGCATCACCGGGGAGATGGAGCCGGCCGCCGCCTCCAGATCCCGGGCGTTGGCGGCGAGAATGGCCTCCTCGTGGGCGGCGAGGGCCTCCGCCATGGAAAGCAGGGCGTTGTTCTTCTCCTCACAGGTCAGATTGCAGACCCGGGCCTTGGCGGCCTTGGCGTTTTCCAGCATGGTTTTCACAGGCGTTCCTCCGTAAACAGTGTGCCCACCGGACGGCCCTCCAGAATATCATAGAGGTGGGCGGGGGTGTCCCCATTGGCGATCACCATGTCGCAGCCGCATTCCAGGCAGATCCGGGCGGCCTGGAGCTTGGTGACCATGCCGCCGGTTCCCTGGGCGGTGCCGTTGCCGCCCGCCCGGTTCATCAGCGCGTCGTCGATTCGGGTGACCCGGGGGATCAGCCTGGCGTCCGGATTGGCGCGGGGATTGGCGGTGTACAGCCCGTCGATGTCCGAAAGCAGAATCAGCTTGTCCGCCTGGATGCTGCGGGCCACGATGGCGGCCAGGGTGTCATTGTCGCCGATGACGATTTCCTGGGTGGCCACGGTGTCGTTTTCGTTGAGGATGGGCAGGGCCCCCAGCTCCAGCAGACGGCGGATGGTGTTGCTGAAGTTCCGATGCCTGTCCTCGTTGGCAATGTCCTCCCCGGTGATCAGCAGCTGGGCCACCGTGTGGTGATATTCGCTGAATAGCTTGTCATAGATGTACATCAGCTCGCATTGGCCCACGGCGGCGGCAGCCTGCTTGGTGGGGATGTCCTTTGGACGCTCCCGCAGGCCCAGCTTGCCCACGCCCATGCCGATGGCCCCGGAGGACACCAGAATCACCTGGTGCCCGGCGTTTTTGATGTCGCTGAGGATTCTGCAAAGCTCCTCCACCCGACGGATGTTCAGGTGCCCCGTGGGATGGGCCAGGGTGGAGGTGCCGACTTTCACAACAACGCGCAAAAAAGATCCCTCCCAGGACGAATTTTGCCCTATTATACCAGCTTCTGTGAGGGAAATAAAGAGGCAGGTCAGCTTTTTTCGCGGGGAGGGGGGTTCCTGCGGAGATTAATTGTTGTTTACAGTTTCCAAGCACCTTACGTTGCTACCGTAGGGGCGGATATTATCCGCCCGAAACGTTCCGTTTTTTGAGCATTTCCGGTGAATATGCGTGCTATCCATGCGGTAAGGTTGCGGGCGGATAATATCCGCCCCTACGGTGATAGTGCTGTAAACTACAATTTATCGGAATAAATCGGCGTGAAAAGAGCGCCGCGGGGGGCGGCGCTCTTGGGGAGGGGTTATTCCACGGTGACTTTGCCGTCGGGTTCCACGGTGATGGTCATGCCGTCTTTGACGTAGTCCAGGAATTCCTGGCCCAGGCTGTCCACCACGGGCATGGACACGTCCTCCAGCCACACGTCCGCCAGCACCGCGCCCGCCGCGGCCAGGGAGTCGATGGGGTTGGAGAAGAGCATGCACCCCGGCTGCCGGTGCATGGAGCAGGCGCAGTAGAGCACCAGTCCGCCGGTGGTGGAGCCGATGGTCATGGGCAGGCACAGGGCCTTGCCCGCCATCTGCTTGCCGTAGAGGTCGGGGTTATTCTGGTCGCCGCAGGTGGCCTTTTTGTCCCCGAACTGCAGCGCTTTCTGGAAGGAGGCCAGGGTGTTCAGGCCGCCGTGGGAAACCAGGGCTTCGGCCTTGCAGGTGCCGGAAGCGATGACCCGTCCTGTAAATACCTTCATCTTACTTGCCTCCTTCCGTAATCTGACGGAGAATCTCGTCGTCGGTGTAGTACCGGGCGGTGGTGTAGGTGCGCAGCTTGTTGGAGGAGGTGATCACCGGCATCTTCCCCGCCAGAGGGTTATTCATGTACATCAGCGGGCAGATGCTGGAGGTGATGACGCCGGTGGCCTTCAGGCGGGGGGCGTAGGGGGTCTTTTCAAACTCCTTCAGCACCCCGGGGGCGGCGGTGAACACCGTGGGGATGACCACCCTGGCGTTCCCGGCGGCTTTCAGAGCGGCTTCCACCTTATCCGTCCAGTCCATCAGCTGCTGCAGCGACATATGGGGACAGCCCATGAAGCAGAGCTTGGGCCTTGCGTCCTTGTCTTTCCAGACGATGGGGTAGCTGTCGTAGACCCGCTGAAGCTCGGCATCATCAATTTCGTAGACCTTCGCGCCGGGGACGATCAGGCTTTCGCCCTGCTCTGCGGCCTCGGGGGTCAGATTCGCCACATGGTACAGCCCCACCGCGCCGTTGGAGGCGGTGGCCGCGCCCATGTCCTTGAGATAGGTGCAGGCGGCGTCGGTAAGCTCGGTGCCCAGCCACTTGTCCAGACCGATAATGTAGGGAACCTCCTCCATGACCTTCATGCCGATGGCGGAGCCCAGAAGCTGGGCCTCGGGCTTTTTGGTGGTGTTGATTTTTACGATCCAGGTGGCCTTCCGGCCCTCGTCGGTGAGCAGGCCGAAGTGGGGAACGTAGCCCACCACGCTGCCCATCAGATCCATGATGCCGGAGTTCCGGTTGCACCGGGCGCCCAGCACGGAGTTGGCATAGACCACGGCGGAGGACTCGGCCCAGCTTAAAACATCGCCCTTGGCGGGCTTGTTGCCCACCTGATCCAGGTAGCAGGTACAGGTAAAGGCGTCATCGTTCATCAGGCCCAGCTTTTGCAGCTGTCCCTCATAGAAGTCCTGCCGGGAGTACATGAAGTTTTTGAAGATGAAGTCCAGCAGGAAATTGCTGGGCACATTCTTGTCCAGAGGCCGGGGATCTACGGAGAAGGTCTGCCGGGAGACGGCTCCCGCCTCGATGAGCTGTTCCATCAGCTGGTACACCGGCCCCAGGGCCTTCAGGCCGAAGGAGGTGACCAGGTGGTTATGCTGTCCCGTGACGGGAACCAGCTTGTCTGCGCCGAAGATGTCGCCGTAGCGCACCAGGGTCTGCATGACCTTGGCAAGGGTCTCGCCCTTTTTGCCGTCCAGAATATCCTGTTGTTCCGGGGTTAAGTACATAGTGTGTCCTCCTTTTGGATTTGGAGAGTGGACAGTTGACAGTTGCGGTATCCCCGACCGGGATCATTGAAAATGGATGCCGCGCTGGCTGACGTAACTACATGGATCGACAAATTGGTGTTTGAAAGGTTGCGTTGCAAATTACCTGTCATTGCGAACCAGTGCGCACACTGGTGTGGCAATCCCCCGGCCCCAAGGAGCCAGGTAACGATTACCACCAAAAATCGCGGCGACTTCCACTCTTTCAGG
>CAMFFO010000131.1 GCA_945949735.1 uncultured Clostridia bacterium | reverse complement strand
CCTTAGGTTTCGTCCCCCCAGGCGATGGAGCACTCCACCGCCCGGTGCCAGCCCCGCAGGAGCTTTTCCCGGAGGGGATCCTCCATCTGGGGCGTGAATACCCGGTCGATGGCCCAGTTATTGCGGATATCCTCCAGGCTGTTCCAATAGCCCACAGCCAGACCCGCAAGATACGCGGCCCCAAGGGCAGTGGTTTCAATGCACTTCGGACGGTGCACGTCGCAGTTCAGGATGCTGCTCTGGAACTGCATAAGAAAATCGTTGGCACAGGCGCCGCCGTCCACCTTCAGCGCGGTGATGGGGATGCCGGAGTCGGCCTCCATAGCTTTGCAGATGTCATAGGTCTGGTAGGCCAGGGATTCCAGGGTAGCCCGGATCAGGTGGGCCCGGGTGAAGCCCCGGGTGATGCCCACGATGCAGCCACGGGCGTGCTGATTCCAGTAGGGCGCGCCCAGGCCGGTGAAGGCGGGCACCACATAGCCGCCTGCGGTATTGGCGACGGAGCTGGCGTACTGGGCGCTCTCCTTGGCGGAGGTCAGCACGTCCAGCTGATCCCGCAGCCACTGGATAGCGGCTCCCGCCACAAAGATGCTGCCCTCCAGGGCATATTCCACATGGTCATTATACCCCACGGCAATGGTGGTGACAAGGCCGCTCTTGCTTTCCACCGGAGTGCGGCCGGTGTTCATCAGAAGGAAGCACCCGGTGCCGTAGGTGTTCTTCATCTCGCCGGGCTCGAAGCAGCATTGGCCGAACATGGCGCACTGTTGGTCACCGGCGGCTCCCGCAATGGGGATCTCTCCGCCCAGCAGTTCAAAATCCGTCTTGCCGTAAACGCAGCTGGAGGGCTTGACCTGGGGCAGCAGGGATTCGGGAATGTCCAGCAGTTCCAGCAGCTCCTTATCCCAGCACAGGTCATGGATGTTGTAGAGCATGGTGCGGCTGGCGTTGGTGTGATCGGTAACGTGTACCCGGCCTCCGGTCAGATTCCAGATCAGCCAGGTGTCAATGGTGCCGAAGAGCAGCTCCCCTCGGTTCGCCCGCTCCCGGGCCCCGGGGACGTTGTCCAGAAGCCACTTGATTTTGGAGCCGGAGAAGTAGGCGTCGGGCACCAGGCCGGTTTTGCTCCGGATCAGATCGCTGTAACCACGCTCCACCAGATCGTCGATAATGCCTGATGTCCGGCGGCACTGCCAGACGATGGCGCCCGCGATAGGCTCGCCGGTGGCCTTGTCCCAGAGGACGGTGGTTTCCCGTTGATTGGTGATGCCGATGGCAGCTATGGCGTCGGCCTCCACGCCCAGCTTCTCCATGGCATTCTTGGCCACCTCCAGGGTGGTGCGCCAGATCTCCAGAGCGTCATGCTCCACCCAGCCGGGCTTGGGGAAGATCTGCCGGAACTCCTTCTGGGCGGAGACGCAGATATTCCCCGCCCGGTCAAACAAAATACAGCGGGAACTGGTGGTTCCCTGATCCAGAGACATGATGTATTGCATAGCGGTTTCTCCTTTCAGCGCCGGGAAATAATTGTGGGGAAGGATCCCCTCCCGGTCACTCAAACGCGGGAAGACAGACGCCTTCCCGCGTTTGAGAATTCGAAAATCAGACCTGCCAGTAGACAGTGGTGTTGGCTACGGTCATCATGGTCATCACGATGGCATTCAGGAATGCGGCGGTGTAAATGTTGCCGGTCTTCTTGTACAGATACTTGGCGTAGCAGGCGGCGACGATCAGAGTGGGAACCAGAGCAATCAGCAGGATGCCGCTGAGAGCCTGATCGGTGTAGAACGCCTTGCCGGTGGCGAAGAGCAGACCGTACTGCAGAACCAGCCACAGCAGGATGCCGCCCATATTGGTCAGGCAGGCGACCACATAGCCCTTCACGCCCTGGAGCTTCTCGGAGCTGCTGTTGGAAACGGCGGCAGCGGCGGAGACAAAGTAGTAGATGAAGAAGAAGGGCATATACTTGAGAGCCGCAGGGATGGCGCTGGCCTCGAAGGTCTTGAAGGCGAAGGTCCAGATCCGGAAGTCCGTAGTGAACAGGGCATCCACCAGGAACAGCAGGGCATAGGCCGCGACGCTGACGATCACCGCGATGCAGAAGGAAGCCGCGACACTGACGGGCTTTGCCTGGATGCCGTAGACGCCCAGGCCCTTCTTGCCGGAGAAAACGTGGACGGCGGTCATAATAATCACGGAGATAAAGGCGCACATCAACGCCCAGGTGGCAATGGAGCTGGGTACACCGGCCTGGAACACCTTGCTGTCGGCAAAGAGATTCTTGCGGGTCAGGTAGTACAGGGCAGCGGAGGCGATCAGAACGACTACGGAGCCGATGAGAACAGTCTTCTTGCCCTCATCCTTGGACAGCAGGGACATAACCAGCGCGGCGATGGCCAGAATCCCGCTGATCAGGGCAAAGTAGCCGATCCAGCGCATGGGCTCCGCGGTAAAGCTGCCGCCGTAGACGGTGGGGAAGATGATGGCGGGAATCAGCATGGTGGACAGGAACAGGGAGAGCTTGCCGACCTTCTGGGTCAGGGTGGAAGCGGGGGCGGTGACAGTGGGCTCGCCGGACTTGGCCAGCTTCAGGAAGGGAACCTTCAGCAGCAGGGCGGCCAGGGCAGCGATGACCACCAGGAAGCCAATCAGGGCGACGCATTCAAAGGCTTCCTTGAACATCCAGATCTGGCTGCCGGAGGAGATGGACTTGATCCCGGTGGTGTCGTACTTCTCGAAGGCCTTGGTATAGAAGTCGATCATGTAGCCGGTGGTTGTCTTGGAGAAGTGGTTCCAGGGGTGAGTCTCGTGGGGCTCATAGATGATGCGCATACCGCCGTCGGAGGTGGCGTACCAGGTGTTGGCGCTGGGATTCTCCTGCTCCAGGATGGTTCTGCCGGGAGTGGTGGAGACGTAGTCCTTCTTCACAACGGTGCCGCCCTTGGCGTCGTCGGCATTGAAGAAGAACTCGTCATACTGGGCGCAGATCTTGCCGATGGTACGGCCGGCGAAGTTGGCAACGCCGGTATCCACATCCAGGCCCAGCCAGCTGGTGTAGGAGTAGTCGGAGCCGGCGGAAAGACCCGCGCAGATCATGCGCACGCCGGTGCTGGCGTAAGCCTGCTCGTCATAGAACAATGCCATGGTGGAGGAGAAACCACCCATGGAGTGACCGCTGACCGCGATCACGCCGTTGCCCTCCGCATCCTTCTGAACGTAGGGCTGCTGATACATATAGGCAGCCGCGTCAAAAACGGAGGTGGGCCAGAAATTCATGAAGCCGCCGGTATGCTCTGCATTCCCCTTGGAGTGGCCGTGGTCATACATATCCAGAGCCAGAACCACATAGCCCCGGCGGGACAGTTCGATGGCGGGAGCGTCCTGCATTTCGGCGCTGTTCAGGTAGCCGTGAGTGGTGACAATGGTGGGCCGGGGGTTGCTGGCGTCCGCGCCCTTGGGCAGGTACAGCAGGCCGGACAGGGTGCCGCTCTCGGTGTCAAAGTAGATCCGCTCTACCTTGACGGAGTAGAAGCCGGTGTTGAAGATCTGCGCGGCAAAGCTGCCCAGAAGCACCAACACAAGGCCGATGACGAGAACGATTGTCAGCAGATTTTTCTTTTGTTTCATCTGAAATTCTCCCTTCTGTTGTTTGCGGTTTTGGCGAACTGCATAACTGCACCGCCGTTTTCATTTAATAAAATAGCACTCTTTCATAACGAAGTCATCAGGGAGGATTGCGGGGAAATAATCAAAATATGTCGTCGAAATATGCGAAATAGTCCGATTGTGTGGTTTCTATTGTAGCATACTTCAATATAAACAATTATTATAAATGAAAACTGGACAATATGCACAACAATAATCAGTGAGCCAAAAACCGCGACAGCAAGATCCGATTGCGAAATTTGCGCTTGCATGTACGAAATATGCTCTTCGCTATGCGAGCCGGCGGCAAATGCATTACGTACTCCGGGCAGTCGACCGAAATCCCCTGGTTCCACCGACCGGTAGTGCACCGGCAAATTGGTGTTTGAAAGCCTGAGGCACTGAGCAAATACCTTCCCCCGGGGGGAAGGGGGACCGCGAAGCGGTGGATGAGGAACGGCGGCAGCTGCAGGAACATATGCGCATCAATTGGACAAACCGTGTTCCAATATGGTGCTTTTTTACGCACTGCACTGGTAATTGGAAGATTTCGCCATTCCTCATCAGTCACCAAAATCGGTTCCGAAGAGCCGATTTTGGCGACAGCTTCCCCCCGGGGGAAGCCAAGGGCGCTCCCGCGCCAGTGCGATAAACACCAATTGATCAGTACGTCATGGAGTGCCGGTGGATTTGCGCGAAAAAAGCACCGGGCAATTTTGTCCGGTGCTTGTATGCGGCTGTCATTGGCAGGCGCGTGGTATTCGGCTTTCGGTTTACTTGTACCGGTGTTGCCGGTATACGGAGGGAGTGATCCCCTCATAGCGTTTGAAGAGGTTGATAAAGTGGCTGGTATTCACATAGCCCAGCTCTGCGGAGATCTGGGAAATGCTTTTGGTGGTGGAGCGAAGCTGGGTTTTGGCAAGCTGGATTTTCTGGCGGTTTACATAATCCGTGAAGCTCTCCCCAACCTCGCGGTGGAACAGGCGGGAGAAATAGCTGGGACTCAGGTGGCACAGATCTGCCATTTCATTCATGGACAGGGATTGACCCGGGTGCGTATGAATGTAGCATACCGCCGGGTAAACGGCGCTGCTCTGGGGAACAGGGCTCTCTTGGGCGGATGGCTCCAAACCTCCGGTGAGAGGACGGACCCGTTCATCCACTTTGATGGGCGATTCGACGCCGGTCCTGAGAATCCAGTCATATAGCTCCGCTTCATTCCTGCTGCGGACATGGCGCTGGATGATGTAATCCACCATGGAGGCAATGAGCTCTGCAATCTGCTCGATCCGCTCGTATTCCATCACCGGAAGCCGTTGATACAGCTCCATCAGATCTTGCCTGCCGCTGCAGGAATCTTCCTGAATGGAGCTGATCTCACTGACCAGCCGCTTGACGCGGCCTTCGCTGTCCCCCTGGGGCAGCCGCACCTGACCAAACATCACGGCCCCCAAATACCGCTCGCCCACCATCACCGGAACGGCCACATCCACGATGCCGCAGTGACACAGGTAGATGTAGGGCTTTCCCATCCGGACGGCCTCCAGGCCCGCCAGAGCGTCGCAGCGGTAGCAGCGTTTTCGGGCAATGGGGTTTTCCCGGATGATGCTGCAGAATTCAGTGCGGCAGCTATGTTTGGTAATGGGGGTTCCCTTGAAGTCAATGGTGATGATGGCGGTGCCGGTAAGCAAGGCAAGCTGATCCTGAACCTTTTCCCACTGAGGAATGTCCAGGAGGGTTCGCAGATCCGGACTCTGTCTTGCCATGATGTTGCCTCCTGATTCTTTTTCAGATGCCCCGGGCGCGATGGCCGCACCCGGGGCTGATGTGTGTTTCGGCGCGGATCAGATTCTGGCCACACCGGAAGCCCGGGCGGCTTCGGCTACGGCCTTGGCCACGGCGGGGCCAACTCTGGGGTCGAAGGCGGCGGGGATGATGTAGTTTTCGTTCAGCTCCTCATCGGAAATCAGGCCCGCCAGAGCGTTGGCGGCGGCGATCTTCATCTCCTCGTTGATGTCGGAGGCACGAACATCGAAGGCGCCCCGGAAAATGCCGGGGAAGGCCAGCACGTTGTTGATCTGGTTGGGGTAGTCGCTGCGGCCGGTGGAAACCACCTTCGCGCCGCCGGCCTTTGCCTCGTCGGGGTAGATCTCGGGGGTGGGGTTGGCGCAGGCGAAGATGATGGCGTCCCGGTTCATGGTGGCGACCATTTCGCGCGTTACCATGCCGGGAGCGGACACGCCGATGAACACATCCGCGCCCACCAGCATATCCGCCAGGGAGCCGGCCTTGCGCTCCAGGTTGGTGACCTCGGCCATCTCCTCCTTGATCCAGTTCAGACCCTCCCGGCCCTTGTAGATCGCGCCCTTCCGGTCGCACATGGTCACATTCTTGAAGCCGGAGGACAGCAGCAGCTTCACGATGGCAATGGCGGCGGCGCCCGCGCCGGAGGTGACGATCTTCACGTCCTCCTTGCGCTTGCCGACCACCTTCAGGGCGTTGGTCAGACCCGCCAGGGTGATGACGGCAGTGCCGTGCTGGTCGTCGTGGAAGATGGGAATGTCGCACTTTTCCTTCAGCTTCCGCTCGATTTCAAAGC
>CAMFFO010000130.1 GCA_945949735.1 uncultured Clostridia bacterium | reverse complement strand
GACCAGTGTGCGCACTGGTCTCGCAATGACAGCGTTATTTTTCAAACAACAATTTGTTGTGCAGCTTATGAAAGCCGATAACCCTAATTGGTGTCTGTCGGAGCCGGTGAAAAAGAAGCCCCATCCACCCGGCAGATGCGCTCCCGGGGCGGATGGGGCGTGTTGTATTCCGGAACCTCCCCCCAGGTTTGGGGGGACGCCTTACAGAATGGTGATGGATGTGGTCTCAGGAAGTTCCCTGTGCGCCGTCTTGGGAACGGACAGCTTCAGGATGCCGTCCTCATACTTTGCGCCAATATCCTCGGGACGGACGCTGCTGCCTACATAAAAGCTGCGGCTGCAAACACCGGCATAACGCTCCCTGCGGATATACTTACCGTTTTCATCCTGCTGATCCCGGTCCAGGCCCTTGGAGGCTCCGATGGTCAGGTAGCCGTTCTTCAGATCCACGGTGATCTCATCCTTCTTGAATCCGGGAAGATCCACATCCAGTTCATAGGTATTATCCAACTCCCGGACGTCGGTTTTCATCAGGTTCCTGGCGTGCTTGCCATAGAGGGCCTCGTTCCCGTGAACAGGCGCCATCATGCCGAAGGGGTCTGCAAAGAAATCATCGAACAGGTTCTCACCAAAAATGCTGGGCAACATAAGTCATTCCTCCATTCAATCTTTTCGTGGGCGTCTGACAGAATGTCGGGCGTAGGCGAACTTTTGTTACCTTTTTGTTCCTCTCTCAAGGAACACCTACACTATACCACCATTTTTAGCACTGTCAAGGTCAGAGTGCCAGAATTCACAAAGTATCCGATGATTGTTCACAGTTTGTGCATAGATCCGGGGCTTTCAGATTTTCAGCATCCGGTAGCCGATTCCGATATGGGTCTGGATATACTGGGTGTCCGGGTCCTTTTCCAGCTTCCTGCGCAGTGTAGCCATATGCACCCGCAGGGACGCCATGTCGCTTTCCCAGGAGCTCCCCCAGATTTTTTCGGTCAGATAGGTGTGGGTCAGCACCTTGCCCGCATCCTTGGCCAGCAGGCACAGGAGCTTGAATTCCGTAGGCGTCAGCTTCAGCTGGTCGCCTCCCAGATAGGCGCAGCCCGCCCCGTAGTCAATGGAAAGATTGCCGTTCCGGAAGATCGCTTCCCCGCTTTTGCCCTCCTGAGCCGCCAGCCGGCGCTGGGTAACCCGGAGCCGGGCAAGCAGCTCCGCAACGGAGAAGGGCTTGGTCAGATAGTCGTCTGCCCCTGCGTCCAGCGCGGCAATCTTGTCGGCATCCTCACTGCGGGCGCTGATGACAATGATGGGCATCTGGGACCAGGAACGGATGCGCCGGATGACCTCCACGCCGTCCATGTCCGGAAGCCCCAGATCCAGCAGAACGATATCCGGCTGCCGGGTGGAGGCGGCGGCGATGGCGCTCTCCCCGTTGAATGCGGTGAGGAAGCGGTATTCATTGGATTTCAGGGTGGTAGTAATGAGGTTGCGGACGGTTCCGTCGTCCTCCACCACCAGGATCAAAGGTTTATTCATGGAGCTCCACCTCCCCCGTGGGAATGGTAAAGGTAAAGACCGTGCCCTGGGGCACATTATCCGCGACCCGGATATCGCCGCCATGGGCCGCGACAATGGACTTGCACAGACTCAGGCCCAGCCCAAGACTGCGGCGGCTGTCGGCAATGGGGTTGCTGCCGGTGTAGAACATCTGGAACACCTTGCTCTTTTCCGCATCGGTAATTCCCGTTCCGTCGTCCGCCACGGATAGGACTGCGAAGCCGTTCTCTTCCTTCGTGGAAACATGGATGTGGGAGCCCGGGTTCGTATATTTGATGGCATTGTCCACCAGATTGATGATCACCTGTACAATGAGCCGAGCGTCGCATTTCGCCAGCAGCAGATCATCCCCATGGGACACTGTGATGGTATGCTCGGTTTTCTTGCGGCTGACGTGCTGCAGGGCCTCGCTGACGATCTCCTCCACCAGTTGGGGCTGAGTGTTCAGCTTCATATGTCCCTCCTCGATCCGGGTCACCGCCAGCAGGTTCTCCACCAGATTGTACAGCCAGGCCGCGTCATCGTAAATATCGCTGTACATCTGCCGCCTGTTCTCCGGGGAAAGGCGCTCGCTGTCCTCCAGCAGAATTCCCGCGTTGCCGGAGATAGCGGTCAGGGGGGTACGCAGGTCATGAGAAATGGAGCGCAGCAGATTGGATCGGAGTTTTTCATTCTCCGCCAGGAGTTTTGCCTCTTCCTTTTCCTTGGCGATCTTCCGGTTCTCCAGAGCCAGGGCGCATTCGCCCAGAATAGACAGCAGCACGCTGTTTTCGAAGGCCTCCAGGGGCTCCGCGCCCTCCATAGTGACGCTGCCGTAGATATGGGCGGAGGTTTTGAGCAGATAGGTAGTGGCGTTATTCTTTCCTCCGGTGGTGATTCCGGGATTCACAGCCAGATCCCTCCCCACCAGCTTATGGAGCTGGTTCCGGGCCACCTGGAAAATTTCCTCCTCCGTGGGGGCCTTCTGAAGCATCTGGTTGGTTTCAAACAGCAGATTGGTTCGGTAGGCCGCCCGGGTGGACTGCTTGACCTGGCTCTTCAGTCTGTCCGTCAGGGAACCCACGATCAGCGCGGTCACGATCATGATCAGGAAGGTCATGGGCGCGCCGTGCTCATAGACCCGGAGGGAAAACTGGGGACTGGTGAAGAAGAAGTTAAACACCAGCACACTGCCCAGAGCGGACAGGATGTAGCTGCTCCGGGTAGAGGTTGCCATGGAGGTCAGCAGCACCGCCAGCAGATAGATCGCAATGATATTCGCCTCGGTAAAGCCCACCTTGGAAAATGCGTAGCCCGCCATGGTCGCCAGCGTCAGAATCGCCGCGGAAACCGTCCAATCCCGAAGAACGGTACGCAGATCCAGCTTCCGTTTCCCCTTCTGCGGGCGGAAGGAAGCGTCCGTACTGGCGTCCGGAATGATGTGAATGTCCATATTGGGGGCGATGGCGATCAGCTTTTCCGTCAGGGTCGGCTTTCCCCAAAGATGCTTTCTGGCCGCGACGCTTCTGCCAATGACGATCTTCGTCACCCCGGAAAGGCGGGCATACTCCGCGATCTGGTAGGACACGTCGTCCCCGAATACCGTCTCCACAGTGGCGCCCAGATCTTCCGCCAGCCTGGTATTTGCCCGCAGCCTGTCCTTGTCCGCCTCCGGCATCAGCTCATAGCCGGGCGTCTGCACAAACAGCGCGGTAAAGCTGCAGTGGAAAGCCTGCGACATGGTGGCAGCGGTGCGGATGATCCTGGCGTTGGACGGCGCAGAGGACAGGCACACAAGAATATGCTCTTTGGGCAGCTCCATCACGGCACCCCTTTTCCCATCATACTGCTCGGCACAGAAGGACGGAATATTGTTGTTTACAGCACGATCACCGTAGGGGCGGATATTATCCGCCCGCACCCTTACCGCATGGATAGCACGCACATTCACCGGAAATGCTCAAAAACCGGAACGCTTCGGGCGGATAATATCCGCCCCTACGGTAGCAACGTAAGGTCCCTGAAAACTGTAAACAACAATTTTCCATCCCGCCATATCCCGAGGGCATCATTATACCACAAAGGATTCCGCATTTCCACTGTCAGGATCACCGCATTCCCGCAGATACCGCACAAAAACATCGGCGGGAGCACAGAAGCCGCCGGATTTCCAGATAACTTCCCGCTCCGGAAGGGAAATCCGGTTCAGCCCCCGGGGCACGTTCTGCCCTGTGGGCAGGAATCCCACGGCGGCGCTGCCGTCACACACAGCCGCCGCAACATCCCGGCCGGTGCGCAGAATCATCTCCACGTCCGGATATCTCCCGGAGAAGCCCTTCAGCAGCTCCGCCGCACCCTCGGCCTCCTTGGGCCCGGAAAACGCGATGGACAGAATCTGCTTTTCGGGTTCCGCCTCGGATGTTTGCCGATCCAGGAACCGATCCGCCTTCCTGAGGCAGCGCAGCAGATACACCTGTCCCAGAAGAAACGCGGTCACTGCAAGCACAAGCCACATAATCTGTCCCTCCCTTTCCATGCTTCAGCTTCGGAAGCACTTTTGCAGATCCCTGTATTTCCCCATCACCATCAGAGTTTTCTCCTCACTGAGCAGCGTGTCCGGCGTAATAAAGGAATCCAGCTTCCGGCCTGTTTTCACCGCCAGAATATTGATGTTGAATTTTTTCCGGATGTCCACCTGGCCGACGGTTTTCCCCAGCCAGGCCTTGGGGATCGCTACCTCAAAAATCGCGTGGTCGCTGTCGATCTCGATGTAGTCCAGAATGTGATCCGCGCTGCACCGGATGGCGGTCCACCGGGCCAGCTGCTTTTCGGGGTACACGACCTCATCCGCGCCATTGCGCAGCAGGAACTTCTCCTGCACGTCGGTGGAGGCTCTGGACACCACCATCTGCGCCCCCAGTTCTTTTAAAAGGGAAGTGGTTTCCAGGGAGCTCTGAAAATCGTCCCCGATGGCCACAATGCATACATCGTAATTATCCACTCCCAAAGAGCGCAGAAACTCCTCGTTGGTGCTGTCTCCGATCTGGGCGTTGGTGACATAGGGCAGCACCGCCTGCACCAGCTCTTCCTTGTGGTCGACCGCCATGACCTGATGGTTCAGCTCCCTCAGCTTCACGGCGATATGCTTTCCGAAACGGCCCAAGCCAATCAGCAAAATGGATTTCACTGCAATTCCTCCCGTTTATCCCACTGTGATCTTCTCCAAGGGCAGCTTGGAGAGGGTATTTTTATTGGCCGGCAGCGTGGCGAAGATCAGCGTCAGTCCCCCCACCCTGCCAAAGAACATCAGGCAGATCAGTACCAGTCTGGAAACCGTGCCCAGGCCGGGGGTGATCCCCAGCGTCAGGCCCACGGTGCCCACTGCGGAAGCGCTTTCGAAGAGGCAGGTCAGCAGCGGCAGATTCTCCGCCCTGCTGATCATCATTCCCCCTGCCAGAAACAGGGTGATATACATGAGAAAAACCGTCACCGCGTTTTTCACGGTTTCATCCGTGATGCGTCTGCCGAAGAACTGGCCGTTTTCCCGTTTGCGGAAGATGGCTGCGGCGCAGGACACCAGTACCGCCAGGGTGGTGGTTTTCATACCGCCCGCGGTGGAGCCCGGGCTGCCGCCTGTCAGCATCAGAAGGCAGGTCACCATTCTCCCCGTTTCGCTGAGGCTGGTAAGATTCAGAGTGTTGAACCCCGCCGTCCGGGGAGTGACCGCCTGAAACAGGGACCCCCAGAACCGTTGGGCAAAGGGGAGACTTCCGAATTCGAAGAAAAAGAAATAAGCCGCCGGAAGAACAATAAGAATGCCGCTGACGGTCAGGATCACCTTGCTCTGCATCCGGTAACGCCCCAGGTGGATGCCGTTGTGCCGGATGTCCTGCCAGGTCAGAAATCCGATACCGCCGATGACAATCAGCAGCATCACCGTAATATTCACCACCGGATGCTCCGAATAGGCGGTCAGGGAGGAAAAGGGGGATTCTGTCCCCATCAAATCAAAGCCCGCGTTGCAGAACGCGGAAACGGAATGGAACACCGCCAGCCAGATTCCCCTGAGTCCGAATTCGGGAAGAAATACCGTCATCAGTGCCAGCGTCCCCAGCAGTTCAAAGAGGAATATACCCCGCAGAATGAATCCGGTGAAGCGAACGATGCCGCCCACCTGGTGCGCGGAGATGGCATCCTGCATGGTGCTGCGCTGCATCAGGGAGATTTTCTTCCCCGAAGCCATGGTAATTGCAACGGCCACCGTGATCACGCCCATTCCCCCGATCTGAATCAGCAGCAAGATCACGGCCTGTCCGAAAGCGGACCAGTGGGTCGCGGTGTCATAGACAACCAGGCCCGTCACGCAAACGGCCGAGGTGGATGTAAACAGGCAGTCCAGCGGCGTCGTCACCGTACCGTCCCGACTGGAAACGGGAAGCATCAGCAGCAGTGCCCCCACCAGGATCACGCAGGCAAAGCCGAAAAGAATAATCTGCGACGACGTCAGTCGCCGCTTATGCAAAGACCGCCACATGGCGCAACCTCCCCCTGGCTTTTCTCTGTGCTATTATCATAGGAGAAACCGCATAAAAAGTGTGTTAAGGGAGTCCAATTTGGTATTAAGGTTCTGTAAAGATTTCCCGATACCCTTTTCCGCAGCAGAAAGGCAAATTGGTATTTATCGCGCTGACTCCCAATTTCCTGTCATTGCGAGACCAGTGCGCACACTGGTCGTGGCAATCCCCCGGTTAGTGCGGAAATGTTCCGAAAACTTCCAAGAAGATTGGGATTCGCAGCAGTTTTGGCGATAATCGTTACCTGGTTCCATTCATCCGGGGGATTGCCACGCCACTTAAGCGCACTGGCTCGCAATGACAGCAAGTATTC
>CAMFFO010000129.1 GCA_945949735.1 uncultured Clostridia bacterium | reverse complement strand
TGATGCCCTCGTCGATGAACAGCACCCGGCTGGCCACCCGGCGGGCAAAGCCGATCTCGTGGGTAACGATGACCATGGTCATACCGTCTCTGGCCAGCTCTTCAATGAGCTGCAGCACTTCGCCCACCATCTCCGGATCCAGCGCGCTGGTGGGTTCGTCAAACAGCATCACATCCGGATTCATCATCAGGGAGCGGACAATGGCAATCCGCTGCCGCTGGCCTCCGGAGAACATATCGGGGTAGGTGTCCGCCTTGTCCAGCAGGCCGATCCGGGCCAGCAGTCTGCAGCCCTCCTCCGCCTGTGCCTGGGTTTTCATTTTCAGCTGCACAGGGGCCAGTGTAATGTTCTGCATGATGGTCAGGTGGGGGAACAGGTTGAAGTGCTGAAACACCATGCCAATCCGCCGCCGGGCCACATTCACATCGGCGTTGGGATCCGTCAGATCCTCCCCTTCAAAAATTACTTTGCCTCCGGTGGGCTCCTCCAGCAGATTCAGGCACCGCAGGAAGGTGCTCTTGCCGCCGCCGGAGGGGCCGATCACCACTACCCGTTCGCCTTTTTCGATGGTTGTGGTAATGCCCTTGAGCACATCCAGCTGGCCGAAGCTCTTTGTTAAGTCTTTAACCTCTATCACTCTTAGCCAACCTCTTTTCCATTCGCTTGACGGCGGAGGACAGCCCTGCCACCAGAATAAAATACACGATTGCCACGCTGACCAGCGGGAAGAATGCCAGCAGCGTACGGCTGCGCACCAGATCGCTGGCACGGGTCAGATCCACCACGGCCACAAGGCCGACAATGGAGGTCTCCTTCAGCACGGCGATGCCCTCGTTGCACAGGGCCGGGAGAATGTTCTTGATCGCCTGCGGCAGGATGATCCTGCGCATGGTGGTAAGCCGATCCAGGCCCAGAGAGCGCCCGGCCTCCATCTGCCCGGCATCCACAGAATTAATGCCGGCACGAATGTCCTCAGAGACATAGGCCTCGGAGTTCAGGCCGAAGGCAATGCGGGCCACGGTGAGCTTATCCTTGCCCGACAGCAGCACAAAGGCCCAGATCATCAGCTGGATGGCCAGCGGCGTGCCGCGCATCACCGCGACATAGGCAACGAAAAGCTTGTCCAGCAGCCGGATCAGGGTGCCGCCCAGCGTCCTGCGGCGCTGCTTCTGGGAGGCGATGTTGTGGATCACCGCGATGACCGTACCGACGGCGATGCCGATAAGGGCCGCCACGATGGTGATGAACATGGTGTTCCAAAAGCCGGTGAGAAATACCTTATACCTGTTGTCAACGAGAGTGGTAATCGTTACCTATTTCCTGTCAACCGGGGGATTGCCACGCCACTTAAGCGCACTGGCTCGCAATGACAGCATTTTTTTCAAACAACAATTTACCGATTTGCTGAGTCAAGCCGATATGCACATAATCTTCACAAAAGAGAAAGCCCCAGGGCTTCATCCGATAAGCAGATGAAGCTCTGGGGCCTCTTTTTCTGGAAAAAGCGAAGGTGTTTCATTCAGCCTTGCAGCTGTATCAGGGAGCTATGCTTTTTCATCCGGTTTTTGTACCATGCTGCCGAATCGCTCGGCAGCATGGCTGCGGTTTTGAAACCTAATCACCGAAAAGTCCGTCCACGGATACAATCTCCCCGGTTTCATCCGATGCAAGCATCTGATAGCCGTCCTCCGTAACTGTATGGTATTGGCCATCCAGGATTACAAAGGTATGGAGTCTATCCACGAAGAAGCTGGCAAATCCGTCCCTGACCTCAACCTGAATCGTCATCAGCTTACCGTCATCACAGTACGCAATCGTCACGATCTTCCCTTCCAATGCTTCATCCACAGGAATCTGAACATAAAGCATTCCGAAATAGCGGCCGCTCATGGTGATGTGATAACGGGAAAGGACAATGGAGCTGGGCAGCTTTTCCAGGTATTTGCAGATCGCGCAGTTTTCATGCTCGCTGTCGTTCGTTACAAACAATTCCGCATTCCTGGAAATGAAGCCGGAAACCCGGATACCGGTTGGTTCGTGGACGATTGTACGGTATTCCGATGCCCGATAGCTGTTCACAAGGTTGATATAGCCATACTCCGCGTGAATGTCCAGCTTGCCGGATACATTTACGTTCAGAGGATTGTCTTTCTCACCGACAACACCTGCATCAATGCCCAGGTTGTCGGCAACAATGGCATCCTCGTCGTCCTGATCGGTAACCTTGCCGCCGCTGGAAATGGTAACGTCCGAACCAACGATCTTATCTACCTCCACATCTCCCTCGCTGGAAATGTGAATATCCCCGCCGGTGGCGCCAAGCGAATCAGATTCCACGTCCAAAGGATTATCCTTCGTGCCGATATCGCCGCTGGCATCAATCTGGATATCACCGCCAATCACGTTGGGTTCGGCAGAAGCGTCGCCGTCGATGACATCGCCGGCAACAGTCAGATGCACATTGCCGCCGTCCTGATCGGGATCCCCACCGGAAATGATGGAATCAATGGCGAGATCCTTGATGTTGTCCAGATAGATGTTATTGCCAAAAGCGTTCACTCTGTCCAGCGCGGTTTTCAGCGGATCCTCCTGGGTTCCAATATCGCCTCTCAGGCTGTTCAGGCTGCCGGAAGGAGCGATAATATCCACAGTACCCTGATCCTCGCCGCCCTTAATGCTGCCCCCAGCAGTGAGGTTGACCTCACCCTCGGCAACTATGGAATCGATGGTCAGATCGCCGCCGCTTTCGATATCCACATTCGACAGCGTCGTGTCCGCGCCTGTGCCGATGTGGGTCGTTCCTCCGGCGGTAACGCCCAGGGCGTTGTCCTTCTCACCAATGCCAGCGGAACCGGAACTGCTGTTGGCCTCCAGATTCACGTCGCCGTCAGCGGTGATTCCGGTGGAAGAAGCGTTCTGGGCCTTTTCGTCGGCTTCCGTCTGCTTGGCGGCTGCATCCTGGAGCGCCTGGGTCAGCGCATCCGTCAGGTCGAGCAGCTCCTTTTCCTGAATCTGCCCCTCCTGCTCCAGAGCCTGCAGAGCTTCCTCCGCGGAGGCAGCTTCCTCCAGTCCGGGAACCGTGCCGAAGGTCTTTTCGCCTGCACTGTCCACGGCATCGTTCAGCTGCTTCTCGGCTTCTTCCAGCGCATTCTGCTTGTTCTGGATTTCGGCCAAGGCGTTGTCATATTCAGACTGTGCGATGTTCACCTTGTCCTGCTGTGCCTGAATGGCAGCCGCATCCGGATTCTCCGCGTTCTTCAGGTTCTCCAGCTCTGCCTCGGCAGCCTCCAATCGCTGTTTGGCAGCCGCTTCTTCCGCCCGGGCCTGGTCAAGATCGGACTGCGCCTCGTTCCGGTTATCCAACGCCTCCTGCAGTTCCTGCTTCACGCGATCCAGGGTGTTGACGTAGTCATCCAGAACCTGCACCTGATCCTCCAGGGCTTCGGCCTTTGCCTGAGCCTTGGCTGCCTCAACGGCCGCATCCACAGCGTCCTTGATCAGGTCACTGCTGCCTGCGTCGCTTTCCACAATGCTGCCATCTTCGGTCTTAAGGTTTACACTGTTCTCCTCCCCGGTGGAAGTGACGGTGCCAATGGTCATGTCTCCGGAGATCTCCGTAATGAACACGTTGCCGTTGTTGGCCGCCGCGCTCAGCACGCCGGGATTGCCGTTTTCATCGGGGTTGGTATCCACCAGCAGCGGAGCTTCCGCGGTGCCCACATTGCCGTTGATGGCGGTGAGGCTGATGCTGTCGCCCTTCACCTGTGCGTCCCGTCCCAGCCTGTCGCCGAGAACCAGTCCGCCCTGCGCGGTGATGGAGACATCGCCCGCCGCTTCAATGGCGCCCAGATCCAGATCGCCGTCGGTGTTGTCGATGGTCAGATCCCCTGTGCCGTCCACATGGAGGATGCCCTCGGCAGTGTCGGCTGTCAGGTTCAGGCTGCCCGCCGCATTCAGGTTGGTATCACCGAAGCTGTCGGTGGTCAGATGGCCGTCGATGGATACGTCGATCCGATGGTCGGGGTCTGCGCCAATGGAACCGCCCACGGAGGTGATGGAGCCGCTGCCGGCATCCACGTTCAAGTTGGTGTCTCCGTCCTCACGGTTATCCAGGATGCTTCCCTGGGCCGAGAGCTCCGCGCTGCCGCCTGCGGTGATATGCTGGATCATCATTTCACCGTCAGGAGCCTTCAGAGTCACGCTGCCTGCCGCGGAAGTAACATTGTTCACCATCTGGCTGCCGGTAAGCTCGGTGATGGCAATGTCGCCCACTGCCGAAGCGTTCAGCGTCGTCTCCGTGAGAAGGTCGATATCCCGAATGCCATTGAAGGAAGCAACGAAGTTCATCTTGATCTCGCCGTTTTCGTTGCGGAGGATATCCCAGCTTCCGGTATTGCTGATGTCATAAGCGTCCGCCCCGGGCAAGGGTTCCTCGCCCACGATGTTGGCAATGACATCTTCCTTCCAGCTCCGCTGCTCCGTGGTGAGCTCGGTGGCTGCGCCGATGCCGCCCTCGGTAGCGGTATAGCTGTGGTTTTCCGCGTAAACGTTGGAATCGGTGCCATAAATGGTGGTGCCGTTCTCGGTCCTCTCACCAACATACTTCTCCTCGTACATCTGCTGTACATAGGGATCCGTAATGGCTTCCTTATCCTCGGCCGCAACACCTTCGATGCTGGGAGCGGTGATGGTTACATCGCCGTGGGTGGAAACCACTTCACCGGCGGTGAACGTTCCGCTGCTCTGCCGGATGGCGATGTCTCCCACATTCAGCAGGTAGCTTTCCCCGGTAGAGGTTCCGATCACGAGCACCAAATCTCTGGGCTCGTCGGTCTGATCCTCAACGGGAGGATACTTGCCGACCAGCGCTTCGTAGGCATCATCAATCAACGCCTGCTTCTGCGCATCGGTGAGGGACTCCCAATAAGCCTTGAAGAGCTCTGTTTCGTCGTCCAGCAGAGGCTCTGTCTCGTAGACGGGTTCATTGAGATTGCCCTCGGCATCTTCCGCTTCCGTAGTCAGATTGCCGTCCTTATCCAGATACAGAGGTGCCCCGCTGTCATCGACAGTCTGGATGGAATCGCCGTTTGGATCAACCTTGATCCTCTCCCCGCCAATGACGCCGGCCAGAACCGCTTCCATGGGAGCTTCCACACCGGACAGGCCCAACAGGGCGCTGATCTTGGCTCCGGTGAGGCTTTCATCCCCACTCAGCGCGTCAAGCATCGCGTTGCTGAGCTGCTTCTCGTAGTCGCTGCGCTTCTGCTGGTAATAGGATTCGTATGCCTGCTGAACCTTTTCGTCACTGAGCCCGGAAGTATCCGTACCCGCAGCGTTCAGTTCCTCACGCATTGCCGCCACATCGGTGAGTCTCTCCCCCGGAGCGGGCGCGCTGCTTCCTCCGATCACGGTGTTCCACAGCTGCTCCATCTGCGTGGAGGTCATACCGACGAGCGCTTCGGCGATACCCTCTTCGCTGAGCGCCAGGATATCCTTCACCGCGGCGCCGGAGAGCTTTCCGTCCATGAGCAGAAGGAGTTCCTCCTCAGTCAGGTTCCCGGCCAGCTGCTTTGCCAGCTCCTCGGGAGTCTGATCCGGGATCAAAACCTGAACTTCCTTCTCACCCAGGTCGCTGATGCACTCGTCATGCTCCGTCTTAACGGTGTCTCCCTCCAGTCTGCCGGTATCCTCGCCACCTTCGATCTCGGTGGAAATACCGGTGAGCTGGGTCAGGAAGATATCGTTTGCGTTGCGGATATTCAGTGTCAGGCTGGGTTTTTCATCCTCGCCTTCGTAGCTGACCTTGAAATAACACCCGGGGGTGCCAATATTGCCGCCGATATCGAAGAACATCTCTTCACCGTCTGCGGTTTCCCTGGTCTCCCGGAAGTTCGTATCCAGGATCAGTTTGGAGGCATCATTCTTCATCAGCAGATCGCTACCGGGTTCGCTGCCCTGGGCCGGATCGCCGGTGGTGGTAATGGTCATCAGACCGTCCACATAGACCGCATCCACAATCACATCATTGTCGTTGCCGCCAGCCTTGCCGGTGTCGACGACGAGCTTTCCGGTCTGATTCACATTCACCTGGTTCATGTGGATCTTGCCGGTTCCGATGGTAATTTCCGCAGAGCCGTCAATGGTAATGGCGTTGTCAGACGCGGTGCCGTTTTCACCCATGGTTACGTCGCCGCAACCGGTGTCGAGATCCAGCCTGCCGCCCTGCGCAACCGTGATCACATCCATATCCACGTCGCCCTGGTTGGTGCTGACGGTGGCGCTGCCGCTGATATTGGCATCCTCCATATCCACCACGCCCACGCCATTGTTGGTCATGGTCAGCGCGCCGGAGACATCCACGTTCTGCATGGTGATCGCGCCGTCGCCGCCCGAGGTGATGGAGGCTGTGCCGCTGATGTCCCCATC
>CAMFFO010000128.1 GCA_945949735.1 uncultured Clostridia bacterium | reverse complement strand
CCCTACGGTAGCAACGTAAGGTGCTTGAAAACTGTAAACAACAATTTATCGTTCTGCTGCAGGCAGAATTTTGTCCTCAATCACCCGGGCGATGCGCTCCAGGCCGGACTGATCTGCTTCGGAGAATCTCCCAACAAGGGGGCTGTCGATGTCCAGAACGCCCCAGACTTCCCCATCCCGGTGCAGCGGCACCACGATCTCGGAATTCGACGCGCAGTCGCAGGCGATGTGCCCGGGGAACAAGTGAACATCCTCCACCCGCTGCACCCGATCCTCCCGGGCCGCCGCGCCGCAGACGCCCCGATCCAGGGGGATCCGGATGCAGGCGGGCTTTCCCTGGAAGGGATAGAGGATCAGTTCCCCGCCGATCATTTTATAGAAGCCCACCCAGTTGATGTCCGGAAGGTGCTCCCACAGCAGCGCCGCGGCGTTGCTCAGGTTCGCGATCTCATAAGGCACCCCCTCCGCCAGCGCCCCCAGCTGCCGGGCCAGTTCTTCATAATCCACCATATACTTATTTCCCGCCTTTCCCGAATTTATGCCAGTATACCACACCCCGGCATCCTCCGCAACCTGTAGGGAGCGACAAACTGGTGTATAGGCTATCGGCTTAGAACAGCATCCATGGAAACACCTCACGTTACTACCGTAGGGGCGGCTATCAGCCGCCCGAAAGGGCTCAATCATTGCGCGTTTCCGGCAAAACGGGGTGCTTTGGAAGCCGTAAGGTTTCGGGCGGCTGATAGCCGCCCCTACGGTGGCATCCCAGCAAGTGATTGCTGGATGGTTTGCTGTTTTAACCCGATAACCTGAACTGGTGTTTGTCGATTTCCGAACACGTTACGTTTTTGCTGTAGGGGAGGCATTCATGCCTCCCGCGAACGCAGTACGTTTTCGCCGAAACGCTCAAAAAATCGGAACAATGTACCGCCGGGAGTGGTGCTCCGCGCAGCGAATCAGAATTACCATGATTGCCGATGGCAATCATTCCATAATTTCAATGAATGGCTCCCCTACAGTGTTTTTGAAACATTTCCAAAATTGCCCCACAAACACCAATTTGGTTTTCTGCTGATGATAACGGAATGCGCGGATTTTTCTTGTCCGCAACAGAGAGTTGCTTGGCTTTTGGATGGTATGGTGCTATAATCCCTGTGAAAGGCGGTGTTTTCTATGGACACAAAGGATGTCATTTTCAGGCTGCGGATGGAGCGCAAATTATCCCAGGAGGAGCTGGCGGAAAAAATTTACGTTACCCGGCAGGCCGTTTCCCGCTGGGAGACGGGGGAAACGGTCCCCAACACACAGACGCTGAAGCTGCTGTCAGAGCTGTTTGACGTATCCATCAATACCCTGCTGGGCTCGCCGAGGAAGCTGTTCTGCCAGTGCTGCGGAATGCCGCTGGAGGATTCCAATATCAGCCGGGAACCTGACGGCGCATTCAACGAAGAATACTGCAAATGGTGCTACGCGGACGGGAAATTTGTATATACCGACCTGGAGCAGCTGCTGGATTTCTTCGCCGCCCATATGCCCAGCGGCGAATGGACCCCGGAACAGGCCCGGGCGTATTATAGAACCCAGTTATCCCAGCTCAATCACTGGAAATAAGCCGGACGGATTTGCGGAAACGGAAAACAGTATAAAAAGGGGGTGCCTCACGGTGGTGGGGCACCCCCTTGCTTACGGAGTCTTATGGGTTAAGGCAACACCGCATAATTCGGCAAGAACCGGAGGCAAGGGATTTTTCTTCAGCCGAAAGTTTGGAAAACAGGGGAATACTTGGTGTATTTCCTGTTTTCCAAACTGCGCGGATGGGGGAAAAGACCCGCCATCCGGCCGCAGACGCAATTGTGCGGTGTTGTCTTAAAATCAGTAGAGCTTTGCGCCGGCGGGGATAGACCCATCCAGCATGAGAAGGTGCAGCTTTTCCTCGCCCGCTTCATGGTGGACGGCGGAAATCAGCATACCGCAGGACTCGATGCCCATCATGGGTCTGGGGGGCAGGTTGGTGATGGCGATGCAGGTCTTACCCACCAGCTCTTCCGGCTCATAATAGGCGTGAATGCCGCTGAGAATGGTGCGCTCCGTGCCGGTGCCGTCGTCCAGAGTGAACTTGAGGAGCTTCTTGGACTTCTTCACCGCTTCGCAGGCCAGCACCTTCACGGCACGGAAATCGGACTTAGAGAAGGTCTCAAAGTCAACGAAATCGGCAAACAGCGGCTCGATTTCCACCTTGCTAAAGTCGATTTTTTCTTCCTTTTCCACAGGAGCGGAAACGGGAGAATTCTCAACTTTTTCTTCCGTTTTCTCAGCCTTGGGCATATCCGTGGGCTTCATTGTCGGGAAGAGGATCACTTCCCGGATGGTGTCCGCGCCGGTGAACAGCATCACGGCACGGTCGATGCCAATGCCCATGCCGCCCGTGGGGGGCATACCGTATTCCAGAGCGGTGAGGAAGTCCTCGTCCAGCATTTCGGTCTCGTCGTCGCCCCGCTCCCGCTGCTCCGCCTGCTTGACGAAGCGTTCCCGCTGGTCGATGGGGTCGTTCAGCTCGGAGTAGGCGTTGCCCATCTCGCTGCGGTTGATGAAGAACTCGAACCGCTCCGTCAGACGGGGGTCGGAAGGGGACCGCTTGGTCAGAGGGGACACCTCCACGGGGTACATGGTGATGAAGGTGGGCTGAACCAGATGCTCCTCCACCTTCTGGTCGAAGCAGGCGTACAGGGCGTTGCCCCAGGTCTTCTCCGCGGCCTCTGCCAGCTCCACGCCCTTGGCCCTGGCAGCGGCCACGGCCTCGGCGTCGTCGGTGATGGCGTCGAAGTCAATGCCGACGTACTTGCGGACGGCTTCCACCATGGTCATCCGGGGCCAGCCGGGGGTCAGGTCGATTTCCTCGCCCATCCACTGGAGCTTATAGGTGCCCAGCACCTCCTTGGCGAAGGTGGTGTAGATGCCCTCGGCAATGTCCATCATATCATGGAAATCCGCGTAGGCCTGGTACAGCTCCACGGTGGTGAACTCCGGATTGTGCTTGGGGTCCATGCCCTCGTTGCGGAAGATCCGGCCGATCTCATACACCCGGTCCATGCCGCCCACGATCAGCCGCTTCAGGGGCAGCTCCGTGGCGATGCGCATGTACATGTCGATGTCCAGGGTGTTGTGGTGGGTCACGAAGGGACGGGCCGCCGCGCCGCCGGCGATGGTGTTCAGGACAGGGGTCTCCACCTCGATGTAACCCATGTTGTCCAGGTAGTTGCGCATATGCTTGATGAATTTGGAGCGGATGACGAAATTCCGCTTGACCTCCGGGTTCACCATCAGATCCACATACCGCTGGCGGAACCGGGTCTCCTTGTCGGTCAGGCCGTGGAACTTCTCCGGCAGGGGGAGCAGAGACTTACTCAGCAGGGTGGCCTCGTGAACCCGCACGGAGATCTCCCCCCGCTCGGTCCTGAACACGTCGCCCACCACGCCTACGATGTCGCCGATGTCGTTTTTCTTGAACCGCTGGAAGGAGCTTTCCTCCATCTCGTCGAACTTGACATAGAGCTGGATGCGGCCGGTGCGGTCCTGCAGGTCGCAGAAGGACACCTTGCCCATGCCCCGCTTGCTCATGAGGCGGCCCGCCAGACGGACGGACTTGCCCTCCATGGCTTCATAATCCGCCTTGATGGCGGCGGAATCGGCGGTCACCTTGAACCGGGTCTGGACAAAGGGGTCGAAGCCCTCGGCGCGGAGGTTCTCCAGCTTTTCCCGGCGAACCCGGACCTGGTCGCCCAGGGGCATTTCGGACTGGGGTACGAACTTTGCCATACCTTAGCCCTCACGGGAGACGCTGACCACCTTCATGGAGAAGGAGCCGGCGGGAGCGTTGACGGTGAAGGTCTCACCGGCGGCCTTGCCCACCACGGCCCGGCCGAAGGGGGAGTCGTCGGAGAGCTTGTGCTCCATGGGGTTGGCCTCCTGGGAGCCGGTGATCCGGTACTCGGTGCGATTGCCCTTCTCATCCTCCACCACCACGGTGCAGCCCAGGCCCACCCGGCCGGAGGCCTCGTTCTCGTCCTCAATGATGACGGCGTGGGACAGGATGTCCTCGATCTCGGCAATGCGGCCGTAGAGCTTGGCCTGCTCGTTCTTGGCGGCATCGTACTCGGAGTTTTCGGAAAGGTCGCCGTAGGAACGGGCTTCCGCGATCATGGCGGCGATCTCCCGCTCCCGGGTGGTTTTCAGGTAGTTGAGTTCCTTCTCCAGGTCGGCAAGCCGCAGGCTTGTAATCTTATATTCCTTAGCCATATTCAAAAATCCTTTCTCAGCGAAAAATATCCATAGCTCCAAACATTATAGAGCAGTTTCCCCCGGCAGTCAAGGGAATTTTGCGCGGATCGGGACGTTTCCCGCAAAAAATCCGCCTGTCCGTCAGATGCGCTCCGGACAGGCGGGAAGGATTCGGAATTGACGATTCGGGAGTGGTGGTCAAGAACATCAGCGCGATAAATTGGCGTTTGTCGGGCTGTCGCCAAATTTCCTGTCATTGCGAGACCAGTGCGCACACTGGTCGTGGCAATCCCCCGGATAGAGGGGAAATGTACCGATTAGTACCTGAAAAAGTGGAAGTCGCCGCGATTTTTGGTGATAATCGTTACCTGGCTCCTTTCAACCGGGGGATTGCCACACCAGTCTGCGGACTGGTTCGCAATGACAGATAATCTGGGATGCGCACCTTCAAACACCAATTTTTCGGGCTGGTGAGAAAGGGCGATCGGCGGCTTCTTTCTTGTCCCGAGGGGATATCGTCACTATCCGCTGTCAACCGCCCGCTTCGTTATTGGGGCGCGGCGGTGAGGTCGGGGGGGATGGGGCAGTCGTAGCCCTGGGCGGCGGTGACCGCGAATTCGGCCCGGGCTTTGGCGAGAAGGGCTTCGTCCGTCATCAGCTCGCCCACCGAGGCGGCCAGCACCTTGGCGGCGTACAGCATTCCCTTGTGGGCAAGGCTGGTTCTGCCGCAGCTGACCGTCTGCCAGGAGTGGCCGGGGGTGCCGGAGGGAATGGTCACCGCGTTGAACTGGGCGGTGGGGGTGAGCCAGCTCACGTCGCCCACGTCCGTGGAGCCGGGGCTGAAGGGGCAGGCGCTCACATAGGGCATGACAAAATCGTTGAGAGGCCGGGTGCCGCCCTGGGTTTTCTCCAGGACGAACTGCTTCACCTGGGGATTGTCCTCGGTCAGATCCCCGGGCAGGCGGGATTCGGGGAAGGTGGCCTTCAGAGCCGCGGCATAGGCGACCTCTTCCTCGGTATAGACGGGCAGGGGAGCCTCCTGCAGATTTTTATAGAGCAGCTCCTCCAGCACGGTGTTGGACAGGGTATCGGAGGTACCGTCAATCTGGTGCCGGGATACCGTGGTGCCGGTCATGAGCGCCGCGCCCTGGGCAATGTCGTTCACCCGTTCCAGCAGCGCCTTGGCCTGACGGACGTTGGCGGCGCGCACCATGTAAATGAGTCCGGCTGTGGGCTGCACCACGTTGGGGGACAGGCCGCCGGTATCGCTGATGGAGTAGTGGACGCTGGATTTGGGGGGCATATGCTCCCGGAGGAACTGCACGCCGATGTTCATCAGCTCCGCCGCGTCCAGGGCGGAGCGGCCGGACCAGGGGTTCCCGGCGGCATGGGCGGCACGGCCCTGGAACTTGTAGGCCACCTGAATGCAGGCGGCGTTGGAGCCTACGGTGACCTCGTTGGTGTCCCCGGGGTGCCAGGTGAGGGCAGCGTCCAGATCCTGGAACAGTCCGTCCCGGGCCATGAAGGTCTTGCCCGCGCAGCCTTCCTCTCCGGGACAGCCGTAGAAGATCACGGTGCCGTGAAGCTGCCCTGCCGCGATGGCCTCCTTGATGGCGATGGCTGCGCCCAGGGAGGCCGCGCCCAGCAGGTTGTGTCCGCAGCCCTGACCGCAGCCGCCCTCAGTGAGGGGCGAATACTCGGTGGCTCCCGCCTTCTGGGAAAGCCCGGAAAGGGCGTCGTACTCCCCCAGAATGCCGATCCGGGGGGCTCCGGAGCCGAAGGAGCCGGAAAAGGCGGTGGGGATGCCGCAGAGCTTTTCCTCCACGGCGAAGCCCTCCTCCTTGAGGATCTGGACGTAGGCGGCAGTGGATTTGTATTCCAAAAGCGACAGCTCCGCGTAGTCCCAGATTTTGTCGCTGAGGGAGGTGAGCATGGGGGCTTTGCGGTCGATGATATCGTAAAGGGCCTGTTTCATTGGGAACGCTCCTTTCATGGAATGGGAGAAATGAGGAAGGATATGTAAGAGCGATAAATTGTTGTTTACAGCACTAACACCGTAGGGGCGGATATTATCCGCCCGCAACCTTACCGCATTGATAGCACGCACATTCACCGGAAATGCTCAAAAAACGGAACGTTTCGGGCGGATA
>CAMFFO010000127.1 GCA_945949735.1 uncultured Clostridia bacterium | reverse complement strand
GTCTGCGGACTGGTTCGCAATGACAGATAATTTTGGACGCGAAGCGACAAACACCAATTTCCCGTTCCCCAGCCCGTTCCAGAAGAGACGGGCTTTTCTCTATTTTACTTCCGGCGGCGGTTACACATCCATAAAGCGGCGGATGGAGCTCCAGCTGCCCACGATGCCCACGAACATACCGGCGGCGGCGAAGGTCACCACCATGGGGAGCAGCAGCTCCTGGAAGGGCACAAAATTGAAGAGCCTCAGGGAATCCGCCTGGGCAATCCGGGCCACCAGCGCGTCGTACATCACCCACTCCAGGCCGAAGGCCAGTGTTGCGCCCAGCATACCCAGGGTGAAGCCCTCCACCACGAAGGGCAGCCGGATGAAGCCGTTGGTGGCGCCCACCATCTTCATAATGGCAATTTCGTCCCGGCGGTCATACATGGCCAGCTTGACGGTGTTGGAGATGATCAGCAGCGACACCACCAGCAGCACGGCGATGACCGCATAGGACACGATGTGCAGCACATCCTGCACCGTGGAGAAGCCCTCGGCCAGCTCATAAGCCGCGCTGGTATTGGCCACGCCGGGAATGCTCTTGAGCTGGAGGTCGGTTTCCTCCATCAGGGCGTTATCCTCCAGGATCACCACAAACCGGTGGCGCAGATCTTCGGCACGGACGCCGCTGAAGGCGCTGTCGTCCTCATGGTCTGCCACAAACCGCTGCAGGGCCTCCTCCCGGGAGACGAAGGTTGCCTGGAGCACGTTGTCCAGCATATTGATCTTGGTACCGATGCTTCTGGCCTCAGCATCGGAAAGGCTGCTGTCCACATATACCAGGATCTCGCTGGTCTGGTTCAGCTCCTCTACCATAATATCCAGGTTGTAGGCCAGGATGGCAAAGCTTCCTACGATCAGAAGGCAGGCCACGGTGACGCACACGGCGGCAAAGGACATAAAGCCATGGGTAAAGATATGGCGCAGGCCTTCCTTCAGCAAATAGCCGATATTATTGCTTTTCATTGTTGTAATACCCCTCCATTCCGTCGCTGACCACCAGGCCGTCGTTGATGGCGACGACCCGCTTGCCGAAGCGCTCCACCAGATCCTTGGCGTGGGTCACCACCAGAACGGTGGTACCCAGGTTGTTGATTTCCTCCAGCAGGGCCATGATCTCATAGGAGCGGGCAGGGTCCAGGTTTCCGGTTGGCTCGTCGGCGATGATGGTGGAGGGATTGTTCACCAACGCCCGCGCGATGGCCAGACGCTGCTGCTCGCCGCCGGACATTTCGCCGGGCAGGCGGTTTTTCTTGTTTTCCAGACCAACCAGCTCCAGCACATAGGGAACCCGGTCCCGGATTTCCTTTTCTTTGGCGCCGATGACCCGCATGGCAAAGGCCACGTTCTCATACACGGTCATATTGGCAATCAGCCGGAAGTCCTGGAACACCACGCCCACGGTACGGCGCAGATAGGGGATTTCCCTTTTGCGGATACGCTCCAGGGAATAGCCGTTCACATGGACGCTTCCGGAGGTGGGCTTCAGCTCGCCGGTGATCAGCTTGATAATGGTGGACTTACCGGAGCCGGAGGGGCCCACCAGAAAGACGAATTCCCCGTCCTCAATGGTCATGGAAACACCGTTCAGGGCCTTGTTACCCTGTTCGTATGTTTTTTCAACATTGGTAAATTCGATCATTTGCAACAATCTCCTGTCCCGGAGGAAGGCTCACATCCCGGGGCCATTCTTCCGCAGTGTAACCGAATTGTAACACAATTCGCTTCATATGTCAATCCATTCCCCCGGAAAAACACCGGATGTACCACGTTTTCTCCGGATTCTTCCGGATTCGGTTCCCATATATTCACATTTTCGCAAAAAACGTTACCGTTCCTCTTCAAATAAACAAAGTACAAAATGGTAAATTGGTGTTTGTCGGTATGCATCCCAAATTATCTGTCATTGCGAACCAGTGCGCACACTGGTGTGGCAATGACAGAATATATTCGACAATATGCTTATCAGGTTCGCTCAGCTTTCCGATAAATTGGAGTCTGAAGGATTGCAAAGGCCACCGTAGGGGCGGCTATTAGCCGCCCGAGACGTTCCAATTCCTGAGTATTTCCGTTAGAACGCAGCGCTTTCAGAACCGGAAGGCTGCGGGCGGCTATTAGCCGCCCCTACGGTGGCTTCTTGGTAAACAGCACTTTTCCGCTTTTCTGAGTTAATCCGATAAGCACATTCGACAAGCACCAGTTTCCCGCTTCCATGCTTCTCCTCCGCAGCCGAAACACTTCCAAAAAAACTTAAGGCCGCGCCAATTCCGGCGCGGCCTCAAAAGCGTATTTTGTCAGCGGTTTTCCCGGGAGCTGAGATACTTGCGAACCATCAGGGCGACCTTAAACACAATGGCGTGGTCGAACTGCCGCAGATCCAGTCCGGTGAGCTTTTTGATCTTCTCCAGCCGGTACACCAGGGTGTTGCGGTGGACGAAGAGCTTCCGGGAGGTCTCGGAAACGTTCAGATTGTTCTCGAAGAACTTGTTGATGGTGAAGAGGGTCTCCTGATCCAGAGAATCGATGGAATTCTTCTTGAACACCTCGCTGAGGAAGATCTCGCACAGCGTGGTGGGCAGCTGGTAGATCAGCCGTCCGATGCCCAGGTTCTCGTAGTGCATGATGCTCTTCTCGGTGTCGAATACCTTGCCCACCTCAATGGCGGTCTGGGCCTCCTTGTAGGAATCCGCCAGCTCCCGCAGATGCTCGGCCACGGTGCCGATGCCGATAACGGTCTTGATCCGCAGCTCGTTTTTCAGAGTCTCCTCAATGGTGCCCGCGATGCGCTCCAGCTCCTCGCTGGTGGTGGAGCTGCTGATCTGCTTGACCACGGCGATGTCCATTTCATTGATGCTCAGAACGAAATCCTGAAGCTTGTCGGGGAACATCCCCGCCAGCACGTCCACGGTGGACACGTCCCCATGGCCCACCTGCCGGATCAGGAACACCGCCCGGGGGGCGTCGGTGGAGAAGTGAAGCTCCTTGGCCCGGATGTAGATATCGCCGGGGAGGATGTTGTCCATGATGATGTTCTTGACGAAGGTGCCCCGGTCATGCTTCTCCTCGTAATAGGTCTTGGCGTTGTTCAGGGCGATGAAAGCCATGGCGCAGAAATCCCGGGCAGCCTGGTCGTCGCCGGTGCAGAACACGGCATACTCGAAATAGTTGGAGTTGCCCACAATGGCCTTGAAGCATTTCTGGTTATAGGTCAGCATCCCGTCGGCAGCGTTGCTCACCTTCAGCGCGGCGTCCGGCCAACGCTCCCCCAGCATGGACATATCGGTACACGAAACCACACACCCCTCGGTATCCATCACGCCGAAGGTGCGCTCAGAGATCTCCTTCAACTGAATAATCACGCTCTGGAAAACACTGTTGGACATTTTGGTGCCCCTCCTTAGTATCTTGCATAAATGCGCATTTCACAAAACAACATTGTTATTATACACAGCTTTTGCGCATATTGCAAGTACCTTTTGACATTTTACTGCAAAAAGTATGTGTTTTTTTAGGTAATATCCCAGTACCCTTTCGCCGCGTCCATCCAAATCCCCGGCGAAATGCCCACTTACGTCTGCTCCAGAGCCCGGATTTCCTCCTCCGACAGCTCCCTGCTCTCTCCCAGGGGAAGATCTCCCAGCTCCAGGCCCCCTTCCCGCTGCCGCCGAAGGTAAAGGACGGTCATGCCGCGGGAGGCCATCATCCGGCGCACCTGATGGTATTTTCCCTCCCGCACCGTGATCCGGCTCTCCCCAGGGCCCAGGGGCTCCAGCACAGCGGGAAGGCATTTTGTCCCGTCCCGCAGCAGAAGGCCCTCCGTGAAAGCCTTCACATCCTCCCGGGTGGCGTTCCCCTCGTGGCGGGCGTAGTAGACCTTGGGTACCTCCTGCCTGGGGCTGATGAGCCGGTGGAGCAGAGCCCCGTCGTTGGTAAAGAGCAGCAGCCCCTCGGTTTCCTTGTCCAGCCGCCCCACGGGGTTCAAGTCCAGATGCCTGTACTCCGGGGGCAGCAGCTCCATGACCGTCCGCTCATGGGCGTCCGAAGTCGCGGTGACGAAGCCCACAGGCTTGTGCAGCATCAGCACCACCCGCCGCCGTCCTCCCAGAATTTCTCCGTCCAGGCGGATTTCCTGAACATCCGGATCCACCTTCCGCCCCGGATCCCGCTCCACACCGCCGTCCACCGTGACCCTGCCCGCTTTCAGCAGCTCCTTGACCCGGGAGCGGGTACCCGCTCCGCTTGCGCTCAGGAATTTGTCCAGTCTGTCCATAATGCCTCCGTTCTATCCCGCCTCCCGGGGACATACATATGTGGTGTCAACGTCATTTGGGAGGGATATTCTATGATGGTTATGACCGCAAAGGTCGATTTTAAAAAAATCATGCTGATTCTGCTGGCCGTGGCCGCCGTAATCGCTGCGCTGATTCTGCTGTTTGGGGGAGATACCCAGCAGACCGCCGTGCAGACCGTGGCCACCAACGACGGCAGGGTGCAGTTCCTGAGGGATTTCGGCTGGGACGTGACCAACACCCCGGTGGAAAGCAGCCAGGTTCGGATCCCCAAGGAGTCCGGAGATGTCTACCGCCGCTACAACACCCTGCAGCAGAGCCAAGGGTACGATCTGACCCCCTACGCCGGGAAGAACGTCATGCGCTTTGTCTATAAGATCAACAACTACCCCGGAGCCACGGAGCCTGTCTATGCCACGCTGCTGGTCTATAAGAATAAGGTCATCGGCGGCGACATTACGGATACCGCGGCCAGCGGGAAAATCCACGGCTTCCGGATGCCGGAAACCCTGACCACCACCCCCACGACCACACCCACCACCGCCGCGACCACCGCCCCCACAACGGCCGCCGCACCCGAAACCACCGCCCCCACCCAATAGCCCCTGGGGGGAACGGTAAATTGTTGTTTACAAGTGCGCACCTGAAATAATGCTGTCATTGCGAGCCAGTGCGCTTAAGTGGCGTGGCAATCCCCCGGTTAGAGGGGAAATGTTCCGAATAGTACATGAAAGAGTGGAAGCAATGCAGTTTTTGGTGGTAATCGTTACCTGGTTCCTCTCAACAGGGGGATTGCCACGACCAGTCTGCGGACTGGTCTCGCAATGACAGGAAACTTTGACACGCAGCGATAAACACCAATTTATCATACCGTTTCCGATTCTCTATCCTGATCTTACCACAGTATTTCCGTCTTGACAAGCAGGTTTCACTGTGCTATCCTTGTGCCAGAACTGAACAATATCTTCAGGGCGGGGTGCAATTCCCCACCGGCGGTAAAGTCCGCGAGCGCTATGCGCAGAACCGGTGTGATTCCGGTACCGACAGTACAGTCTGGATGGAAGAAGATATACGGTTGCGCTGCCTGCGCTATAGCTGTTTTTACGCCCTGAGTCCATGCTCAGGGCGTATTTTTGCGTATTGGAGGAAAGAAAAATGGCAAAACTTTGGCAGCAGCTGCTGGAAAACGGCAGCTTCGTCCTGGTCTGTGTCCTCATTGTGGCCGCGCTGGCGGTGCTGGCCCGGCTGGTGGAGGATCACCTTCCCCAGAAGCGGAAGGTGACCCCCGCCCGGCGGATCTGCATCATCGCCATCTGCTCCGCCATCGCGGTGGTGCTCCATGTTCTGGACTTCCCGCTGGTATTCCTGGCCCCGGAATTTTACAAGCTGGACTTCTCCGAGCTTCCGGTGCTGCTCTGCGGCTTCTATCTGGGGCCCAGCGCCACCGTGGCCTGCGAGGGTGTGAAGATCCTGCTGAAGCTGCTGCTGAAGGGCACCTCCACCGCCTTTGTGGGAGATTTCGCCAATTTCGTGGTGGGCTGCAGTCTGGTGCTCCCAGCGGTGATCTTCTACCATGTGAACAAGAGCCGCCACAGCGCCCTCGTTGGCCTGATTCTGGGCACCCTGACCATGACCGTGCTGGGAAGCGCCTTCAACGCGGTGTATCTGCTGCCCAAGTTTGCCCAGCTTTACGGCATTCCTCTGGACGCCATCATCGGCATGGGCACTGCCATTCACAGCGGCGTCAGCGGCGTATCCACCTTTGTGCTGCTCTGTGTCGCGCCGTTGAACCTCGTCAAGGGCGCCGTGGTCTCCCTGCTGACCCTGCTCCTCTACAAACGGGTAGCCCGTCCCCTCTTCGGCATCCGGGAAGCCTGACTCCCAACCGCGCCGTAACCGGCGCGGTTTTCCTTTTCTTGACATCCCCCCTTTCCGGGTTTATACTTACAATAAGATAAATTGGTGTTTGAAAAATAACGCTGTCATTGCGAGACCAGTGCGCACACTGGTCGTGGCAATCCCCCGGATAGAGGGGAAATGTACCGAAAAGTACCCGGAAGAATGGGATTCGCTGCAATTTTTGGTGGGAATCGTTACCTGGTTCCTTTCAACCGGG
>CAMFFO010000126.1 GCA_945949735.1 uncultured Clostridia bacterium | reverse complement strand
CGACAAACACCAATTTGTCGGACTGCCAAGTATTCTCCATCCGCATTCCGCAAAAATCCCGGAAAATGATTCCGGGATTTTTGTTTTCCTTATTTCGTGTATTTCTCGATCCAATCGGTGATTTCCTTCAGCCGGCGGACGCGGTGCTGGGGCTTGCCGGAGCGGGAGAGCTCATGGTTCTCCCCGTGGAAGCAGCAGAGCCTTGCGGGAACCCCCCGGTCCACCAGAGCGGTATACATCTGCAATCCCTCCGCCAGGGGGCAGCGGTAGTCCTCATCCGAGTGGATGAACAGTGTGGGCGTTTTCACATTCCCTGCATAGCGCAAAGGAGAGTGCTCCCACATCTTTTCCGGGCTGTCAAATACATTGGCATCGCACTGATCGTTGGCAAAGCAGAAGCCGATGTCGGAAACGCCGTAGAAGCTGAGCCAGTTGGCAATGGAACGCTGGGAGGCGGCGCAGGCAAACCGGTCCGTATGTCCGATGATCCAGTTGGTCATGAAGCCGCCGTAGCTGCCTCCGGTCACCGCCACCCGGGCGGGGTCGATCTGGGGATACGCCTGGAGCGCAGCGTCGGTAAACTCCATAATGTTTTCGTAGTCGGTTTCTCCGTAAGCGCCCCGGATGTCCATAAACTCGTTTCCCCTGCCGTCGGAGCCTTTGGGATTGCAGAAGAACACGAAATAGCCCCGGTTGGCCCACAGCTGCATCTCATGGTAGAAAACGCTTCCGTAGACGGTTTTGGGGCCGCCATGGATGTCCAGCACCGCGGGATACCGCCTTCCGCTGTCAAAATCCTTAGGCTCCAGAACCCAGCCCTCGATGTCCAGGCCCCGGCTCCGGATCACCATGCGCCGGGGAACCGCCACATATTTTCCCCGGAGGCATTCCTCGTTGAAGGTCGTCTGCTGCGTAAGCTCCCCTGTGGCGGGGTTCAGCAGATACAGCTCCTGGAGCTTCTGACCGAACATGGCCGTCATCAGCACCTTCCCGGTGCTTTCGTCCACGCTGATGCAGTCGATGCTGCCCTCCTGCTCCAGTACCGGGACGCTGGTTCCGTCCAAATCCAGACGGTACAGATGGGAATTGCCCCAGCGGGTGGTGATGTGGTAAAGACTTTTGCCGAAGCTGCCGCAGCTTTCTCCCCCGCCCAGACGGCAGTCGCTGCCCACGCTGCTGTACATACTCTCCTGCTCCGCCCGGAGCAGGGTCAGCGCGCCGGTTTCGGGCTCCAGAACAAAGACCTGGGCGTTCTCATTCAGGCCATGCTTCTCCATCCTGCTGCCGATGACCAGAACCTTTCCGTCCGCCTGGGTAATCTTCTCTACAGACAGGCCGCTGTTCTCCGCCAGGCAGCGGGCCTCGCCGGTGCGCGTGTCCGCAGTCCAGAGCTGGGAGATCAGGCTGGGTTTCGTCTCGTAGGCCTCCCCGGAGAAGAAAACCCGCTCCCCCAGCACCGTGAAGCTGTCCACGCTGAAACAGGGAGGCGTGATCCGTTTCCACTTGCCGTTGGAGAGAAGAAACAGCGCCGTGCGGCTCTTGTTGACCACACCCCCGCCGTTGCTCCAGAAGGGGATCTCGTCGAACACCTCGTAGTCCTTGTCCGCCTTCTTTCCCTCCAGAATCTTCGCCCGCTCCTCCACGCTCATGGCGTAGAAGTCCGGGCAGCCGGCGTCAATGGTTCCCGTGGCCAGATAGTTCCCCCCGCCCAGCGGCTGGAGACTCCCCGCCTGGAAAGGGGCTGTGAAAGCAGGAAGCGCCTCGCCGCCCCGGATATCCAGCCGGTAGTAGGAGGTGAAGGGCTCTCCCGCTTCCGCCCGCTTGGTTTCCTTTTTGCTGCGGACGGCGGGGAACAGCAGATGGTTTTCGTCCTCCCAGACAAAGCGGTTTTCCTTACCCAGATCTGTCAGCTGGCGCAAAGCGCCTTCCTCCCACAGATACAGCCGGGATTCGTAGCAATTCTCCTCCGGACAGCTGTCCGACACCACGAAGGCCGCCCGTTTTCCCCCCGGCGCAAACCGCACCTGGGACAGGAACCGGTAGGACAGAAAATCCTCCAGTTTCAGTTCTTCCATGTTGATTTCTCCCTTCCGCCTGAAAGGCATTTCTTTAAATAAACATACAACACCCAGAGAAAGAACAATTGGTGTTTGTAGATTTCTAAACACGTTGCATTGCTACTGTAGGGGCGGCTATTAGCCGCCCGAAAACGTTCAAGTTTCTGAGCGTTTCCGATAAACGGAAGCACTTTCGTTGACGAAACAAAAGCGGGCGGCTAATAGCCGCCCCTACGGTGGCATCTCGACAAACACCAATTGATCATTTTCCCGTTCCCGATGGTGCGCGCTTCTTCAGCCAATCCCGGCAGCTTCCTGATCCTGGATCTGAATGCTGACCCCGTTGACCTCCACGTTTTCGTCCGCGCAGATCATGATGTACTTCACCCCGCCGATGATCCGGGTCTCGATCAGATCGCTGCGGGTGGGGTCCACCTTGATCACCACATCCGGGGTCTGAATCTCAAAATGCTTGCTGTCGATAATATTTTTGGGATGCAGCTCCGCCTCGAAGCCGAAAACCGCGTCATAATCCACGCTGAATTTGGCCACGTGTTCCTCGGAGACGCCGCAGGAGGACAGAACCTCCTTCACATCCTCCTTGCCCACGGTGAGAGGCTCGGGCACCTTGCTCTCCTTATGCAGTTCCATGCGCTGGCAGAGCTGGTCATGGACGTTCTGCACCACGTCCAGGCTGCACTGCTCCCCCAGGGAGGTCTGCAGCAGAGCCTCGAAGGACTTTTTCTGCTCGGCGGCAGGCATGGGAATGGGAGCGTTGAACACTGCTTCCACGAAGGACTCCTGACTGCTCTTCACATCCCGGGTATAGTAGAGGGCGTTGTAGATGTTGGTGGCCCGGTTGTCAAAGGCCGGGAACAGGAATCCAACGGCGGGAGGCCCCACCTGCTGCAGCATGGCCCCATCGTGGAACAGCTTCTCCTCGGGCACATAGTGCAAGGTTGCCTTGGTCTGCTTCACGGGGCACACGGCGCAGAGAATGTACTGGTAGGTTTCCTCCGCGGAATCCGGCTGGAGCGCGTCATCCTTGCTCTTGAAGGGCACATCGTAGCTGTCGCAGCCCATTAAAATCAGGTAGTTTCCCTCCAGGGACACGGTATCGATAACCTTTTTCAGGAATTCCTCCCGGATTTCCTCATTCTCCAGACGGCTGGAGCGCAGATCCATCAGCAGCTTATGCTCCGGACTTCCCGCCACCTGGGCGGTTTTAAAGGTGATGTCGATCAGGTTTCTTCCCAGGCCTCCGGAGAGGGTCTTGCGCAGCAGGCCAAAATACTTGTCCGCTTCATTTTCCGGCATGATCCCGGTGCTCTGGCGGAACTGGGAGATGATCTCCCGATTTTCGTTGACGTAGCAGCCGAACACCGCCGTCATATTGCTGCGATCCCGGCGTTGTCTGCGTCGGATCTCGCCAACTTCCTTTTCATTCATAACGTTTTACCTCAAATTCCGCGCTGCCCTTCACGACCACCAGCCCAGGCAGACCTTCCGGAACATTCCGGGGCCCTGAGAATCCTGAATGGCCGTGATATAAGGCATCACGATGATATAGTCAATGTCATATTCCTCCACCAGATCCACAAGGGGCGTGCTGTTGTACTTCCGGTAGTCAAAGGCATACACATTATGGAAGCTCTGGGTCAGGAAGGGTACAAAGCAGTTGCCGAAGGAGTCCTTCACCACCATGACGTTGGGCGCGTCAGGCAGGCTTTTGTTCTCCGCGTGGGTCATGGGGTAGTCGGTTCCGAATACCAGATACTTTTCCTGAACCGTCCGGTTGGTGGTGTCCTGCAGCAGCGGCATGGATGTCGCATATCCGTTGTTGTTGCTGTACACCTCAAATGCAATGTCCCCCTCGGGTACATAAGCGGTTACTGTGTCAGGCCGGAGCCTGTGGGGTTGGGTCACTCTGCCGTAAAGGCTGCCCTTGAACTCCCCCTGCTCCCAGGGCTCCAAGGTTTCAATATCCACAGCTTCCAGCCCAATGGCGTCGCAGATGGCGCTGTAGCTGTAGTAAGCGCCCAACGCGGTCCAGTGATGATCCGTGCGGAAGAACAGATATTCGCTGTTGTGGGGGATCAGCGCGGAGGCAGTGTCCACCGCCACCACCCGTTCGTCCAGCTTGGAGCGGATGTATTCCAGGATCTTCACCTGACTGACGGAGCCCAGCTTCTCCTGGTAGGCATCCTCGATCAGCACGCCCACCGCCGTGGGAGCCGGTGCGCTGATCACCGTGACCCCCTTGTCCTCCACCTCCGCAGCCAGCTGATTCAGAATTGCGGCATAGCTGTCGCTGGTTTCCTGACAGAAATTCTGGAAGATGAAGGCGGAATCTCCGATCTGGAAGGTGGTCATGCTCCGGATGATTTCCGCGGCATCCCCCGCGTCCACGCCGCCCCACTCCGTTTCCTCAGGCTGCGTCTGCTGGGGCTGTGTTTCCTCCGCACCCTCCGTTTCCTTCACCGGTGCGGGAGTTGCGGGCTCCGGATTCTCGGGAATGGGCGGCACGGTTTCCGTCACCGGGAGCTCTCCCTGGATGGAGATTTCCGAATAGCCGTAGAAGGAATCGTCATAATTTGCCAGCGTGATCCAGGTTTCCCGTCCCGGGAAGGTGTCGGAAAACCACAGCGTGATGTCGTCAAAATAGCTTCCATCCGCCAGGGCGCTGAGGGAGAACTCCGGGAAAGCCGCCAGCTCCCGCTTCTCGGAATAGGAAACCTCCGGCCGCAGGGGAATCAGGAAGGCCACCACCGTCAGAACCCCCAGGGCCACAAAGAAGGGTACCGCGTAACCCCATTTGGGCTCATTTGACTTTTGTTCTTTTCTCAGATACCGCATAGCTTACCTCAGAACTGAAAATAGATGAAGGGATTGTAGCTGTCACCCACCAGATTGGCGGTGGAAGCCAGCAGCAGTACCACCGGTACGGCGCCGTAGAGCACCGCGTTCCACACCCTGGACAGGGCATCCCGCTCCCACACCCGCTCCTCCAGCTTCTGCTTCAGAGTGTGCAGCAGCGGCGTGCTGGCAATTGCCGCGATCAGCAGCAGATACGCATGGCTCTGGAGCTGAATTTCCGCCTCAAAGCCGGTCAGGGGATTTCCGTTCAGACCAAAGAGGGACTTTGCCAGAGTAAAGCCCAGCTCCAGGTTGGTAAACCGGAAGATCACCCAGCCCAGGCAGACCACCAGCAGCAGGTATAGATTGGACAGAATCGGTATTTTTTCCAGCCATTTTTTCAGGAAGCTCCGCTCCAGCATCAGGAATACAAAGAACCACAGTCCCCACAGCACAAAATTCCAGCTGGCCCCGTGCCAAAGTCCCGTCAGCAGCCACACCACCAGCGTATTGAAGATCACCCGGGGCTTGCTCCCACGGTTGCCCCCCAGGGGAATGTACACATAGTCCCGGAAGAAGGTTCCCAGAGAGATGTGCCAACGCCGCCAGAACTCCGTGACGGTTCTGGAGATGTAGGGGTAGTTGAAATTCTCCGGATAGTGAAGGCCCAGCATTTTGCCCATGCCGATGGCCATGTCGGAATAGGCGGAGAAATCCAGATAGATGTGCAAGGCGTAGGCGAGGATGCCCAGCCAGGCTCCCAGAACGCTGCTGGAATTCAGCCGCTCCAGATTGGCAGCCAGCATCCCCGGATCCGAGGCCACGCTGTCCGCCAGGATCATGGTATCCGCCAGCGCCCCGCAGGGATTGGCCAGCAGCACCTTCTTGGCAAGCCCGGCGCAGAACCGGGACACCCCCTGGGCAAGCTCCGGCTTCCTTGGCTCCGAGCCGAACAGCTCCCGGTCAATGGTCTTGTAGCGGACGATGGGGCCCGCGATGCACTGGTGAAACAGGGCGGCATACAGCAGCACGTTGGAGTAGCTCCTCTGTGCCTGGGCAT
Source organism: uncultured Clostridia bacterium (assembly GCA_945949735.1). Taxonomy (GTDB): domain Bacteria; phylum Bacillota; class Clostridia; order Oscillospirales; family Oscillospiraceae; genus Faecousia. Next base: position 515 of record CAMFFO010000126.1, on the reverse strand, counting down.
CCCCCCGGTACACATCCACCACATAGGTTAGCAGCTGGAAGGTGTAGAAGGAAATGCCAATGGGAAGGGCGATGCTGCGGATGAAATCCGGAACGGTTCCGAATATCCCGCAGATCAGCCCCGCGTATTTGAAGTAGCCGATGAGGCCGATGTCCACCACCGCCGCCAGCAGCACCCAGCAGCGCTTCCCCCGCCGGGAGGACGACCGCTCCACTCCCAGGGCACAGGCCCAGGAGGCAAAGGCCATGAACATCAGCAGCAGCACATATTTGGGCTCTCCCCAGGCATAGAAAACCAGGGAGAAGATCAGCAGCACCCAATTCTGCGCCCTCCGGCTGCGGCAAAGGCTGTAGGCCAACAGAGAAAGGGAGAAAAACCCGTATAAAAATATCAAGCTGGAAAAAACCATATTCAGTCCACCGTGTCACTCTTTTTCAATCTTTCCGCCCCGATAGCCAGGGGGAAGATAAATTGTTGTTTACAGCACTATCACCGTAGGGGCGGATATTATCCGC
>CAMFFO010000125.1 GCA_945949735.1 uncultured Clostridia bacterium | reverse complement strand
CCTTGGCCCGGACCGAATGGGGTATCTCGGTGCCGAACACCTTGATTTTGCTGCCGTAGGTCTCCCGCAGCAGGGCGGCGATCTCCTTGGCAAAGTTGGTGCGGTTGTCCACCATCGTCAGCAGAATACCGTCGATCTGGAGCTTGGGGTTCAGCTGCCGCTTAACCTTGTTGATGGTGGACAGCAGCTGTTCCAGGCCCTTGGCGGGCAGATACTCCGCCTGGACGGGGACTATGATCCTGTTGGCAGCGGCCAAAGCGTTGACCGTGAGCATCCCCAGGGAGGGCTGGCAGTCGATGAGGATATGGGAATACTGTCCCTTTACGGTGTCCAGATACTGCCGTAGAATGGTCTCCCGGCTCATGGCGTTCACCAGAGATACCTCCATGCCGGAGAGCTGGATGTCAGCGGGCATGAGGTCCACGCCCTCCGGGTGGTGCAGGATACCCTCGCCGGGGCGCAGCGGTTCGTCCATCAGAATACGGCCCATCGCGTCCGAGAGGGTAAAGGGCAGCTTGTCCGGCTGGGGATTGCCCAGGCTGATGGTCAGGCTGGCCTGGGGATCGGCGTCCACCAGCAGCACCTTCTTTCCGGCCTGGGCCAGCCCGATGCCTAAGTTGGCGCAGGTGGTTGTCTTGCCGACGCCGCCTTTCTGGTTGGCGACGGCGATGATTTGCGTGTTCATCGTATTTCACCTCGTTTCTGTTTGTCGTGTTTGGTTCTGGAAATAGAAAAAGCCGCCACTACTTTCTTGAAAAAAAGAGTGACGGCTTTTTCTGATCCCGGAACGTCGGTCCCCGGAAATGCAAAAAGCGCCCAGCTGGAACACTGAACGCTTTCGCAATAAAATCATATTCATTTGTTCAGATTGGGTCAAACTCTGCCAAACCGATTTTGCATAAAATTTCAGAGGGACAAAAAAGCAAAAATGACCTCTTGGGAGAGGGCTGGGGCAAAAAAGTTGTCCTATGATTTAACCCATTAGCCCCTGTTTTGGGGGTGGTTGTCCTTAATTTAACCCATAAAAAATGGTTCAAAACGGGTCAGACTATGCCAAAACAGGGCAAACAATCTGAAAAGGAAAAACCCCGAAAACCGCATGGTTTCGGGGTTTTTGAGCTGTTTTGAACTAAAATTATCGCTTGCTGAACTGCGGAGCGCGACGGGCAGCCTTGAGGCCGTATTTCTTTCTTTCCTTCATTCTGGGGTCGCGGGTCATAAAGCCGGCGGCCTTCAGGGAGGCGCGGTTCTCGGGGTTCAGGACAACCAGAGCGCGGGAAATGCCATGACGGATGGCGCCGGCCTGACCGGAAACGCCGCCGCCGGCAACGGTGACAACGATGTCCACCTTGCCCAGCATATCGGTGGTGACCAGGGGCTGACGGACGATCAGCTTCAGGGTCTCCAGACCGAAGTAGTCGTCGATGTCGCGGCCGTTGATGATGATGGAGCCGGTGCCGTTCTCGTAGACCCGAACCCGGGCAACGGAGGACTTACGACGGCCGGTGCCGTAAAAATACTTCTTCTTGCTCTCGTACATTTAAGTTACCTCCAAATTAGTCCAGGGTCCAGGCTTCGGGCTTCTGGGCGGCGTGGGGATGCTCGGCTCCCTTGTACAGGTGCAGCCGGGTCAGAGCGGCCTTGCCCAGGGTGTTCTTGGGCAGCATACCCTTGACGGCAAGCTCCATGGCGTAGTCGGAGCGCTTCTCCATCATCACGCGGGCCTTGGTCTCCTTCAGACCGCCGATCCAGCCGGATACGCGGTAGTAGGTCTTGTCCTCCAGCTTGCTGCCGGTGAACACAGCCTTGTCGGTGTTGATGATGATGACATTGTCGCCGCAGTCAACATTGGGGGTGAAATCGACCTTGTGCTTGCCGCGCAGCAGGTTGGCGGCGGTGACGGCAGTACGGCCCAGGGGCTTGCCGGCAGCGTCGATAACATACCACTTGCGCTCCAGGGTCTCCTTCTTCAGCAGAGTAGTGGACATTATGCGTTCCTCCAGTTAGGTAAAATATTTTGACTTTTTACTGCACATAAAGTACAATATCTTCAAATCGCCAAATTCTTATACCACAAACAAAATGAAATGTCAACACCTTTTTGGAGGAGTTTTACGTAATCCGGAATAAGCTCTTAAATGCTCTCAAAATCGCTTGAATGCTCTTAAATTCTCACATCCTATTTTTTATGAAAAACGGAGGAAATACTACAAATGCAGAAGCTGATGGGACTTGTTCGCCGGTGTGTGGACGACTACAATATGATCGAAGCCGGGGACAAAATCGCCGTGGGTGTGTCAGGTGGAAAGGATTCGCTTGCGCTGCTGGTGCTGCTCGCCGGGCTGCAGGAATACTTCGACAAACCCTTTGAACTGGAGGCCGTCACCATTGACATGGGCCTGGGGATGGACTATGGGGAGGTGGAGAAGCTGTGCGCGCGAATCCATGTGCCCTATACGGTGGTGAAAACGGAAATCGGCCCCATCATCTTTGATCACCGGAAGGAAAAAAACCCTTGCTCCATGTGCGCAAAGATGCGGCGCGGGGCTCTGAATCAGGCCATTCTTGAGAGGGGCTTCAACAAGTTGGCTCTGGGGCACCACTATGACGATGCGGTGGAGACCTTTCTCATGTCGCTTCTCTTTGAGGGGAGGATCAGCTGTTTTCAGCCGGTGACCAATCTGGATCGGACGGGGATTGTCCAAATCCGGCCCATGCTGTATATTCATGAGAAAACTGTGGACAATTTTGCTGTGAGGCAAGGCCTTCCGGTGCTGCGAAACCGCTGCCCAGTGGACAAGTATACCAAACGGGAGGAGGTTAAGCAGCTTCTGTTTGATCTCAGCAAGACTTATCCGGATCTGAAGGAGCGGGTTTTCGGAGCTATGCAGCGGCTGCCCCTGCCCGCGTGGGAGCCCCATGGGCGATACAAGCGACCCAGAGAACAGGAATAAAGAAAAAACACCAAAGGCTCGTGCAGTTCGCACGAGCCTTTTGCATTTCGGGAAAGGGCGACTGTTCAACGGGAAAGAGGCGATGAGGTCGGAAAGGATGGCTGCCGTTATTCACGGGCAGGGATTTCAGCGGATAGCCTCCGTCTCGGTTCCACGGGGGGCTTCTGCCGCAGATATTTTCCGGTCTTGGGCTTCGAAACGGGTGTCAGGATCATCATTACGATGACCGCTGCCGCAATGACTGCCAGCGCCGCGCTCATGATGCTGTAGGAGAAAACAGCCAGACTTCCATGCCGCTGGACATAGTATTCCATATATCCGGCGATACCGAGCATTGCGGCAATCAGCGCCCAGAGACCAAAGCACCAGATCCTTAATCCCCGGAGCTTTACCAGGCGGACCGAGGATACCAAAACCACAAAACCGATGGCGAGGGCGCTGAATACCTGAACCACGCTGACAAAGCCGTTGCTTCGGAAGGGCAGGGAATCGTAACGGGTGCTGTCCAGGACCACCTGAGTCGAGCAGTACAGCAGCAGGAAGAGCAGGCATCCGTCCCCCGCGCGGAGCCGCCCGCGTTTGCGCAAGGGGGGATAGAGCGCCGTCAGCAGCAGGAAAATGACAGCGGCGGCAATCGCCTGGATCAGGAAGGTGGCAAGCCGGTATTCCTGAGCGCCGGAAACCGGGTTGGTTACCGGATAGGCCAGGGGAAGCGAACGCAGCTCTTTCAGCAGGATCCCCCGATCGGAGGAATCAAAGAAGGAGGACAGCCGTCCTATCGCAATCCCCGCGGCTCCGGCAATGCTCATGCAGTCCAGCATAGCAGGAGCGGAATCGGAAATCCGGAAAAGGCGGAGAAGCAGGGCGGCGGCGAGACACCCGCAAAAGACGCCGATCAAGGCAAATCCGCCGCTGGAATAATCCTGCAATGCGGCTTCAATCGACGCATAGTCGCCGGGACGGCAATACCAGTGTACCAACCGGGAGAGAATCAACCCAAGCGCCAGAGCCAGGGGAACAGCGCAGGCGGCGCTGAGGCTTCGGCCGTCCTCCTGAAGGTACAGCCACAGGAACAAGAAGATGGAGGTAACCGCGCCCCCCATGAGCAGAAGGGGTTTCCAATAGAATACGAACTGGCCCGCGATCAATGCGATCTGTTCCATAGACGCTATTCCACCTCCGGCAAAGCTGTGGCGAAATAGATGATGTCGCTGATATCCCGCTGGTCACCATAGTCCACGCTGTTAATCAGAGTATTGTCCATGACAATGGTAGCGGTCTGGCCCCCGTCTATGGAGTAGGCGGTGGGGATTCCAAGCTTCCAGAGCTGGGAGGCAAATTGCTTCAGGGTGGGCATACTTACCGCATAGGGCTCCATGTTCACCGTTACCACCACATAGTGAAGTTCGCCTAGCTGGCAGAGAGCAGCCCGGGTCAGGTTCTTCTTGATTTCGCCAATGATATAGGCCTGGGGGGTGCACTCTTTCCCGTCCTGAATGATGATCGGTCCGAAAGCCAGACTGAAACGGACATGGTGCTCTGCGACATAGGCTTCGACATCCTCCTGGGTGATCAGCTGCCCTCTGGGAACCATGAGCAGGTCTCCCTTGTCATCGATAAAGCACACGTCCAGGATCCCGTCCTCGTCCAGACGGTAGGTTATTCCGTTGTTGACGGTAATGCCGTAGGGACGATAGGTATAGTAATCTGCGCTGGAAGCGGAGATGGCATTGACGCTCTTTGCCATTTCAGTGGCGGTGTACAGCGCACCGGTTCCGTACGCTCCTCCGGCCATAAAGCGTCGGAATTGGGAGGGGTGGGAAATCTTTACCTCGGAGAAGGTGTAAACGCCTCCGTCGATGACCTGCTTCCAGGTGATGGCAAGGATGGTATCATCCAGGTAGTATTTCACGGTGGTATCCTCCTTGATGGGGGTCTGTACCGTGAATAGAGTGGATTGCCCGTCCAGCAGCGGTTCCGCTGCGGTAAGAGTAGCCGCCAGCGCGGCAGGGTCAGAGGTCTCCCCGTAGCATTCCTGTCGGGGCGCGGGTGCCACAAGATCCGAGTCATTCAACCAGTATTCTTTGGGAATGGAAATAATGCCGCTCAGAGCATCGCTGATTCCGTTAGTAATGTAGCGGTCGAACTTATCTGCAAGGCCCATCCGGGTGCTCTCCTTTGCGCCTGACACAGGGGCCCATAGAGACATTTTGCCAAGAAGAAAAACCGTTGCTGCCAGACTGGCCGCAATGACCGGAATGGCTGCAAGGTTTTTCCTCTTGAAATGGGTTGGCTGGTTTTTCATTGCGTGTATGCCTCCTATCCCGTAATGCCGCCGCAGATGATCTGAAGAAGCGCCTGATCGGCAATGACCAGCCATTGCCCATCCTGATGGGTGAGATGAAGGGTCAGCTCCGTTTCTGCCATTTGGGAATCGTCCGCGAGAGCTTGACGGGCAGCGGACAAAAGCGTATTGTGAATGAAGTCGTCCCGATAGTTGCCCTCCCTGTCATAGACGGCGGAGGGATCCTCAGCAGACTCGATGCCGGAGGTGAAAAGCTCCTTGGACAGGGTGTCCATGGATTTCATTACGGCATCCAGATCCAGCGCCCGGAAACGAACATCCTGGGCAAGCCCTGTTTCTGTAGCATAGAGTTCTCCAACCAGAGTATAGGAGCTGCTGGAGGTGTAAGCGTCCCAGAGCAGGACGCCTACCGGATCCTGAGGGGAACGGTTCAGCTCCAGGTCCGGAGCTCCCTGCAAATACTTCTCGGCTTGCTGGTAGTTTCCCTGACAGATGCACTGCATCAGACCTTCCACACAATCCGATGCGGATTCCGGCGCTTCCAGAAGGTAGGGAGGTGCGTTGAGGGAACGAAAAGCCGCGGTGATGGCGGTGGCGGCGGTCAGCACACCCAGAAGTCCAAAAACAAGAGGAAGAATCCGAATGCGGATTTTCATAACAGTACCTCCATCGACCCATCCGTCCTTGGAAGCGATGAAAGAAGTCCGGGAAACCTGTCGGGATGGGAAGCGAATATATAAAGAATAACATATTGGGATGCAATAATCAACTAATGGAAGAGATTTTTCGGGAAACGGGATGGAAAACATGGGTATACTCCTTCTCTCCAATGGCCATAATCACGGAAAGGGAGGCGGTAAAATATGGTTAAAGGCGTTTCAAGACAGGTGATTGTGATTCACACGCCGGACCCGAAACTATTTGAACAGGCGATCTTTATCCTGAGGGACGACGCGGTGGGAGAGGGAATCACCGACGAGCTGCTGCTGAAGGAGGCCCAGAGACTGATTCACAGCCCGGAGTCTCCGGGCAGGAAGCACAAGCTGTTTCTGTACGGCGCGGTATGGGCCGCAGGCGGTTCACTGCTGACGGGGCTGGTGTGGCTGCTGACTGTACTGGTGTGACTTGCGGATTCCCGGAAGCTGTGATACAATTAACAAAAACAGTACGATAAATTGGTGTTTGTCGCTGCGCGTCCAAAATTATCTGTCATTGCGAACCAGTGCGCTTAAGTGGTGTGGCAATCCCCCGGTTAGAGGGGAAATGTATCGACAATTGCC
>CAMFFO010000124.1 GCA_945949735.1 uncultured Clostridia bacterium | reverse complement strand
CCTGCTGGATGCCGAAGGGCAGCTTGAAGTGGACACCGGCGTCGGTGATGTCCGTTACCTGGCCAAAGGTGGTGACCACTGCCTGCTGCTTGTCGTCCACGGTGTAGAAGCAGGTCCCGGCCAGGGCCACCAGCACCAGCAGCACGGCAACCAGAAGCGCCGTGCGCCCGGCCCGCCGGAAGTCCGGCTTTTTCTTCTGAGGCTGGGGATTGTTTCCCGGCCAGCGGTAGGTTCCGTTTTCTTCCATGTGTTTTTCTCCTTTATAATATGAATTCGTATGGATGGGTTTGCATCGTGAGGGAAGTCTTTCTCATGACAGCTCCCGGAGCATGTCCTCCGCCCGGGCAATGAGGCTGTTGGCACACCAGACGGTGAGCATCACCTTCAGGACCCGGGTCAGCTTCTCCCGGGCGCCGGGAACAGGCTCTGCGTAGTCCCCGGTGATCTCCTCCAAAGCCTCATCCCAGCTTTTGGTTCCGCCGATGTACCTGGCCCGGGCCGCCAGCCGGACAAAATAGAAAAGAAGCTTGGTATCGTCCACCAGGTCGTCGCTTTCGTCGGCCAGATTGCCGTTGAGGTAGGCCATCAGCTTCACGATCTGCTCCAAAGGCATGGCCCCCCGGAGGATGTTCATGTTGATCACCCGGCAGACCTGCTCCATGTCGTAGCGTTTGTTTCTGGGGGGAGGAAGGAACCCCCGCTTGACCCAGTTCTGAATGGTATAGGGTTCCAGTCCGGTGACGCTGGCCACCTGGCTCAGGGTCAGACCTCCGGCAGAGAACAGGGCCTCAAACCGCTCCCCTGTCCGGTCAGCCTGTTCCCGCTCCGCTTCCAAGGTGGTGCCCGGGATTGTCCACTGCATAAAAATAACCTCCTTTGTTCGCAATGGGTTCGGCATTCATGTAACATGATGATATCACATGGTTATATGATTGTCAACGAAAGTCTTATGATTTATTTGTAAATCATTTGTGAACTCCCATAGGGCGCCGGAAATGTGCGGCCGTTCCTTCCCTGATAGGCCTGCTGCCGTTTCTTCTGTAGAGGATCGTTTCTCTTTGTTGGCTCCTCTGGTGCGGCAGCGCCCAAGCCTTCTCCTTGAGGAGAAGGTGCTTGAGGACCGCAGCCTGGGGCGGATGTGGTGTGCGGTACACAGTTACGATGATCGGGACATTTCGGCGAAAACGTACCGCGGTAACACCACATCAGTCTCGCTTCGCGAGACAGCTTCTACCAAAGGCACGCTTCGCAGTCCTCAAGGAGAAGCCTTTGGTGGAACCATTGCGCATTCGAACGCGAAATGATCCTTTCCCGCATTGATTTTATTTCTACGAAGGTTCAGAAATTCACGATTCTCTCCGGAGCAGGCCCTTGTCAGGCCCCGCGTCCTTCAGAGAAATCTTTATGAATGCATGTTTTTTCTCTTTCTGTGCGTTTTTCCACTTTACGAATGGAAAAAAGTGTTGTACAATACCCTGGAACCAATTGACAGCCCGGCGTGCCGGGAACGCATTTGTATCCAACGAAGCCGTGGGAGGTGACACGATGGTTTGCATGAAGTGTGGGCGGGAAGCCCCGGAGGGTCAGGCCTTCTGTCAGGAGTGCCTGATGGAGATGGAGAAATATCCCGTCAAACCCGGTACGTTGGTACAGCTTCCCAACCGGCGGGAAACCGCGCCTCCCAAAAAAGCCGTCAAGCGCCGGGGCTCCGGTCCTGAGGAGCAGCTCCGGACCATGAAGAAGCGGATCCGGATCCTGACGATTCTGGTGGCTTTGCTGCTGGTACTGTCCGCTTTCCTCAGCTTTCCGGCGGTCCGGTTTCTGATGAACAGCCAACGCTTCCGGCCGGGGCAGAACTATTCGTCCATTGTGGTGACCACTGCTTCTGAGGAATCCGATCCGGAATAAGCGTGTTTCACGTGAAACGATCGTGTCCAGTGGTGTTTCACGTGAAACAATAGAAACGCTTTCGTATGCATAAGAGAAATACAGGAGGAGAAAATGGGAAAGATAATTGCGGTGGTCAATCAGAAAGGCGGCGTTGGAAAAACCACCACCGCTGTCAATCTGTCAGCCGCACTCCATGACCTGGGACTGAAAACTCTGCTGTGCGATTTTGATCCCCAGGCAAACGCGACCTCCGGTCTGGGTGTGGACAAACGAAAAATCAAGTATTCCACCTACGACGTGACCATCAACGGGGTAGATCCGGAGAAAGCCATCGTTCATACAAAATACGGAGACATCCTGCCCTCAGCGGCGGATCTGGCCGGCGCGGCGGTGGAGTTAATCGGTGAGAATCACCGGGAGCTTCAGCTGGACAAGGCTCTGCATCCTCTGCGGGATCAGTACGACATCATTTTTGTGGACTGCCCCCCCTCTTTGGAGCTGCTGACCCTGAATGGACTGTGTGCTGCCGACGGGATCCTGATCCCGGTGCAATGCGAGTACTTTGCCCTGGAAGGTCTCAGTGACCTGATGTCCACTCTGCGGATGGTAAAGCGCCGGATGAACCCCAGGCTGGATATTTTCGGAGTGGCCCTGACCATGTATGACGGCCGGACCAACTTCTCCGCCCAGGTAGCTCAGGAGGTCCGTAAGCACTTCCCGGGAAAGGTCTTCGCGGCGGTGATCCCCAGAAACGTCCGGCTGGCGGAAGCCCCCAGCCACGGAATTCCGGTGACGGAGTATGACCGGACCAGCCGGGGGGCGTCAGCCTATCGGGCCATGGCGGAGGAAATAAAAGCAAAACTGGAACGCGGAAGCGTTTAAGAAAGGATGGTATCATTGGCATCAAACAAGGGCCTGGGGAAGGGCCTGGGAGCGCTGCTGGGAGATTTCAGCGACGAACCCCTGGAGAAGAGCGCCTATCAGCTTCTGCCCATCCACAAGGTAGAGCCCAATCCGGACCAGCCCAGGCAGGATTTTGACGAGGAGGAACTGCAGTCACTGGCCGATTCCATCTCGGTACACGGAGTGATTCAGCCTCTGACCGTCCGGGAACTGCCCAACGGTTACTATCAGATCATCGCCGGTGAACGGCGCTGGCGGGCAGCCAGACTGGCAAACCTAAGCGATATCCCGGCAGTGATCATTGAGGCGGACGACCGGAAAGCCATGGAGCTGGCTCTGATTGAAAACCTCCAGCGGCAGGATCTGAACCCTGTGGAAGAAGCACTGGGCTATCAGACATTGATCGAGGAATACGGCCTGACCCAGGAGGACGCCGCCAAGCAGGTGGGAAAATCCCGCCCGGCCGTTGCCAACGCCCTGCGGCTGCTGGGCCTTTGCCCCCAGGTGCTGGAGCAGCTGCGCAAGGGAGAGCTGACCGCGGGCCACGCCCGGGCAGTGCTGACCCTGAAAAGTGAAAAACAGCAGCAGGAGGCGGCAAAGAAGATCATTGCCCTGTCCTTGTCGGTACGTCAGGCGGAAACCCTGTGCAAGAACATGGGAAAAGAACCGGCCCCCAAAAATCAGGAGGTCTTCGCGGTAGATTATGTAGCCGAATGTGAAAAAAGCCTCAGCAAGCATCTGGGCCGGGGGGTCAAGATCGTAAACGGCAAACGCAAAGGCCGTTTTGAACTGGAATTCTACGGCCAGGAGGATCTTCAGACCCTGCTGGACCTGTTGATGAAATTAAAATAAAATCAGGATATAAGATTCCGGACAGAGCAAACCGAAAACCGGGGACTGTTCAAAATCTTATATCTCCAAATCAAGGAGAGGTATTACTATGTTAGACATCAAACGTATCAAGGAAAACCCGGAAGCAGTCAAGGCCGGTCTGCGGGCCAAGGAAGTGGACTGCGACGCGACCATTGACCGGATCCTGGAGCTGGATGAGCAGCGCCGGGCGCTGATCGCCGACACCGAATCCCGGAAGGCCCGGCAGAACAAGGTATCCAAGGAGATCCCCCAGCTGAAAAAGCAGGGCAAGGATGTGGCTCCCATTTTCGCTGAGATGGCGGAGCTGAAAAAAGGTCTGGCAGAAGACGCGGAGAAGCTGGACGCTGTCATGGCAGAATACCGCACCGCCATGCTGAGCCTGCCCAACCTGCCGGATCCTGACCTGCTGCCCGGCGGCAAGGAGAACAACCAGCCCCTGCGCTACTTTGGTGAACCTCACAAATTTGATTTTGAACCGAAGCATCATGTGGATCTGTGCGAAGGCCTGGGTCTCATCGATTATGAGCGGGGCGTCAAGCTGGCTGGCTCCGGCAACTGGATGTACACCGGCATGGGCGCCCGTCTGGAGTGGGCTCTGCTGAACTACTTCATCGACACCCACATTGCCGACGGCTATGATTTCATCCTGCCTCCCCACATGCTGGAGTACCAGTGCGGTGAAACCGCCGGACAGTTCCCCAAATTTGCCGACGAAGTCTACAAGATCGCCAACCCCACCGACGACCGGACCCACTACATGCTGCCCACCGCGGAAGCGGCCCTTTGCTCCATCTACCGGGACGAGATCCTCAGCGAGGCGGACCTGCCCAAGAAGTTCTTTGCCTATACCCCCTGCTTCCGTCGGGAAGCCGGTTCCCACCGGGCCGACGAGCGGGGCATGGTCCGTGGTCACCAGTTCAACAAGGTGGAAATGTTCCAGTTCACCCGTCCCGAGGACTCCGACGCGGCCTTCGACGAGCTGGTCCGGAAAGCAGAAGATCTGGTAAAGGGACTGGGCTTCCACTTCCGTACCGTGAAGCTGGCAGCAGGCGACTGCTCCGCCTCCATGGCCCGGACCTACGACATTGAGATCCAGATTCCCTCCATGAATGGCTACAAGGAGGTCTCCTCCGTTTCCAACGCCCGGGACTACCAGGCCCGCCGGGGCAACATCCGCTTCCGCCGGGATGGGGGCAAAATCGAGTTTGTCCACACCCTCAACGGCTCCGGCCTGGCTACCTCCCGGATCTTCCCGGCCATGGTGGAGCAGAATCAGCGTGCCGACGGCTCCATCGTCGTCCCCGAAGTCCTGCGCAAATACCTGGGCGGGATCGAAATCATTGAGAAAAAATAAGTATCTATAGAAAAGGGAGACATATTTATGAAAAGCAACATGAAAAAGCCTTCCTGGTGGGACGAATTCATGGCCTTTGCCGTAAAGGGCAACGCCATGGCGCTGGCCGTCGGTACCATCATCGGCGCAGCCTTCTCCACCATCACCAAAAGCCTTACCGATGACATCATCATGCCCATCGTTGCCATCTTCATGGGAGGAATCGACTTCTCCGAGCTGAAGATCACCCTGCCCCGGCTGTTCAGCGAGCCGGTGCTGGACGAGGCAGGCAATGAGATCCTGAACACCCTGAACTACGGCAATTTCATTTCCGCCGTGATCAACTTCTTCATTCTGGCCCTGGTGGTCTTCTTCCTGGTAAAGGGCCTGAACAAAATGGCCGAACACGGGAAGAAAAAAGAGGAAGAGGAAGCCGCGGCAAAAGAGCCGGAGCCTCCCGCACCCAGCGCGGAGGAAGTGCTGCTCACCGAGATCCGGGACCTGCTGAAAACCAGATAAACCTAAACGGGAGGGGACAACCCTCCCGTTTCCTATAAAAAAGGAAAAGAAACCAGGAAAAATATACAAAACAGGATATAAATATTTGACAAATTGAACGAAAGGGAATATAATGAAACCGTACGGGCATTTTGTCCGGAGAGAAAGAAAAATTCTGAAAAGGACGGATCAGAACATGTATAAAATTGTACGGAAGAAGGAGCTGAACCCCACCGTCACGCTGATGGAAGTGGAAGCCCCCTTCATCGCCAGAAAGGCGCGGGCCGGCCAATTCATCATTTTCCGGGTGGATGAAATGGGCGAGCGGGTGCCCCTGACCATTGCGGGCTACGACCGGGAAGCCGGTACCGTTACCATCATTTTCCAGAAGGTTGGTTTCTCCACCAACGCACTGGGCGCTCTCAACGAGGGCGATTACATCCATGATTTCGTAGGACCTCTGGGCAAGCCCACCCCCGTGGAAGGAAAGAAGAAGGTCTGTGTGGTTGGCGGCGGTGTCGGCTGCGCCATTGCCCTGCCCTCTGCCAAGGGCTTCAAGGAAGCCGGTGCTGAGGTGACCGTCATTGTTGGTTTCCGCAGCAAGGATATCGTTATTCTGGAGGAGGAATTCAAGGCCGTGGCCGACCGGTTCATCCTCATGACCGACGACGGCACCTATGGCCGTCACGGTCTGGTGACCCAGCCTCTGCAGGAGCTGCTGGAGGCCGGCGAGACCTTTGACGAGGTTCTGGCCATCGGTCCTGTGCCCATGATGAAGTTCGTGTGCAAGACCACTCAGCCCTTCGGCATCCACACCAGCGTTTCCCTGAACCCCATTATGATTGACGGCACAGGCATGTGCGGCGGCTGCCGTGTCACCGTAGGCGGTGAGACCAAGTTTGCCTGCGTGGACGGCCCTGAGTTTGACGGCCACAAGGTGGACTTCGCCGAGCTGATGAGCCGCAACGGAACCTACCGTGACCGGGAGGCGGAGGTCAAGGAGACCCATACCTGCCGCATCGAATCCATGGGCAAGGCCCTGATCAA
>CAMFFO010000123.1 GCA_945949735.1 uncultured Clostridia bacterium | reverse complement strand
CATAATATGCGCCCGTAGCTCAGCAGGATAGAGCGTTCGCCTCCTAAGCGAAAGGTCGCGCGTTCGAATCGCGCCGGGCGTGCCAGGCTGTCAACAGTCATTGTGTGTGAACTTGTATCTGTTGGCTGCATAGATGGCGTAACCTACATTCACACGTGGGCGATTGTAAAGTGGGGATCGCTCCCCACCGCCATACCAAAAGTAATCAGCACTTATATGTGCTCAAAAAGATCAGCAGTTCCGAAATTGGAACTGCTGATTCCTTATTTCATGGTGTCTGCTGCGGCCATACACAGCTTCATAATCATATGCACAGCAAGGTCCGGATCATCTTTCATGCTATTTTTGATCCACCATGTTAAATCTCCGCCGGCGCCTTGGGACAGAAACCGAAAGAGCATCTGCCGTTTTGCTTCGGGGGTATGCGGTGTGTTCTGCACCGCCAAGGGATAGGCACTTTCTATTTAGGGCGATAAAAACAATTTATCAAGCTGTTGCCAGATCTTTTCTCAAACCACAATCAGTTCCTTGGGGCTCTTGGTCAGAACCTCGCAGCCGCCCTCCTGAATCACTACCACATCCTCAATCCGGACGCCGAATTTGCCGGGGAGATAGATACCCGGCTCGGCGGAGCAGACGTTGCCCGCTTCCATGGGATTTTCGTTGGCAATGTTGCAGTTGGGGGACTCGTGGATCTCCAGACCCAGGCTGTGGCCGTAGCCGTGGCCAAAGAATTTGCCGTATCCCGCGTCCGTGATCACCTTCCGGGCCGCACCGTCAATGTCCTTGCCGGTGACTCCCGCCCGGGTAGCGGCGATGCCCGCCAGCTGAGCCTTCAGCACTGTGCCATAGACCTGCTTCATCTCCTCGGTGGCGAAGCCCACAGCCACGGTCCGGGTCATGTCGGAGCAGTAGCCCTGGTACAGCACGCCAAAGTCCATGGTCACGAAGTCGCCAGGCTGGATAACCCGATCCCCCGCCACACCGTGGGGCATACTGGAATTGGGGCCGGAAACCACGATGGGATCAAAGGACAGTCCCTGAGCGCCGTTTTTGTACAGGCAGTAGATAAGCTCCGCCTGGAGCTCCAACTCGGTCATGCCCGCCTTGAGCCGGGTAAGCACTTCCGTGAACGCCTTGTCGGTAATCTCCTGAGCCCTGCGCATCCGCGCCAGCTCCCAGTCCTCCTTCACGCCCCGGAAGCCGTAGATTTCCTTGTTGAAGGGGACGAGCTTCGCGTTCAGGTTCTTTTCGTAGGACTGGAGCTCCGCGACGGTGAGGTAGCTCTCCTCATAGCCCAGGGTGGTCACGCCAAAATCGGCAATGGCCTGATTCAGCCGGGCGTTGTAGGGATTCTCCCGATTGGTTTCCAGCACCTCAAAGCCTTTGATGCCGTTGCAGGCGGATTCGATGTAGCGGTTGTCGGTAAAATAGCGGCAGCCCTTCCGGGTGACGATAGCCACGCCCTCGGCAATGTCGAACTCCGCGCCGTAGTGGCGGCTGTAACGGGATGTCAGCAGGAGCCCGTCCACTTCACCGTCCAGCAGGCTCACGTATTTTTCAATGTTTTTCATAATCAAATTCTCCTCTTTCTCGCAAAGAATATAAAAGGCAGTTCCAGCACATGGCGTGCTTTCAGCCAGATATTATGATTGTCAATGGCGTTTACCAGAATGGACAGCATACCGGCGCAGTTGGCCCCCAGAGTATCGGTATAAATCTGATCCCCTGCCAAGGCCGCCTGAGAGGGTGGAACGCCGTACCTTTCAAGGCACTGCCGAATTCCCCTCCGGAAGGGCTTTTTCGCGTGGGTGATGCAGTCCAGCCCGTATTCCCCGCAGAACCTGGGAACCCGGCCCTTGCGGCTGTTGGACACCACGCACAGCCGGATGTCCGATTCCTCCATCTCCCGCAGCCAGGAAAGCATCTCCCCGGTGGGCACGTCCGTGGTATACGGAACGATGGTATTGTCAAAATCCAGCATCAGCAGATGGATTCCCCGCTGGGCTAACATCCCCGGAGTGAGCTCCGTAAGCGATCCAGCCATCACGCCGGGCAATAGAGAAAAGGGCATAGTGTCCTCCCCACATTCATAGGATATGGGGAGATTATAGCACGGAAAGGAGGATTTGTCCATGGCAATCCGCCAATATCTTGCCATGACAGCCTCGGAAATCGCCGCGAATTCCCCGCTGCCGCCGCAGATCGCCTGGATGGCCTGCCATTTTTCTCCCTATGGCACGGGTCTGACTAACCTCCCCCATCGCCTGGCCCCGGAAAGCCTGCTGATCCTCAACGACCGGACGCCCATCCATCTTCACGACCCGCTGCGCATCGCCTGTCAGCTAAATTCCCTGCTGGAGCGGTTTTCCTGCGCTGGGCTGCTGCTGGACTTTCAGCGGCCCGGCTGCGGGGAAACCGGCAGGCTCTGCGCCTTTCTGTCCGATACCCTGCCCTTTCCCGTGGTGGTTTCCTCCCTCTACGCCCGGTATACCGATTCCCCCGTATTTCTGCCGTCCCTGCCCTGCCACATCCCCCTGGAAAAATACATTGCCCCCTGGCAGGGGCGGAAAATCTGGCTGGAGCTGGCTCTGGACTGCCAGGAGCTGCTGCTGACCGCCCAGGGGTGTCAGATCCATTCCATCCCCCATCAGGAGGTGTCTGATTCTTTTCACGCCGACGAACGGCTGCACTGCAGATACCGTTCCCAGGTTACACCCAGCGAGGCAAAATTCACTCTCCTGCGCACCCAGGAGGATCTGACCAGCCTGGTTTCCCATGCGGAGAAGCTTGGCGTCACCACCACCGTAGGCCTCTACCAGGAGCTCCGCAAACAATAAAGCTCCAATTGCGCCAAGATAAATTGTTGTTAACAGTTTTCAAGCACCTTACGTTGCTACCGTAGGGGCGGATATTATCCGCCCGAAACGTTCCGGTTTTGAGCATTTCCGGTGAATGTGCGTGCTATCAATGCGGTAGGGTTGCGGGCGGATAATATCCGCCCCTACGATAACGAATCGCTAAACACCAATTTATCGCATTGCCGTTGAATCCAATTAACATTACCGCAGGGGGCGATGCGTGCATCGCCCCCTGCCGAATCTCTGCCGTATTTATCTTTCAATGGCCCTAATCAGCCTGTCCGCGCCTCCCCACAGCAGGGCAATGGCCCCCAGCAGAACCCCGGCGGGAATCGCCAGAATCCCGATCAGGGTCAGGGCAACGGCCATCACCGTTCCCCCCAGAATACTTCGCCCCTTTCCCTTTGGAAGCATCTTCAACCGTCCTTTCGTCCGCTGACGATGCTGCAGTAGGCGTTGGCGGTGAGCTTATACACCAGAGCGTAGAACAGCCCGAATATCAGCACCGTGACTGCCGCCACCGCCAGCATCAGTCCCGTGTTTCTCAGATTGAACAGCATCAGAAGCATTCTCACCATGGGGAACGCAAAGCCCAGGTGCAGCGCCGCAGTGGCAATGGGCAGAAGAAACACCGTCAGCATCTGGGAGTTGACGCTTTTGCGGATGTCCTCCCGGGTCATGCCCACCTTGCGCATGATGCCATACCGGCTCTCGTCCTCGTACCCTTCTGTCACCTGCTTGTAGTAGATGATCAACACTGTGGCAAACAGGAAAACCATCGACAGCAGAATCCCCAGGAAGAAAATACCGGCATAGGTACCGTAGAAATCGCTCCGCTCTTCCTCCCTGCATTCCACGTACTTGGGACAAAAGCCGCCCTCTGCCGGAACCTCCCGATTCCACAATTGCAGCCGAATGGCATCACACAGGGCAATCTGCTCCTCAGCGGGAAGTCCAGTGTCAAAGCCGTAGTCGAGCTCCGGGTGCGTGAGATACTCCTCACCAATCTCCGCCAGTTCCCGGTTAACCGCTTCCATCGCCCGGTTCAGATCCTTCACCACCAGGAACACGGACGGAATCACATCCATGGACGCATCCCCGCTGCCCACCATTTCCTTCACCTGCTTTTTGACGCGCCAGGTAGTACCGTTGGCAGTGGTGATGGAATCGTCCTCATAGCTTCTGCGGATACAGTGGATCAGCGCCTCGTCCGCCTCCAGCGTCTCCGCCGTGCCCATGCAGCGGTTGTAGTCCTCCAGGGGCAGAAAGTACACCTGGCAAACCCAGTTCATCTCCTCCCCAAAGGCATCCACGTCCTGATAGTCAAGCGTCAGCGTTCCGTCCCGGAGCAGCCCGGTGACCCCCACACTGATGTAATGCCGGGCGTTTTCCGGCGTGACCCCATACTGACCGGCCACGTCCTGAACCTCCTGAAGAATTGCCCAGGCATCCTCATCCGAATAGGCCGCATCCTCGTTTTCGCTGACAAAATACGCGCTCAGATTGATTTCCTTGGGATATCGGCTGCGCAGACTGTCCTCCGCGCCGAAGTACAGGCTTCCGGAGCCAAGGATCATCACCAGCACCATGGTGCTGAGGATGCAGATGGAGGCCAGCCCCGCCCCGTTGCGCTTCATCCGGTAGGCCATAGAGGAAACGGAAACGAAGTGATTCTTTTTATAGTAATACCGGCTGTTTTTCTGAAGAATCCGGCACAGCATCACGCTGCCGGAGATAAAGATCAGGTAGGTCGCCACAATCACCATGCCCACGGCGATAAAGAACCACCCCAGGGCCGCCAGAGGGCTCTGAATGGAAATTGCGATGTAGTAAGCCCAGCCCAGGAGCAGCACACCGCCCAGCCCCAACAAGTAGTTCGCCTTGGGAGGCTTCTCCCCGGCGCTTTCCTGCTTCAAAAGGGCCACCGGGCTGAGCCACCGGATCTGCACCAGGTTTTTCAGGAGGATCAGGCAGAAGATACACCCGAAAATCAGAAGCGTATCCTTTACGGCCTCCCAATTGACGCTGAGCGAATACCCCGTCCAGCCGCCCAGCACCCGGGCCAGCCCCAGCTCCGCCAGCTTCGACAGGGCAATTCCGCCCGCAAGACCGCCAAGCATGGAAATCAGAAATACCAGCAGATTCTCCCACAGCAGCACCAGGCTCAGATTTCCCTTGCCCATGCCGAGGATATTGTAAAGGCCAAACTCCCTCTTGCGTCTGCGCATCAGGAACGAGTTCGAGTAGAACAGGAACATCAGCGCGAACAGCGCCACAATCCACACGCCCATACCCAGCATCTGGCCAACGGTCGCTCCGCCGGACATACCTTTCAGGGCCTCCATGGCGGCCAGGTAGTGGATGATGTAGAACATCATGATCATCCCGCCGCAGGTGAGCAGATACGGTACATACAGCCGCCTGTTTTTCCGGATTCCGTCCCAGGCCAGCTTCGGATACAATCCAAGTTTCATGCCCGGTCACCGCCTGTCGCCAGCATTGTCAGGGTGTCGGAAATCTTCTGGTAAAACTGCTCATTTCGCTGCTCCCCCCTGTAGAGCTGGTGGAATATCTCACCATCCCGGATAAACAGTACCCGGGAAGCGTGGCTCGCTGCCTTGACGGAGTGGGTGACCATGACGATGGTGCGCCCAGTCTCATTGATCTTTCCGAAAACCCGCAGCAGCTCGTCGGTGGAGCGGGAGTCCAGCGCCCCGGTGGGCTCGTCCGCCAGCACCAGCTTTGGGTTGGTGATGATGGCCCGGGCCACGGCGGCACGCTGCTTCTGGCCGCCGGAAACCTCATAGGGATACTTTTTCAGCAGCTCCCCTATCCCCAACTGCTCCGCCACAGGCTCCAACCGGCTGCGCATCTCCTGGACGGAAACCCCCGCCAGAACAAGCGGCAGGAAAATATTGTCCTCCAGAGTGAAGGTGTCCAGCAGGTTGAACTCCTGGAACACGAAGCCCAGGTTGTCTCTGCGGAAAGCGGCGATTCTGCTCTCCGGTACGGTTCCCAGCTCCTTGCCGTCCAGTACCACCCGTCCTGCGGTAGGCTTGTCCAAGGCGGCGAGGATATTCAGCAGGGTGGTTTTTCCGGAGCCGGATTCTCCCATCACCGCCACATATTCTCCGTCCTCCACAGTGAAATTCACGTCCCGCAGGGCCTCCACCTTGTTCCCGCCAAACCGGGTTGTGTAGACCTTCCGCAGCCCCGCGACCTCCAAAATGCTCATACAAAAATCCTCCTTTGGAATTTCTGTACAGATTCTACCATAAGAGGGGAACCGCCCGCCATGCAATCGGCTTACAGTTCCCCCCGAAGTTCTAACAGTATTGTCACAAATGCGGCTTCCCATGACAAAGCAAGCGGTAAACTGGTGTTTGAAAAAATGCTGTCATTGCGAGACCAGTGCGCACACTGGTCGTGGCAATCCCCCGGTTGAAAGGAACCAGGTAACGATTACCACCAAAAATCGCAGGAACCCCCGTTTTTGGGTGCTTATCAGTACATTCCCCATCTAACCGAGGGATTGCCACACCACTTAAGCGGACTGGTTCGCAATGACAGTTCTTTTTTGGTGCGCTAAACAACAGTTTATCATCGTCCCCGTCCTGTATTGCCGCGCTTATTCCGCCTCCACCCGGGTCTGCTCCAGGCCGATGCGGATGACGGTGCCCTCTCCAACTCTGGATTCCGCCCGGATGGTGTGGCCCAGGCGGTCACAGATTAGCTTGCACAGGTACAGTC
>CAMFFO010000122.1 GCA_945949735.1 uncultured Clostridia bacterium | reverse complement strand
GAGCTGGAGCTGCAGCTGGAGCCCCTGAAGCAGCAGTCCGAAAAAGCGAAAAAATATCTGGAGCTGAAGGACGAGCTGCGGGGGGTGGAGGTCACCGTCTGGCTGGATACTCTGGAGAAGCTGTCCCAGGCGGCCAAAAAGGCGGAAGAGGACTATGCCTCCGCCTCCTTCGTGCTGCAGCAGGCCCATGACGACCTGGACAGCCTCTACCGCCGGGCTGAGGAGCTGGGTGAGGAGCTTCGGAGTCGGGATGGGGAGCTGGAAACCCTTCGGGTGAAGGTGAATATGCTTTCCGCTTCCCATCAGCAGCTGGACGGACAGCTTGCCGTCCTCCGGGGAAATCAGCAGAACAATACCGCCAACATTGCCCGGATAGAAGAGGAACTGCGGGGCCAGGAGGACCGCTCCGGCGGCGTGGCCGCCCAGGTGGAGCAGGCCCAGGAGCGCATCCGGGAGATAGAGGAAACCCTTGCGGGAAAGCGCCGGGAGCTGGATCAAATCCAGCAGGAGCTGGCTGCTATGACCGCCAACGCCCAAGGCCTGACCCGGCAGTATCTGGAGCTCAAGGGCAAGGAATCCGCCTTGAGCGCCGATATCGCTGCCGCGGAGGCCGACAGCCGGGGCTTGGAAGAGAGTATGCTTCAGTCCCGGGAGCGTTTGGGGCAGTTGGAGGACGATCTTTCCGCCGGGGCTGCCCGGCACCACGAGGCCCAGATGAACCTGGACGGCAGCCGCAAGGCTCTGAAAACCGCCCAGGAGGACGTGACTGCTGCTTCCAACACCATCGCGGGCTACACCCTCCGCCAGCAGAACCGGGGCAAACGTCGGGATGAGCTGCTTTCCCGTCAGCGGGAGCTTCTTGGAAAGCTGGACAGCGTTTCCGCCAAGGCACGGGTGTTCCGGGCCATGGAGCGAGATTTTGAAAGCTATCAGAAATCTGTCCGGATGGTGATGCAGGAGGCTCAGCGGGGGAAGCTCCCCGGCATTCACGGCCCTGTGTCCCGTTTGATCCGAACGGATAACGAATATACCGTAGCGGTGGAGATCGCCCTGGGCGCCGCCATGCAGCAGATCGTGGTGGAGCGGGAGTCGGACGGCAAGGCGGCCATCTCGTACTTAAAGCGCACCGGGGGAGGCCGGGCCACCTTCCTGCCCTTAAGCAGCATCCAGGGAAGAACCCTCCAGGAAAACGGCCTGGAAAGCTGCCGGGGCTTTGTGGGCATCGCCTCGGACCTGGTAAAAAGCGAGGAAAAGTACCGGGGCATTGTGGAAAACCTGCTGGCGAGAACCGTGATCGTGTCCGACCTGGACGCGGCCATTGCCATGAGTCAGCGATATCGCAGCCGCTTTAAGATCGTTACCCTGGACGGCCAGGTGATGAACGCCGGCGGCTCCATGACCGGCGGCTCCGTGAACAAGGACGCGGGCATTCTCTCCCGGGCCAATGAGCTGGAAAAGCTCACCGGGGAGGAAAAGAGCTTGCAGCAGGAAAAGCTGGTATTGGAGACGGAGCTTCAGGAGGCCCAGCGCCAGTTTGACCAGGTGGAATTTGAGCTCACCGCTGCCCGGGATCAGCTTCGCGCGGCGGAGGATCAGGTGCTCCGGCTCCAGGGGCAGGAGAAGCAGTATGAGATTCTGCTGGACGCGGTGATCCAGGCGGAGGAAACCGCCCGGCGGGAGCAGGAGAGCATCCGCCAGCGGGACAGCTCCGACCGGGAGCGTTTTGCCGCCCAGCGGGCAAAGGTTCAGATTTACACCCAGCAGCTTGCCCAGACCCGGGAGGAGATTGCCCGCTTGGAGGGCAGTCAGTCCGCCGCCGCAGAGGCCACGGCCCGGATGACCGGGAAGGTCACCGCCCTGAAAACCGAGGAAGCTGCCCTGGAGGCGGAGCGCACCACGGCCCAGGAGCATATTCTGGATTTGAAGCAGCTCCAGTCCGCCATGGAGGGCGACCGGGAGAAGAAGATCGCCTTGATGGACGCCATCCGGGAGGACAACCGGCGGTTGGAACAGGAAATGGAGCAGCTGGTCCAGAGCCAGACGGAGAACGATGAACGCTCCCGGCAGGTGGAGCAGGAGCTGAAGGCAGTCCAGACCGCCCGGGCGGAGTGCGAGGCCGCGAAAACCCGTTCGGAACGGGAAGCCCAGGAGAAAAACAAGGATATCCTGAACATGGAGCGGGCCTGCGCCCTCTTAGAACAGAAGAAGGTCACCTCCTCCATGGAGGAAAGCCAGATCGTGGACAAGCTGTGGGATTCCTACGCTCTGACCCCCGGCACCGCCGGAGAGTTCCGGGTGGAGCTGGAGTCCACTGCAGCCGGAAACCGCCGGGCTTCGGAGCTGAAACGGAAAATCGCCGGACTGGGCACCCCCAACCTGGGCGCCATCGAGGAATACGCCAGGGTCAACGAGCGCTACAGTTATCTTGCCTCCCAGCGGGACGATGTACTGACCTCCAAGCGGGAGCTGGAGAGCATCATCCGGGACATTACCAAGGAAATGACCTCCATTTTCGTAACAGAGTTTGGTAAGATCGACCACTACTTTGGCCAGGTCTTTGAGGAGATGTTCGGCGGCGGCAAGGGACAGCTGATTCTGGAGGATCCGGAGAATCCCCTGACCTGCGGCATCGAGATCCGGGTGCAGCCTCCCGGAAAGCAGGTGAAAACCATCACCCTGCTCTCCGGCGGCGAGAAAGCCTTCGTGGCCACGGCGCTGTACTTCGCCATTTTGAAGGTGCGGCCCACGCCGTTCTGCCTGCTGGACGAGATTGACGCGGCTCTGGACGACCGGAACGTGGAGCGGTTCGCCAGTTACCTGCACAACCTGAGCAAAAACACCCAGTTCATTGTGATCACCCACCGCCGTGGTACCATGGAGGCCTCCGATGTGCTCTACGGCGTGACCATGCAGGAGCAGGGCGTTTCCAAGCTGCTGCGGCTGGACTTAAATCAGATGGAAGCCTATCTGGGCATTGCGGAATGAGACACAAGAAATAAGATATGAGATACAAGATACAAGATATGAGATACAAGATACAAGATAGAAGATATCTCAAGAATCTCCTATCTCGTATCTCCTATCTGGCATAACGGAGGAGCTTATGGGGTTCTTTGATAAAATTAAGGCCGGAATGGCAAAGACCCGGGATGCGTTGAGCAATACTCTGGGCAGCGTCTTTTCCGGTTTTTCGGAGATTGACGACGACTTCTATGACGAGCTGGAGGAGAGTCTGATCCTGGCGGATCTGGGCGTGGATACCTCGGTGAAGGCGGTTGCCGCCCTGCGGAAAGCCGTGAAAGAGCAGCATTTGAAAACAACTGAGGAAGCAAAGACTGCTTTGAAGGATATCCTGGTGGATATGCTGAACGTGGGAGACACGGAACTGAATCTTTCCACCAAACCCAGTGTGATCCTTGTCATTGGCGTCAACGGCGTGGGCAAGACCACCACCATCGGCAAAATTGCGAAGCAGCTTGTGGATCAGGGGAAAAACGTGCTGCTGGTGGCAGGGGATACCTTCCGGGCCGCCGCGGCGGATCAGCTGGAAATCTGGGCCGGGCGCAGCGGCGCTTCCATCGTCCGCCAGCACGAGGGGGCTGACCCCGCGTCCGTGGTCTATGACGGCATTCAGGCTGCCAAGGCCCGGGATGTGGATGTGATCCTCATCGACACCGCCGGACGGCTGCACAACAAAACCAATCTGATGAACGAGCTGAACAAAATCAGCCGCATTGTGGCCCGGGAGCTGCCCGAGGCCAGCAAGGAAGTGCTGCTGGTGCTGGACGGCACCACGGGACAGAATGGCCTGATCCAGGCCAGGCAGTTCAAGGAGATTGCCGGGGTCACCGCCATGGCCCTGACCAAGCTGGACGGCACCGCCAAGGGCGGCATCGTCATCGCTGTGGCGGACGCCCTGCAGATTCCTGTCAAGTTTGTGGGCGTGGGGGAGCAGGCGGACGATCTGATGCCCTTCGTGGCCCGGGATTTCGTGGAGGCGCTGATCTGATGAAGGTAGTTCTGGCAAGCAAAAATCCCCACAAGCTGGTGGAGATCAGCAAGATCACGGAGCAGTTCGACATGGAGCTGGTACTGCAGTCAGAGCTTGGGGTGGATATTGATGTGGAGGAAACCGGCACCACCTTTGAGGAGAATTCCTATCTCAAAGCCAGGGCCGTGATGGAGGCCACGGGGCTTCCCGCTCTGGCGGACGATTCCGGAATCGCGGTGGACGCGCTGAACGGGGAGCCGGGAATTTACTCCGCCCGGTATGGCTTTGACGAGAGCCTGGATGACTGGGGACGGCTTCAGCTTCTGCTGAAGAACACGGAAAAGGTGCCCGACGGACAGCGGCAAGCTCAGTTCGTCTGCGTCATCACCCTGGTCACCCCGGATGGGAAGGTGATCCAGGCCCGGGGCGAGGTTCATGGAGAGCTGCTTCGGGCACCGGCGGGGGAGGGGGGCTTCGGCTACGACCCCATTTTCTACTATCCTCCCTTTGGAAAGAGTCTCGCGGAGGTGTCCGCCGAGGAGAAAAATCAGGTATCCCACCGGGCCAACGCCCTGCGGGTATTCTACGAAAAACTGAAGGAGGTCGGCTATGCTGACAAGTAAAGAACGGGCGGAGCTTCGCGCCCGGGCCAATACCCTGGAAACCACCCTGATGGTGGGCAAGGACGGGGTGACCCAGGCCGTGGCGGAGGAGGCGGACCGGCTGCTCACCGCCCGGGAGCTGGTGAAGGGCAAGGTGCTGGAATCCGCGCTGATGAGCCCCCGGGAGGTCAGCGATGCCCTCTGCGAAGCCACCGGAGCCGAGGGTGTGGCCTGCGTGGGCAATAAATTTGTGATCTACCGCTTCAGCGAGAAGTGCCAGCAGGAGCGGAACCAGACCGGCAGGGCCAAGCGGAAGGTCACGCCTGTAAGCAAGTCCGACCCCGTCCGCAAGGGCATTCGTGCCCGCAGGGCCGCCCAGAAGAAGATCCGGGAGGAGCGCAATGCCTTCTTCAAAGAAAAAGCCATCGAGCGGGCCATCGAACGGGACCGGGAAAAGCAGCTGCGCAATTCGGACTGAGACGGATTTGCGTGTTTTGGCATGACTTAACAAACAGATAAATTGGTGTTTGAAACGCTCATTTTTGCTGTCATTGCGAGGAGCGAAGCGACGTGGCAATCCCCCGGTTAGAGGGGAAATGTACCGAATAGTTCCTGGAAGAGCGGGATTCGCTGCGATTTGGGTGGTAATCGTTCCCGGGTTCCTTTCAACCGGGGGATTGCCACGACCAGTGTGCGCACTGGTCTCGCAATGACAGGATACTTGGAGCAAAGCGACACACAACAATTTTCCCTGTTGACGGAACCGAATCTGTATGGAATATTTGTTCTCATGGAGGCGGGAAGCATGGAACGAATCGGAATTTACGGGGGGAGCTTTAATCCTCCCCACATTGGGCACATCCGGGCCGCGAGAGAGGCGGTGCGGGAGCTTGGGCTCACCAGCTTGTTCCTGCTCCCGGCAGGAGAGGTTCCCGGGAAAACCCCTCCGGAGGGTTCTGCTGATGCGCAGGCACGGCTGCGGATGCTGGAGCTGGCGGTGGGGGGCTGCCCCGATCTTCGGATGTCCGATTTTGACGCCCGTCGGGAGCGGTGCCGAACCTGGGAAACGGTGGAGCATTTTGCCCGGGAATACCCCGAGGCGGAGCTGACGGTGTTGGTGGGAAGCGATCAGTTGGCAAAGCTCCCAGGCTGGGAAAATGTTTCTTTTGTCCTGAGCCGCGCCCAAATCGCTGTGGCCCGTCGTGGCTTGCCTGGGGAGGAGGAGCTGATCCGGGATAAAACCGCCCTCCTGCGCCAGATGGGGGGCCGTATTCGGGTGCTGGAGAACCCTGTGGAGCCCATTTCTTCCACCCAACTACGGCGGCTCCTGGCCTTTGGCTGCGGGTGGGAGTTCCTGCCCCCCGGGGTGGATGGCTTCATCCGCCGGGAGGGACTGTACCATGTGAACGCCGATTGGAAGAATCTTCCCATGGATCAGCTGGAACAGGTGGTGCTGAGCCTTCTGAACCCCAACCGGATTCGCCATGTGCTGGGCTGCCGGGATACGGCTGTGGCCCTTGCCAAGCGGTGGGGGGCCGATGAAACCGACGCCGCCCGTGCGGGGATCCTCCATGATATTACCAAGGCGCTGGATGGGCCGCTCCAATTGACATTGTGCGAAGCCTATGGTAAAATGCTTACGGATTTTTCCAGGAAATACCCCAAAACCCTCCATGCTCTGACGGGAAGTCTGGTGGCGGAGCGGATTTTTGGGGAGAATCCCCAGGTGGTTTCCGCCATCTGTCACCATACTACCGGCAAAGCGGGCATGAATTTGCTTGAAACCATCATTTACGTGGCAGACTATATGGAGCCCAACCGGGACTTCCCCGGGGTGGAACGTCTCCGGGAGCTAGCCTACTCGGATATTCAGGCCGCGCTGAAGCTGGGCCTGGAAATGACCCTGGAGCACCTGAAAAAGCAGGGCAGCGAGGTGTCCCCGGAATCCAGGGAAGCACTGGCGTATTGCGAAAAGCGCGTATCGAAGTGACTCAGCAGGAGAAAAATTGGTGTTTGTCGAGATGCCACCGTAGGGGCGGCTATTAGCCGCCCGCTTTT
>CAMFFO010000121.1 GCA_945949735.1 uncultured Clostridia bacterium | reverse complement strand
GGGAGGATGTGCTGGCAGCGGATTACCGCTCCTGTGGCCTGACGCGGGAACTGCCAGAGCTGAAGAAAGCGCTGGATACCTGCGTCGATGAGCTGCGCCCCCGTTATATGCTGGAGCCTGAGCGAATGGTCCCCATCCCCGCAGGGAAAAAACTGCGGGAGGAGCTGCGGGACAAGCTGCTCTGGCGTGGACATGGCGGAAAATACGATTCCGCTATCCGCTCTATGTATGTCTACGGCGTCGGCTGGGCCTCACCCCAGGATGTGAAGAAACAGGGGCCGCTCCCGCTGGTCCTGTGCTATAAGGTAGACGCCATGACCGAGGAGGGGGCGTATCTGTCGCTGGAACCGGAACCCTGGGAGTACCAGCTGATGCTGAAGTACACGAAAAAATATTATGAAGATGAAAATAGGAGGAACATGAAATGAAACGAATGCTTTCCCTTTGCGCCGCGGTGCTGTGCCTGACCATGGCGCTGGCCCCCACCGCCCTGGCGGCGGACTTTGAGACCGCCCCGCCCAACGCCAAGGTCTGCTACCCCACCTCCATCGTTCGCAGCGATGATGGAACGGAACTGAAGAAGATCTATGATCTGGGACCCGAGGATGACCCTGCCGGAATCCCCCGCTCGGATTTCCAGAAGGATGGCTTCCAGTATACCCTGACGGACCTGCTCAAGCAGGAACTGCCGGAAAATGAGAGCCGCCAGCATACGGAGACCGTCACCCTCCAGAGCAAGAAGAAGGATATGGAATCCGTCCTGGCCCTGCTGCCCCAGGAGAAGGAGTTCATCACCGACGATGGACTCATTGGGAACCTGACGCTCCGACTTGATACCGTGCAGGTGGAGCCTGCGGGCTATGGCAGCTCCACCAAGGAGGTCTCCGCCAAGCGCAGCTATCCCAACCTGACGGGACAGGATACCCAGTACATCCCCAAGACCATTGAGGAAAACGGACGCACCCTGACGCTGCAGGAGATCCAGTGGCAGACGGACAACACCGCCACTACGGACGGTTACGCCCTGGGCGACCGCTATACCGCCATCGCCACCTACACCGGCAGCGCCACCAGCAGCTATGTCACCGGCTACACGGTCACGGCAGAATACACCGGCACAGTCAGCCGCATTGCCCTGAACCGCGTGCGCTATGTTGCCATCTTCGAAGGTACACCCATCCAGCCCGCGCTGCCTGTGGAAACCGATGCGGCCGCCCCGGCCTTCCGTTGGTCCTATGTGTTGATTCCCCTGGGTGTTGTCGCTGTGGTAGGTGCGGGGACCGGCGGAGCGCTGCTGTTGAAGCACAGAAAAGAAAACGCTGATGAGGAGGACGCGGAAGAATGAAGAAAATGATGAGTCTTTGCCTGAGCCTCTGCTTGACGGCTGCTCTGGCAGCTCCCGCCTATGCGCTGGAGTATACCATTGACGCCCCTGACGGGCCGGAATTTGGAACGCCCACCTCTATTGAGGTGGTGCATACGGCAGACGGCGGGGCAATGAAAAACGAGGACGTCAGCAAGAATGCCGCCCTTATCCCTCCCGGCTTCGGAACGCCCAGTATGGACGCCATGAATACCGGAACCTACCTCACGCCGAATCTGGCCCCCGGCGGTATGCCCGCCACCGGCACAGTCATCGGCGGCAGCGGCTCCCCTGTGGTGGAACCCGGCAGCACGGTGGTCACATACCCCTCCAGTACCGTGATCACCACCGGCTATACCGAGGTCACCTCCGACCTCTACTACTCGGCGGGATATCTGGGTACGCTGAAGATCCCCGCTCTGGATCTGAGCGTGAAGGTCTACCAGGGTACGGACAGCAAAACACTGGCAAAGGGCGTCGGCCACTTTGAGGAAACCAGCATCTGGAATGGCAATGTGGCGCTGGCGGCGCACAACAGGGGCGTGAACAACTACTTCGGACAGATCCACACGCTGGAGATCGGGGACAAAATCACTCTGACCACCAAGCTGGGAACCCGCACCTACAAGGTGACCAATGTCAGCAAGGTCAGCGAAACGGACCGCAGCGGTCTTGCCGCGTCCAGCGAGAATATGCTCACGCTCTACACCTGCGTCCGCAACCAGCGGGACGCCCGCTGGTGCGTTACAGCAGTGGAGGTTTGATTTTCTCCCTTTTGCCGGATCAGTTCTGTTCGACTTCTGCCCAGGCCTTGTGCTATGTTGATGCTGCAAAGAGCTTTCCACAAAGTACATGAAAAGACACGGAGGGTAGAATATGAACAGAATCAAAAATGCAGGAAAGAACATGAGCATCATGCTCACTGGCGTGGCCATCGGCGCCGTGCTGGCAGGTGGGTCCATCGCGGCTGCGGCAGGCATCGTGGCGGAGCCGACCTGGCAGCCCATCTTCGTGGATGGCCGGCAGGTCCAGATGACAGCCTACAACATTGCGGGCCATAACTATGTCAAGCTCCGGGACATCGGCGAAAAAGTAGGGTTCAATGTCTATTGGTCCGACGGCGTTCAGGTGGACAGCGACGCTCCCTACACCGGCGAAGCGCCAAAGCAGGAAGTCCCGACAAGCAGCATGACCCAGGACCTATCGGAATCCCGGCAGGAGATCGTAGACCTGACCAATGCTCTGCGCCGGGAACACGGGCTGCCGGAACTCTCTGTGGATGAACGGCTCATGGAAGCCGCGCAGAGCTGCTCCGCACAGGGCTTCACCGCGCACCATAACCGGGAAGAGTGCGAGGCGGTGCTGGAGAGCGGATATCCCTATGGCTTCGGCTCCAACCTGACGGTGTTCACTGCCAGCTCCGCTTCTGGCATCGCGCAGAGAGCGGTCTCGAACTGGGCAAACTCTCCCGGACACTTGCGGACGATGCTGGACCCGGATTGTGACAGCATCGGCGTCGGCGTCACCGTGAGCGGCGGCAGAACCTACTGCTATATGTTCGTAGGCAATCCCACAGCCAATAATCCCTACGCTTAATGTTCTCTTCCTGCCCTGGCCTTTCAGCAACCGCTGAAAGGCTCTTTTTTTGTTCCCAAATTACGAAAAGAAAGGAAGTATCTGCTCCATGAAAAGATTGCGGCATTCTCTGAAAACCCGCGTAACGGCACTGCTGCTTGCGCTGGTTTGTGTGCTCGGACTTTTCCCGGCAACCGCCTTCGCGGCCGGTACCGATTCGATCAAGCTGGAGAGCTTCGGCATGTCCGGCGTTTCTTATAAGTCGGCAAGTCTCGGTACCTGTACGCTGCATCAGATGTACTACGACTACGGCGGCAAGACCACCGTTGGCTTCTGCGGGACCAAAGGCGGCGGCATGGGAAAGTCCCTGATCGGACAGACATGGGGAAATCCCCAGGCCATCTCCAATTCTACCGTCAAGATGATGATGGCCTACTACTATTCCCACTCCACCGGTACCTTCACCGACGAAGCCCATGCCCTCGGCGTGGATGACGTATGGGGACCTGAGTATACCTGGTATATGAATGCCTGGGTGCAGGCCATCGTCTGGCGCTACAAGGCAGGCTCCCTCGGTGATCCCGTGACTGCCAGTGCCGAGGAACTGATGTATGTCTGGAACTCTCTCAAAAACGCGAATTACACCAGCATCGACCAAGCCTGCGACGGCGCGACGTTCCGGGACAGAACGCAGTATATCTTTGACCTCGGCAACCGCGGCGTGTGGGGTGAGTGCGATGTGTACGAGTATTCGTTCACCGGCTCCGGCTCCAGTTCCCATCCCGCGAATACCGTGCAGGCTGTTGTAGTCGGTGAGCTCAGCATGGACATCACCGAGGAACAATACAAGCTCACTGTCAAGAAAGTGGATACCACCAACCCCACCAAGGGACTGGCTGGTGCGAAATTCCACATTGAAGCGCAAAACGGCTCCTTTTCTAAGGACATCACTACCGGCGCGGATGGGACCTATACGCTGTCCCCACTGGATGCCGGCACCTATGCCATCACAGAAACGGCTGCCCCGGACGGCTATGCAATCGATAACGCCGGTCCTGAATATGTCGTTCTCCCCAATGGTACCAGCAATAGCGTGACTGTTACCTTTACCGATACGCCCAGCATCACGGCCAGCGGCAGTATCCGTAAAGTGGACGCGGACGATCCCACCAAGGGCCTCGCCGGAGCAATCATTAAAATCGAAGGTGTTGACAACAACTTCACCGGCACCTACACCACGGCCAGCGGCGGTGCGTTAACGGATGTACCCTGGGACACGATGCCCATCGGCAGTTATACCGCTACCGAAGTGACGCCCCCTGCCGGGTATTCTCTCAGCAAGGACCCCGACAAGGTCAAGCAGGAGTTTTACTGGGATGGAAAGACGAATGTGTCCCTTGTTTTTGAGAATGATGCCAAGGTAAAGGTCCAGCTCATCAAACTGGATGATTCCGACAGGCCGCTCTCCGGCGCGGTATTCAACATCCTCAAGGACGGCCAGCTGATCGGCACGGAAGCCACGGATGCCTCCGGCAAGATCACGGTCACCAATGTCACGGAGGGTATGTATACCTTCGTTGAAGTGTCCGCCCCCGCCCCCTATGCCAAGCTGACCTCTCCCGTCTGCGCCCACGTGGATCAGGCCGTTGTCAATGGCGGCGGCACAGTCACGGTGACGGCCAAAGACCAGAAGCTCCCCAATTTGACCATCAAGAAGCTGGACAAGCAGAACAAGCTGCCTGTTGCCGGAACTGTGTTTGAGATCAAGGGCATCCACTACGGCTACCATCAGGACGTCACGACAGACGCTTCCGGCAAGGCCGTTTTGACTGCTATTCCCGTAGACAGCTATGAGGTCACGGAGAAGTCCGTGCCTGATCCCTATGTCCTGGACGAAACCAACACCCAGACGATTTATTTGGGTCCTGGTGATGATCAGCAGCTCGTCTTCGAGAACCTGAAGCAGCCTCAGCTTACCATCTCCAAAATCGACGCGGACGATTCCAGCCCGGTCGCCGGAACTGTTTTTACCGTAGAGGGCATTGACAGCGATTACCGCAGTGACTGGACCACTGGCGAAGACGGCACTGTTACCGACCGCGTCGCCCCTGGCACCTATCGAATCACGGAGAAATCCGTTCCCGCGCCCTACTATTTGCCGGACAAGGACGCGGACCGGGTCCAGACCA
This sequence comes from uncultured Clostridia bacterium, assembly GCA_945949735.1. Lineage (GTDB taxonomy): Bacteria > Bacillota > Clostridia > Oscillospirales > Oscillospiraceae > Faecousia. The sequence continues at coordinate 1,575 of CAMFFO010000121.1, read as the reverse complement.
TCAGCCTGAACGCCGGTGATGATAAGAGCATCACGTTCAAAAACCGCAAAATGCCTCTGCTGACCATCTACAAGGAGGACAGCGTCGCAGGAGCGGATGTGGAGGGTGCCAAATTCCACATCACCTATACCAGCAACGGCGAATCTGCTGAGGCGCCCGCAACCATCGACTATGGCTATTTCCTCACGGATTCCCGTGGCGAGATCAAACTTCATGAGTCCGGTAAGCGCCTGTACCCCGGCGAGTACACCGTGACCGAAGTGGAACCCGCTCCCGGCTTCCAGATGAAAGAGCCCTCCACGCAGAAGGTCATCCTGCACGGCAGCGAGAGCAAAACCCTGACGTTCCAGAACACACCTCTCAATGCCATCATCGTCGAGAAATACGATAGCGTTACTCACGAAGCTTTGCCTGGGGCCACGTTCCAGCTGAGATTCCTGGGCGGCACTTCCGGTACCGGCGGCACCGTCATCGGGCAGAAGATCACCGGCAAAAATGGTACCGCCATCTGGACAGGCCTGACTGCGGGTACCTACATTCTGGAGGAAGTGGACCCTGCGGATGGATACAGCATCATCCAGTCCTCCGAAACTGTCTATCTGGCGGACAGCGGTGAACAGAGTGTAGTCACCGTGCCCTTCGAAAATGCCCCCGATGGCATTCTGCTGATCCGTAAGGTCTGCTCCGTCAATCCCAGCGTGACGCTGGCCAATGCGGAATTCAAAGTGACTTATGCGGATGGCACCCTGATCGGCGATGCCAATGGCATTTTCAAGACGGATGTCAACGGTGAGATCCGCATTGACGGTCTGAAGCCCGGAAAGAGCGTGATCGTCACGGAGACGAAAGCGCCTGATGGCTTCCTCATCGATACCCAGTCTCAGACGGTCCAGATCAAGGAAGGGCGCACAGTATCCCTGACTTTTGCCAACCAGCCCAAGGGAAAACTCATTATCCAGAAGCGGGACAGCGCCACGGGGCAGCCTTTGTCCGGCGCGGAGTTCCGTGTGACCACTGCCGCTGGCTGTGAAGTCGGCCTGGATGGCGTCATCGGCACCGCAACGCTTACGCAGAATGGTATTTTCACCACCGATGCGCAGGGCGAGATCCGCATCACCAATCTGGCTCCCGGCGCTTATGTCATCAATGAGATCAAGGCCCCGGACGGCTATGTCATGGATGCGGCTTCTACCAATGTAGTCATTGGAAAGAACGGCGACACCCAGACCGTGGTCGTGAAGAACTCCAAAGCCGGTTCCTTGGTCATCTTGAAGAAAAACTCGCTGAACGGAGAGCCGCTGGAGGGCGTGACTTTTAAGGTCACAACTTCTACGGGCGAATATGTGCCGGATGCGAATGGCCGGATCAGCAGCAATGGTCTCTACTATACCGATAAGGACGGCAAGATCACCATCAATGGCGTCGTAGGTACACTGGTCGTGACTGAGGTGAGATCCATCCCCGGCTACACCATCGATCCCGCCACGAAGACCCAGACGGTGGTCGTGAATCCCAATGATACCCAGACACTTACGTTCTATAACACCCCCAGCACGACCTTGGTCATCCAGAAGT
>CAMFFO010000120.1 GCA_945949735.1 uncultured Clostridia bacterium | reverse complement strand
ACCAATTTATCTGACAAAAGAGGTACTCAGGGTGCAGCTCCAGGCTTCGCCGGGGGCCAATATGGCGGCGGCGGGCTTTTCCTCCCACTTGGTGGAGCCGTTCTCCGGGCTGGGGAGGCTGTGCCAGGGCTCAATGCAGACAAACCGGGGCTGACCCGGCTTGCTCCAGATCAGGGTGTAGGGGAACTCGGAAATGTCGCACACCACAGCCCGGCCGGTATCCTTCTCGTACAGCCCCAGGGTGGAGGAACGCAGATTCACCATGCAGTGGCTGTCGTTGGCGAACAGCTTCTCGTCAATGGGAATGGCGGTGATATTGCTGGGCAGATAATACAGGTCTCCGTGCATCAGGCCGTTGGGAAGGTTGTTGATACAGATGGGGGACTCCATATCGGAAAACCGCAGCTCGTAGTCCGTAAAGACATGCTTGTCGTCAAAGGGGATGGTGAAGGCAGGGTGATAACCGATGCCGAAGGGCAGCTTTTCGCTGTCCAGGTTCTCCACCGTCAGCGTATGGTGGAGGGTATCGTTTTCCAGAGTGAAGGTGGACACCAGCCGGAATTCATAGGGGAATTTCTTCAGCGTCTCCGGACCGGAACACAGCTCCAGGACAATGGTGTCGCCGGTCTGATCCACAAAATCATGCTCCATGAACCTGGCGAAGCCGTGCTGGGCGGATTCATACCGACCGCCCTTGGCCTCGATGATCCCGTCCACCACCTTGCCGGCGTGAGGGAACAGTATGGGCGCGTGGTAGCCCCAGACGGATTTGTCCGCCTGCCAGATATGCTCCACGGCGTCACACTTGCGGATAACGCTTTTGACCTGAGCGCCCCAGGTAGTGACCGTAACCTTCAGGTACTCATTCTCGATGGTGTATTCCATAATTGCCTCCCTGTTGTGATATTTTCAGACAGCCCCGCTGTCTTTATTTATGAGAAGATAAACGACCATGTTTTTCCTGCCGCGAAGTTTCTCGTTATTTCACGAGGGCAAAGTACAGCAGCACCACAGCGCCCAGAATGATGCGGTAGACACCGAAGGCGGAGAAGGAATGCTTTCTGACATATTCCATCAGGGCCTTGATCACAACCAGGCTCACCAGGAAGGACACCAGGCAGCCAACCACCAGCACCCCAAGCTCCGTTGCCGTAGCGCTGACGCCGCTGATCAGGAACTTCAGCATCTTGATGGCAGAGGCACCCAGCATGGTGGGAATGGCCATGAAGAAGGAAAACTCCGCGCCGGCGCTGCGGCCCACGCCCAGCAGGATCGCGCCCAGGATGGTACTGCCGGACCGGGAGGTGCCGGGGATCAGACTCAGGCACTGAAACAGGCCAATGCCCAGGGCGGTCCGGTAATCGATCTTATGTACATCCCGGATCCGGGGCTTTCTTCCCGCGTTCATCCGCTCCACCAGAATGAAGGCCACGCCGTAGACGATCAGAGCGGCGGCCACCACGGCGGCGTTGTGCAGGTGGGCATCCATCCAATCGTCCAGCAGCACCCCCACCACGCCGGAGGGGATGATGGAGACCACTACCTTGGCCCAGAGCTGCCAGGTATGCTTCTTTGCCTCAGGACTCTTTCCCGCGGCGAAGGGGTTGAGCTTGTAGAAAAACAGCACCACCACCGCCAGGATGGCTCCCAGCTGAATGACCACGTCGAACATGCTCCGGAAGGCATCCGACACATTCAGGGTGAGAAATTCATTGAGCAGGATCAGATGTCCCGTGGAGGAAATGGGCAGCCACTCGGTGACGCCCTCCACAATGCCGAAGAGAACAGCTTTCAGCAATTCAATCATAAATAACTCCTTTTTCCGGAAGAACAGGCATCGCCCATACTCCCCATTCTATGGATTATCATACTCCATATGGCCCAAATATGCAAGAGGTTTCCCGGGAGGCCATCAAAAGACACGGATTCCGGAAACGAACGATTCGCGCGATACCCCTGCGCGATGTACATCTGCAAACGATCCTTCCTCATATTCCGCCGTTCACAAATTGGGTCGCAACTCTTTACAAATTGTTCATCTCCCTTATGGATTTTGCGCTATAATAGTGAAAAAGGAAAAGAAAATGAAGACAGGAGGATTTTCAACATGGCTGTATCTGTTTTGATCGTGGAGGATGACCGCAACATTGCCGAGCTGCTGCAGATGTACCTGGAAAAGGAGGGCTATGCCGTTACCGTGGCTGGGGACGGCGGTCAGGGTCTGGCCAAATTCCGGGCCATCAAGCCCGATCTGGTACTGCTGGATGTGATGATGCCTGTGATGGACGGCTGGAGCGTCTGCAAGGCCATTCGGGCCGAGTCCCAGACTCCCGTGATCATGCTCACCGCCAAGGGTGAGACCGACGACAAGGTGGCCGGACTCAAATCCGGAGCCGATGACTATATCACCAAGCCCTTCGAAATGAAGGAGGTCCTTGCCCGGATCGAGGCGGTGCTGCGCCGCTCCTCCGGGGTCACCGCCGAAAAGAAGGCCCGCCGGCTGGTTTTTGACAAGCTGGTCATTGACATGGACGCCTTTGAACTGACGGTGGACGGGAAGAAAGTGGACACTCCCCCCAAGGAAATGGAGCTTCTTTACTACCTGGCTTCCTCTCCCAACCGGGTCTACACCCGCAACCAGCTTCTGGACGAGGTCTGGGGCTTCGACTATTTCGGCGACTCCCGCACCGTGGATGTTCACGTCAAGCGTCTGCGGGAAAAGCTGGAGGGGGTCAGCGACAAGTGGAGTCTGAAAACCGTCTGGGGTGTGGGCTACAAGTTTGAGGTGCTGTAAGCATGAAAAGCTCCTTCAGCCGTAACTTCTCCACGGCTGCCACCATTCTGCTGTTGGCTCTGGTGATCCTCGGGGCCTCCTTTCAGCTTCAGGTGAAGAAATTTCTCACCAGCACCACCGTCTCCGACCTTCGGCAGGACGCGGAGGTCATTGCCAACCTGGCTTCCTCCTATTCCATTGACGGAAGGCTTTCCAGCCGGGATTTTCTGCTGAATCTGGATGTGATCTCCCAGGTCAGCGGCGCCGACGCGGTGATTTGCGACAACCAGGGCTATGTGGTCCTCTGCTCCGACGCCCGGTCCGGCTGCTGTCATCAGGGTATGCAGCTCAACAGTGAGTACCTGCAAAAGGTCATCTCCTCCGGCGGTGACACCGCAACGGGCATCATCCGGGGACTGTATGACGATCCCCGGTATATCGTGTCCGTGCCCATCGGCAGCGGCTCCGATGTTTCCGGCATCGTCATCGTATCGGTCTCCACCGTCGTCACCGGCCAGATCCTAAACAGGATCTCCAACATTTTCCTCACCGCCGCCATCTTTGTGGTCGTGGTATCCGTGCTGGCAGTCACCGCCTTTGCCCGGCGGGAAAGCCGCCCCCTGAAGGATATGGCAAAGGCAGCCACAGCCTTCGGTCACGGCAATCTGGAGGCCCGGGTCAAGTTGGAGGACGACTATTCCGAGGAGGTGGAGGAGCTGGCTCTGGCCTTCAACAATATGGCCTCCTCCCTGCAGAAAAGCGAGTACCAGCGGCAGGAGTTCGTGGCCAACGTCTCCCATGAGCTGAAGACTCCCATGACCACCATCTCCGGCTATATAGACGGCATTCTGGACGGCACCATCCCCAAGGAGCGCCAGGAGCATTACCTTCGGATCGTTTCCGATGAGACCAAGCGGCTCAGCCGCCTGGTGCGCAGTATGCTGGATATCTCCCAGCTGCAGAAGGAAGAGGGCATCCCCGAGGAAAAGAAGATGCATTTCGACCTGGAGGAGTGCGCCGGACAGGTGCTGATCACCTTCGAAAAGAAGATCAACGACAAGCACCTGAATGTCCAGGTGGATATGCCGGAGCATCCGGTGTACACCATGGCGAACCCGGACTATATTACCCAGGTGATCTACAATCTGCTGGATAACGCCGTCAAGTTCTGTCCCGAGGGAGGCAATCTGGGACTGAAGATCCGGGAGGGCGGCAGCAAGGCCTATGTCTCCATCAGCAATGACGGAGACACCATCCCGCCGGAGGAGCTGCCTCTGGTCTTCGACCGGTTCCACAAGCTGGACAAATCCCGCTCCCAGAACCGGGACGGCTGGGGTCTGGGGCTGTACATCGTCAAAACCATCGTATGCAGCCACGGGGAGAATATCTCCGTCAGCAGCAAGGACGGCAAGACGGAGTTCACCTTTACCATGCCCCTGGTCAACTGACATTTCCTGGGTCAGCCTGACCGGGATCATTCCCTTTGAACGAGGTTTTCTCTATGGATGAACGCAAGCACAATCACTATACAGACTGGGACGACAGCGTCTACGGCACCGGCCGCACCGACCCTCCCAAAAGCCGGGGCGGACTCATCGCGCTGCTGCTGATATTGCTGATTTTTCTGTGCGGCATCATCACCGTGCTGGGCATTCTGAATATCAAACTAACCCATAAGCTGCAGGCAACGCAGGATAATGATCTGTCCATTTCCTTCACCGTCGGCCAGACCGAGCCGGAGCCGGTGCAGACCCTTTCCACCGTCCCCCAGGAGACTCTGGGCGGGGAAAGTCAGGCCGCTTCCTTTGATCTGCAGCAGTCTCCCGTGGGGATCGAGAATTATCCTCCCGAGGGGGGACTTTCCCTGCAGGAGATCTATGAAAAGAACATTGACTCCGTGGCTTCCATTTCCTGTACTCTGTCCAACGGAACCGCCAGCGGAACCGGCGTGATCTTCTCCGACGAGGGCTATATCGTGACCAACGCCCATGTGGTGGACGGGGCCATCTCGGTCTCCGCGCAGCTGACCGACGACCGGGTCTTTTCTGCCCGGATCATCGGCTGTGACGAGGTTTCCGACCTGGCAGTCCTGCGCATCGACGCCGACAACCTGATCCCCGCCCAGTTCGGCGATTCCTCCACACTGCGGGTGGGGGACACCGTGGTGGCCATCGGGGATCCCCTGGGCGTGAAATTCCGGGGCACCTACACCAACGGCATCATCTCCGCCATCAACCGGGACGTGGATGTGGACAGCCATACCATGACCCTGATCCAGACCAATGCGGCCCTGAATTCCGGCAACTCCGGCGGTCCCCTGATCAACTGCTACGGACTGGTCATCGGCATCAACACCATGAAGATCGGAGCCTTTACCGACTCCGCCGGCGTGGAGGGCCTGGGCTTTGCCATTCCCAGTACCACCGTCAAGCAGATCGTGGACCAGCTGATCTCCCAGGGCTATGTCTCCGGACGGCCCACCCTGGGTCTGGAAGGGGAGAGCCTGTCGGTATTCTACCAGCACTACTACCGCCTGCCCGCCGGACTGTATATCACCCGGGTGGACCGGGGCAGCGATGCCTTCTCCAAGGGCATCGAAAGCGGTGATATTCTCATCAGCATCGGCAGCCAGCGGATCACCACCATGAACGAGCTGAAAACCGCCGTCTACGGCTACCAGGTGGGCGACACAGTGGAAGTGGTGATCTACCGGGACGGCCAGCAGTACCGTGTTTCCCTGACTCTCAGCGAGGACAAGGGCTGAGACGGAAAATACACACTTTTCCGCGTAGGAGCGGCCCATGGGGCTGCTCCTGCGCGGTTCTCTCCCTGTTACCCAGCAAAAAAAAATCTGAATCCAATCGAGGTTATGCAGCAATGGAACCCATTTTTCAGAAGGACTTTGAAATCACAGACAACTGTGTGGACCGCTACGGGCGGCTGAAACCCTCCATGATCCTGTTCTACGCCCAGGAGATCGCCGGAATGCACTGCACCGAGCTGGCCCTGGACTATGAGACTCTGGCCAAGCGGCGGCTGTTCTGGGCCGTGACCCGGCACAAGGTGCAGGTCACCCGGCTGCCCAGGATCGGGGAGACCATCCACATCGAGACCTGGCCCATGCCCACCACCCGGGTGGCCTACCCTCGGTCCATGGTGGCCTGCGACGCAAAGGGCAACGAGTGCTTCCGCTCCATCAGCCTGTGGGTGCTGATGGATCTGGACACCCGGAACATGATTCTGCCGGGCAAGAGCGGCATCAGCGTGGTGGGTACCATCCGCGGCACCGAGCTGCCCAGCCCCAACGGCCTGATCGCCAAGCCTCTGGGCAGCCTGGCCCGCCGCAGCGTGTGCTTTACGGACCTGGACCGCAACGGCCACATGAACAACACCCGGTATCTGGACTGGGTGGACGATCTGCTGCCCAGTGCCTTCCACATGGGCAATTCCGTAAAGGAATTCACCGCCTGCTACCTCAGCGAAGCCCGGGAGGGACAGGAGCTGGAGCTGCGCTGGGACTTCCTGGATCAGGGCTGCCTGCAGGTCGACGCCTACCGGCATGGGGAAGAAAAAGACGACCGGATCTTCTCCGCCCGGATCGATTACGAATGATTTGTTGTTATGTTAATGCCAAAAATTCCACAGCTGTTTTCACAGCTGTGGAATTTTTCTCTCTTTTCCAGCGGCAGCCCTGATTTTTCAACACCTTTCCAGGGAGGGCCTGTGGAAAAAACTGTGGAGAATGTGGATAACTGAGGATTTGTTCCAATTTGATTGGACTGCGTGTTTGCATTATGTTAACCAATGAACCGGAGATATTCCTTTGTGCATATCGTTTTTCCTCAGCTGCCCGATCAATTGGAATTTGACGGGATGCCGGAGCCAAAACCTTCCCCCGGGGGGAAGGGGGACCGCGAAGCGGTGGATGAGGAATGGC
>CAMFFO010000119.1 GCA_945949735.1 uncultured Clostridia bacterium | reverse complement strand
GGCACAAAATCTCTCGCTGAGCTTCCTTGCCGAATTATGCGGTGTAGCCCTAATTCTTACGTATTTCCACTAGAACGCAATGCTGCCAGAACCGGAAGGCTGAGGGCGGCTAATAGCCGCCCCTACGATAGCATCCCGATAAGCACAATTATAAATAATTTGCATAACAAAAGGAAAGCAATTGAAGCCGATTCTCACCCTGCGCCGCCTATAGTTTGATTATATCAGAAAAAATATGGTTGTCAATCCGGGAGGAAACGTTAAAAATGACAAATAATGATGACTTTATTTCAAAATTTACGCATAACAGAGGAGAGAAAGCTCATGTTTTTTGCCGAAAAAAATGCTAGGATACTTGTGCGGCATGATTGAGGACCGGGAAAAGATCCGGCCTTGATTTGGCAAAAAGATAGGAGGAGTCACTATGAAAAAACTGGTAAGTCTTATCCTTATCCTGGCGATGTGCCTGGGTTGTCTGGCCGGGTGCGGGCAGTCGAAAACGACGGATGCAGACAGCGCCAAGCTGATTGGCGTGTGTATGCAGAATATGTCCAGCTCAATTTCGGAGCTGGAAGCCACGGCTCTGAAGGAAATGTTTGAGCCCCTGGGCTACGATGTGCAGGTAGCCTCCGCGGACGACAGCGTTTCCAACCAGACCCAGCAGATCCAGAACTTCATTCTGATGGGCGCGCAGATGCTGGTCATCCTGCCCTGTGAGATCGAGACGCTGGAGGACGTTCTGCTGGAGGCCCGGGAGGCCGGCATCAAGGTGGTCATCTCCGGCGGCACCGGCTCCATTTCCGAGGATGCCTATGACGCGGTTTCCTGCGACGATGAGTACATGATCGGTATGTATGTGGCTTCGATCTGCAAGACCTGGGTGGAAGCCAACATGGATCCCAACGGGGATTGGGATGTGGCGTTCCTGTCCTCCACCATCAGCGTGGACGCCAAGAGCCGCTGCGCCGGAGAAGCGCAGATCCTGGAGCCCTGGCTGAAGAATGAGGCCGGAGAGTATGTGACGCTCATGGGCGAGGTCGTGGACGAGGCGAACCGTGTAAAGAATCCCGTCTACTGCGAAATGATCGCCTCCCGTGTGTCCAGCTATGAGTCCTGCGCGCCGGAAATGGACATCTCCGGCGACAACCGTTCCGTAGTTGCCGGTGTGCTGACGGATAATCCCAATGTGCGGGTCATCATTGCCTACAACTCCCTGGTTTCCACCGCCGGCAGCCAGTACATTATGGATACCTACCCCGAGGCGGAGCAGAAGGAATTCGCGTTCTTCTCCGCCGGCGTTATGGGCGACGAGTATGAGTACCTGATCGGCGCGGTTTCCGATACTGCCGGTACCTCCAGCGTGTTCCGGGGCGCCTGCCAGTTTGGCGGCGGCGATGCGGCCGCGACCCTGGCAAACCTTTCCTACAATGTGCTGTTCGGCGAGGCGGGCAAGGACTACGGCAAGTCCAACCCCAACTCCATCGGTCTGTATTTCCCCGTGGCGGCAGAGTACAACGGCGGCAACGCGGCTCTGGTCTGCTTCGACACCCCGTCCTATATTGAGACCTATACCTATGACCAGGTTCTGAGCATGGACGGACTGATGACCTATTGGGATTCCGTGAACGGCTACAACAAGAATATGCAGCAGGCCCCCTCTGCCGCGGAACCTGCCGGCGCCGCGGGAGGCCCCATTGAGGGCGGCACGGCCTATACCTCTGTGCAGGCCGGCATCGGCGGCGACGAGATCCATGAGTTTGATCTGATGGACGACGGCACCTGCAGATTCTTCCTGCCCGGCAATGCCATGATTACGGATGTTTACGGCGGCAGCTATACCATCGACGCAGACGGTGTGACTGTCCATGTGACCGGTCTTGCCAATGTGGATACCGGCTCTGCCTATACGACTCCCGGCCTGTGGAGCTATATCGATGCCGCGACCGGCGAGTGCACCCTGATCATTGATCCCGAGCACTTTACCTATACGACCGAGGCTGGGGAGGCTCCCGCCATGGGCGCGCCGGAAGGCGAAGCCCCTCAGGGTGAGGGCGCTGCGTACCTGTATGAGTTTGACGGGATTGCCGGTAAGGAGACCATGGAAATTGATCTGCTCCCGGACGGAACCTGCAGACTGTCCCTGCCCGGCAATCCTGTGCTTACCGATGTGTATGCCGGGACATATACCCGGGAGGGCGACACCGTTACGATTACCGGCCTGACCAATGTGGATGCTTCCTCTTCCTATACGACGCCCGGCCTGTGGGACTGGATCGTGGACGGCAATACGGTTATTACCGTAGATGACGGAGCGGGCGCCTTTACCCCCGCGCGGTAATTTCAATTCAGGAAGGAGCAAAGCGGTATGCTGAAGCTCGAGCACATAACAAAGACCTACCCGGGCGTGCTGGCGTTGAACGATGTGTCGCTGACCTTTGAGCAGGGTGAAATTCACGCCATTCTGGGCGAAAACGGCGCGGGAAAGTCCACCCTCATCAAGATCATTGCCGGCGCCATTTCCCCCGATCCGGGAGGCAGCATCACCTTTGACGAGCGTACCTATCCCCAGATGACGCCGGCCCTGTCCGCGGAAAACGGTGTGGCGGTGATTTACCAGGATATCAACCTGGTCACCCCTATGACCGTTGCGGAAAACATTTTCATGGGCAGGAAAATGGGGAAGATCTACAGCAAGCGGCGGCTGAACAAGCTGGCCAGGGAGCTCTTTGATGAGTACGGCTTTCAGCTGGACCCGGCCATGCCGGTGGAGAAGCTGAGCCCCGCCAACCAGCAGATGGTGGAAATCGCCAGGGCCATTTCCAATCAGGCAAAAATCATGATCATGGATGAGCCCACGGCGCCCCTGGCGGCCAGCGAGGTGGAGCTGCTGTTCTCCATCATCGCGAAGCTGAAAGCAAAGGGCGTTACGGTGATCTACATCTCCCACCGTATGGAAGAGGTGTTCCAGATCACGGAGCGTATCAGCGTCCTGCGGGACGGCTGCTTCGTGAAGAGCCTGAATACGGCGGATACCAACCGAAAAGAGCTGGTAAAGCTCATGGTGGGCCGGGAGCTCAACGAGAGTTTCCCGGAACGCCGGGGCCGGATCGGAGATGTGGTGCTGGAAGCCAGGGATCTGACCGGAAACTCCGTGGAGCACATCAGCTTCCAGCTGCACAAGGGCGAAATTCTGGGCTTCGCGGGTCTGGTGGGCTCCGGCAGAAGTGAAACCATGGAGCTGCTGGCGGGAGCCAGGAAGCTGGATTCCGGGGAGATCCTGCTGAACGGCAGGAAGGCGCGCATCACCTCGCCCGCGTCCGCCATTGCCCAGGGGATCGGCCTGATTCCCGAGGATCGAAAGGAACAGGGCTGCATTCTGTTCAACACGGTCAGATTCAACATCTCCCTGTCCGCCATGAAGCTGCTTACAAAATTCGGCGTCATCAGCGGCAGGAAGAATACGGCATTGGCGGAAAAATACCGGTCCGAACTGCGGATCAAGGTCCCCCGCGTGCAGCAGATGGTCGTAAATCTGTCCGGCGGCAACCAGCAGAAGGTCGTTCTGGCAAAGACGCTGGCGGCGGATCCGGATGTGATCATTTTCGACGAACCTACCAAGGGGATCGATGTAGGCGCCAAGCAGGAGATCTACAATCTGATGAACGATCTGGTGGCCCAGGGAAAGGCGATCCTGATGGTCTCCTCCGATATGGAGGAAATTCTGGGAATGTCTGACCGGATCATCGTATTGTACGAGGGACTGGTGTCCGGAGAATTGCGGCGGGAGCAGTTCAGCCAGGAAAATGTTTTGCACCTGGCTTCCGGATTACAATAAAGGAGGATGCGTAAGTAAGATGAACGAGAAAAACATTGGGCGGAGCCTGAGCTCTGCCGGAGGGTATCTGTATCAGGAGGGTACTGTCTACATCATTCTGGCGGTGCTGGTGATCTTCTTCGCCATTCTGAACCCCACCTTCCTGACAGGCCGGAATATCTACAACCTGATTACGCAATCCACCTACATTATCATCGCGGGCATGGGGATCTGCTTTGTAATGATTTCCGGCGGTATTGATCTGTCCGTCGGCAATCAGATGGCCGTATGCGGCTGCGTAGCGGCGATCCTTATGCTGGAAACCGATCTGCCGTTCTGGGTGGTATGGCCGGTATGCATCGTTGTGGGACTGGTGATGGGCTGTCTGAACGGCCTGATCGCTTCCAAGCTGAAGCTGTTTCCTCTGGTGGTCACCATTGCGACCAGTGAGGTATTCAAGGGCATTGCCTACACCATGACCTCCTCCAAGTCCTATTCCGGTATGCCGGACGGCTTCCGGGCGCTTTACAAGACCAAGCTGCTGGGGCTGCCTCTGGATGTGTATCTGGCGCTGCTGATCGTGGCGGCTACTTGGCTGGTACTGAACAAGACCCATTTCGGACGGGACGTGCTGGCCATCGGCGGCAACAAGGAGTGCGCCCGGCTCTCCGGCATCAAGGCGGATCTGGTGCAAACCCTCTGCTTTGCCATCACCGGCGGCATCTTCGCCATTGCCACACTGGATATGCTGGCGCAGCAGAATATGACCTCCGCAACCACCGGCCCGGGCACCGAAATCACCTGCCTGACCGCAGCCATCATCGGCGGCATCAGCATGAAGGGCGGCAAGGGCAATGTTGTGGGCATGGTGGCCGGTATCCTGGTTATGCAGATCATCGCTAACGGAATGCAGCTGGCCCACTGGGGCACCTATGCGCAGTACACCGTCAAGGGCATTATCCTGCTGCTGGCCATTGGCTTTGACGCGCTGAAAAACCGCCCCAGACCCATGGTGCGCGTCCGCAAGGAAGCGGCCCAGCCCCAGAAGAAGTGAGGGACGCGTCATGGAATTCAAAAAAACACCGACTCCCCCAATGGGCAATCCCGGCGGCCCGCCGCCTGCCGGCTGGAAGCCCCCTATGGCAGACATCAGCTGGGTAAAACGTAAGCTCCTGGACATTCCTTATGGCAGCGAAAGCAAGAATCAGTGCCTGGATCTGTATCTGCCGGAGACAGGCAGCGGCCCATTTCCGCTGCTGATCCACATCCACGGCGGCGGCTTTGCCATGGGCGATAAGCGGGACGACCATATGGATGCCTATCTGACCGGGATCAGACGGGGCTATGCCGTGGCGTCCATCGAGTACCGTCTGTCCGGGGAGGCGATTTTCCCAGCTGCAGTTCTGGACTGCCGGGAGGCCCTTCGCTACATCCTGGCCCACGCGGTGGAGCTCTCCGTTGACCCGGAGCGCATCGCTACCATCGGCGGCTCCGCCGGAGGAAACCTGTCCGCTATGATGGGCATGAACATTCCCAACGGGGCCTTCCCGGGAGAAGCGGGGAAAATCCTTGACCCGCTGCCCACGGTGCGGGCCGCCATTGACCAGTTTGGCCCCATGAACTTCAAGACCATGGATGCCCAGGCCAGGGCAAACGGCGTCAGCTTTGCCGACCATGACCTGCCCACCTCTCCGGAATCCAAGTATCTGGGCGCGGCTGTGCCGCAGACGCCGGATGCGCTGGCGGCGGCAGCGAACCCGCTGACCTATGCCGGGGAGAATATGTGCCCCATGCTGGTGCAGCACGGCGACATGGATCACCTGGTGCCCAAGGAGCAATCCCTGGAATTCGTGGCGGGGCTTCGGGAAAAGGGCCTGGGCTGCAAGGTTCAATTTGTCCTGCTGGAGGGCGCGGATCACGAGGATAAAAAGTTTACCGCCAAGGAAAACATGGATCTGGTATTTGCCTTTTTGGACAAAAATATGGATTGACCGCAAGGCATCCCGGTTCTGCTGCAGCTGCGGTAAGGCCCGGGATGCCGTTCATTTGAGGAGAAACGCATGAAAACCTGTAAGGCAATCATTTTTGACCTGGACGGGGTGCTGGTCTTTACGGATCATTACCACTATCTTGCCTGGAAAAAGCTGGCGGATCGATTGGGGATCTACTTTGATGAGAACATCAACAACCGGCTGCGGGGTGTCAGCCGCATGGCAAGCCTGGAGATCATTCTCGAGCGCGATACCGGGCGGGAGCTGTCTCTGAAAGAGAAAACGGCTCTTGCCGAAGAGAAAAACGGCTATTACCGGGAGCTTTTGCGGCAGATGACTCCGGATTCCGTAGCTCCCCAGGTGCGCGAAACCCTTTCGCGGCTGCGGGGACGGGGCTACCGGCTGGCGATCGGCTCGTCCAGCAAAAACACCCGCACCATTCTGGAGCGGACAAATCTGCTGGATGCCTTCGACGCGGTTTCCGACGGCAACAACATTACCCGTTCCAAACCTGACCCGGAGGTGTTCCTGAAAGCGGCGCAGTTTTTGGGCGTCTGCCCCCAGGCGTGCGCCGTTGTGGAGGATGCCCGGGCGGGCATTGACGCGGCCTTGGCCGGCGGGATGCTGGCTGTGGGCATCGGGGAGGCCGCACAATACGCGAAAACACAGAAGCCGATCCACGATTTTGAAGAGCTGCTGGAGCTTTTTTGATCCCCGGCATCCGGGAAAAGGAATGCGCGTTCACACGCTCCATCGCCCAAAAGCGTCTGCTGCGGGACTAACCGGCGTTCAGCTTATCGGCTTCCATAAGCAAAAGCAGGGAATTGTGGATTAGTGGACAGTTGACAGTGGAAAGTGGACAGTTAAGGAGTCCCTTCGGGACGAATAGAAAACGGATCGACTAATTGGTGTTTACAACACGATCACCGTAGGGGCGGATAGTATCCGCCCGCAGCCC
>CAMFFO010000118.1 GCA_945949735.1 uncultured Clostridia bacterium | reverse complement strand
GGAAATGCTCAAAAACCGGAACGTTTCGGGCGGATAATATCCGCCCCTACGGCAGCAACGTAAGGTGCTTGAAAACTTTAAACAACAATTTACATCAACTGCACCCATATTATTTACATAATTCTATTCCCTTCCGGGCCGAAGAAGTGGAATTTCTTTTCCAGGGGCACCACCGAAAGCTCCTGGCCTCTGTGAAGAGGTCTTGCTTTTTCTGCCTCCAGCACCACAGAGAATTCCGTGTCCCCCTGTTTCAGGTGGAGCACCGATTCCGAGCCCAGATCCTCCGCGTGGACAAGTCTTGCCCGGATACCTCCCTCCCCCAGGGAGAAATGCACCGGACGGATACCCACCTGGAAATCCCCCCGAAGCTCCCGGGCAGAAGCTGGCAGCAGGAAGCGTTTCCCAAGCAGCAGAAACGTTCCGTCCCCCTCCCCACGAACCGGGAACAGGTTCATGGGCGGCGCGCCCACTGTGGAAGCCACATAGCAATTGACGGGCCCGTTGTAGACCTCCGCAGCAGAGCCGTCCTGCACGATCTGCCCCTCCCGCATCACCAGGATCCGCTCTCCCAGGGAGAGGGCCTCGTTCTGGTCGTGGGTCACATAGACGAAGGTAGTTCCCAGCTCCTGGTGAAGCCGCTTCACCATTGTCCTCAGGGAAGCGCGCAGCGGCGCGTCCAGATTGCTGAAGGGCTCGTCCATCAGAAAGACCTGGGGCCTGCGCACCAAGGCCCGGGCAATGGCAATTCGCTGGAGCTGTCCTCCGGAAAGCTCCGAGGGCAGCCGGTCCAGGCACTTCTCAATTTGCAGAAGCTGCGCCATATGCCGGACGGTAGCCTCCAGCTCCCCCCGTGGAATGTGGAGGTTGCGCAGGGGGAACGCGATGTTGTCAAAGGCCGTCAGATGGGGATACAGGGAGTAATTCTGAAACACCATGGCCACATCCCTCTGCTCCGGCGGCAGACCGTTCATGACCTTGCCGTCAAAGCGCACCTGGCCCAGGGAGGGCTCCTCCAGCCCGGCAATCAGCCGCAGCAGGGTGGTTTTTCCGCAGCCGGAGGGCCCCAACAGTACCACAAACTCCCCTGGCCGGATGTTCACGTTGATTTTCTGCAGCACCACCACCCCTTCATTGGTGGTATGGGGCATGGCCTTCTGCCTTTTGAGCAGCTCCCGCTGCTTTTTCCGGCCAATCAGGCCCCGGATCCGGACAAAGGGATAGATTTTAACGATCCCACTCAGCGCGATCTCAGCCATGGCTGTCCTCCCCGGCAGAACCGTCCAGCATTCTGTCCAGGGTAAGCGCGGAGGTTTCCTCCGCCCCCTGGGCTTCCTCCGGGGAAGCTTCCTGCTCCTGCTCCAGCCCGCTCTCCCGGATGTATTGATTCATAATTCTCTCCGTTCCGCCCCGGATCAGATCCATATACACCGCCGGAATCACCAGCAGCAGCAGTGGGAAAAACTCAACACTCCACACCGCGGCTGCCAGGAGCAGCAGATACCACACGGAGCGCAGAAGGTGCTTCCCGGAAAAAAACATGGCCAGCCGAACGATCACGGAGGCCCCGCCCTCGAACCGGGCCAGAACCGGCGGAACAAACACCAGCATTGCCGCCAGCGGGATCCCGACCAGGATGCCCGCCGCCATATAGATCGTGCCGAAAATCCCCACGGACCAGATTTTTGTCCCGGTGTAGATGCCGAAGCAGACCAGCGCCGCCAGGACGCCCAGCACGGCGGTGAGGGAGACTCCCGGCCGCAGCGCGTCCCGGAAGGCGGTAAAGAAATCCTTGGTCACTCCGGTGCCCCTGCCCATCACCACCCCCGCCACGCTGTGGTACAGCGCGGCGCAGGCGGGCAGAATAGTCAGCACGGGAAGGCAGCACACTACCCAATAGAAGCTGACAATCATCATGTTGGCCGCTTTCACCATCAGCCGGATCACGGGATTGTTGTATTGCATCATGCCCATGGTTCGCTCCTGTTACAGCGGTGTGGGTGCGATGGCCGTGCACGCCCCGGCCTTCAGCACGGCGGTGGTATCCCAGGCGGTACGGATCGTCACATCCACGGCGCTGGGATTGAAGATCACGGAACCGTCCACCGCGTATTCCAGCCGGTGGTAGGCATTGACATAGTCAATGATCTCCCCATTGGTGGCAAACCAGACCGTGTCAGCGTGCCCCGCCATGAATTCCGCCAGCTTTTCGACCACCTCCCAGTTGCCGTCCCCGTCAAATTCGTAGGCGTGGCCCCAGACGTAGAACAGCATGGGCCCGAAGGGGAAGCCCTCTACAAACGCTTTCGCCAGTTCCATCAGTTTTTCATCGTTGTGATGGCAGGTGGGGTTCCACTCCAAAAAATCCTCCGGCAGCCGGAAGTCGTGGGTGGATTTCACGGTTCTGGCGCCCTGATACCCGGCCATACGAAGCATCCGCTTCACATCCTCGTTGAAGAAACCGAAGGGATAGGCAAACATTTTCAGGGGCTTTCCTACAATGCCCTCCAGCGCCCGCTTGTCCTCGGTAATTTCGTAGGCAGCCAGCGGAGTTCCCACCGTATCCAGGGCGGAATGATACAGCCCGTGGCCCGCAATCTCATGGGTGCGGTAAACCTGAGCAACCTCCTGGGATGACACCTTGGAGACATCCAGTTCCTTTTTCCCGGGAGCCCGGGCAATTTCCCTGTGTCCCAAAAGGCCGGAGCCCAGATTGAAGGTGCATTTGAGCCCATATTTCCGGAAAAGCTCCGCCAGACGGCGGTCCTGCACCACGCCGTCGTCATAGCTCAGGGTGAATGCCTTGCTCTTCCCACCGGGGAACACCAATGTATCAAATCTCTTTCCCATTTTAACCTCCTGAAAATACGCAGAACAGGGCACGGCCCCAAAAAGCCATGCCCTATGGCCGGGATGCCCCCGCGGGGATATCCCGGTATCCTTTTTACACCTGTCGGAGTTCGACAGCAAAGCAATAAATTGGTGTTTGTCGAATACTTGCTGTCATTGCGAGCCAGTGCGCACACTGGCGTGGCAATCCCCCGGTTAGTGGGGAAATGTACCGAATAGCACCCAAAAATGTGAACTCCTACGATTTTTGGTGGTAATCGCTACCTGGTTCCATTCAACCGGGGGATTGCCACACCAGTGTGCGCACTGGTTCGCAATGACAGGTAATTAGCAACGCACCCTTTCAAACAACAATTTGTCTTTCTGCTTGGCAGCGTCTCCCCTTATTCCTGAACCGCAGTAATGGGTTCCGGTTTCTTCCACTGGAAGGGGGAGTTATTCTCCGCGGTGATGGTCACCCGGCTGCCCTCGAAGCGCAGGGTGTACACATCCTGCAGGCATGTTTCCAGCCAGCGGCAGTGCATCTGGAACACATTCTCCTCGGGCCAGAAACCGTCGCACAGGTACAGCTGGTTCACATCCTCCAGTGTTCCCAGCACATTGGTAAACCGGGTTCCGTTGGTGGCCACCCGGACGGCCTCGCGCCTGCCGGAAGCGGTCTCAAAATTCCATACGCAGCCGTAGCAGTCGAAGTCCAGCCGGAATTCCCGGATGGCGTCCGGCTTCTCCCCGGTCATGAAGTTTCCGGCAAAGGGGGTGAAGCAGCCGCCGGTCATCCGGTAGGTTTTCCCGGAGATTTCCTTGACCAATGGGCTGAAGGGCTGGCAGGGGGGATTGCCGATGTTCAGTCTGGCGAGCCTCGCCTGGAGGGCCAGATGGGCCTCCGGATTTTCGGGAAGGGCCTCCGGAGCAACCACCCTGCGCACAAAGTCCCAGGTGATGTCCAGAGTGCTCTGGGCCCAGTGTGCGCCCACGGCGGTCTCCGTGATGCCGATGATCATATCCTGCTCCGGCAGGACGATGGTGAACTGGCCCATGGCCCCGTCGGCCCGGTAGGCGCCCTTGGGGGTGCACATCCAGATCTGGAAGCCGTAGCCCAGGAAATTGTCCTTAGCCTCCGGATTGTTGGCCGCTTCCGAGGCGGAGTCATTCTGGTTGGTGGTGGCGAGCTTCACATAGTCCTCCGCAAGAATCCGCTCCCCTTCCCACACGCCGCCGTCGGCGTACAGCTTCATCAGCCGGAAGTTGTCCTCGGTGGTGGCGAAAAGTCCGCCGCCGCCCACCTCCATGCCGTCGGCCATCCGCAGCCAGCGCAGATTCTCCGGGTCGATGCCGATCTTCCGGAACAGCCTGGGGGTCAGGTAGTCATGGAGCCCTAGGCCTGTTTTCTTCCGGACAATGGCGCCCAGCATGGTGGAGCCGGTGGAGTTGTACATGTAGGTGGTTCCGGGCTTGTGGTTCACGGGAGTGTGGAGGAACTCCCGAATCCAGTCGGGGCTGTTCATGGGCATGGTATCCATGCCGCAGCCCATACACAGCACATCCCGGACGGTAAGCAGCTTCAGATTCTCGCTGGGGTTCTCCGGTGCTTCCTCGGGAAAAATGTCAATCAGCCGTTCATCCAGCCGCAGCAGCCCCTCGGTGTAGGCGATGCCCACGGCGGTGGCAGCGTAGGTCTTGGTGTGGCTCTGCAGGCCGTGGCGGACATTGGGGCCGAAGGGCGCCCACCAGCCCTGGGCGCAGAGCTTTCCGTGGCGCATGATCATCAGGCCATGCATCTCGGTCTGGCTGGACTCCAGGGCATCCAGATAGCTCTGAATGTCCTCACTGCGGATTCCGACAGCCTCCGGAGAGGCGGTTTCAAAAGGTTTTCTATAATCCATATTCTCTCCTTTAGCCCTTGACGCCGCCGACCACCATGCCCTTGATCAGCTCGCCCTGGATGGCAGGATATACCAGCAGGATGGGCAGGATGGCGATGATGGCGATGGCCATACGGGCACTTTCCGTGGGCAGGGACTGGGCCGCCAGCATGGCGGATTCCGTGGCCAGGTCCGAGGTTTTCAGGAACTGGATGCTGTCCATCAACTTTTTCAGGTACACCTGGATGGTGTAGAGCTTGGGATTGGTGATGTAGTACAGACCGTTTGTCCAGTTGTTCCAGTAGCCCAGGGCCGCGAACAGACCCACAGTGGTCATGACCGGCTTGGACAAGGGGATCATGATGCCGGTGTAGATCTGCATATCGTTGGCGCCGTCGATCCGAGCCGCTTCGATAATGGCGTAGGGGATGTTGGCATTGTAGTAGTTGCGAACCATCAGCACGTTCATGGCCCCCATCAGCCCGCCGGGCAGCAGGTAGGCCCACAGCGTGTCCTTCACATGGAACAGCCGGGTCCAGACGATGTAGCTGGCCGTCAGGCCGCCGTTAAACAGGACGGTAAAAAACAGGATGAACGCGAAGATATTCCGGTACCGGAAATCCTTCCGGCTGAGGGGGTATGCAAACAGAGATGTGAGAATCAGGTTTGCCGCAGTACCCGCCACGGTGACCAGGATGGTCAGGCCGTAGGCCCTGGCAATGGTGGCCCGCTTCTTCCATAGGTAGGAGTAAGCGGCGGTGGAGAACTCCTCCGGCCAGAATTTATAGCCATGGGTCAGGGAACCCTCGGAGGAGAAGGATACGGACAGCATCAGCAGGAAGGGCACCACGCAGTAGATTGCGAGCAATGTCATGAGCACCAGCGCCATGTTGTGGAAGGCCCGCTCATCCCGGATCACGGGAGCTTTCGTCTTTTTCGCCATGGTCAATCCTCCTTAGAACAGCGCGTTGTCCGGCTCGACAACCGACACCAGCAGATTGGAAGCAAGCACCAGCACAAAACCGATCACCGCCTGGAACACGCTGGCGGCGGAGGACATACTGACGTTGTTCAGCTCCAGCAGAGCCCGGTAGACATAGGTATCGATGGTCTGAGTGGTGCTGACAAGCAGTCCGTTGCCCAGGGGTACCTGGTAGAACAGGCCAAAGTCCGAGTTAAAGATTCGGCCGACGGACATGAGCAGCATCAGGATAATCATGGGCTTCAGCATGGGCAGTGTGATGTTCCAGATCTGGCTCCACTTTCCCGCGCCGTCCAGACGGGCGGACTCATACAGGCCCTTGTCAATGCCGCCGATGCTGGCCATGTAGATGATGGAGCTCTGTCCCGCGTTCTGCCAGAAATGCACGATGGTCAGAATGATCGGCCAGTATTTGGCGGTATGATACCAGGCCACAGGCTGATTCTTGAAAATCGTGGTATTCAGGAAGCCGTAGGTCTCGCTGAGGAACGCATACACGATGAACGACAGAATAACCGCGGAGACCATGGAGGGGAAGCAGATAATGGGCTGAATCACCTTGGCCGCCTTCCGGGAGGAAATCTCCGCCATGCAGATGGCAATAAACACGGCAATCACAAGGCCCAGGATGATCCACGCCAGGTTATACAGTACGGTGTTGCGGATCATGACGAAGGCGTCCTTGGTTTTGAACAGGTACTCGAAGTTGCTCAGGCCCACCCACTCGCTCTTCAGCAGGCCCACGGAGAAGTTGACCTTTTTGAAGGCGATCAGGATGCCGAACATGGGCAGGTAGTTGTTGGCGACCAGGTAAATGAGTCCCGGAAGCATCATGAGGTACAGCGGAAGGGTGCGCTTGCGCTCCTCGGCACGCTTGCGCTTCTTCTGCTGCTTCAGAACATCGTTGTATTCCGGTTCCGAAACCGCAGGGGCCACAGGTTTTGACATACGCTTCACTCCTTATCCAGGGAGCCCCGACTTCTCCCCGCCGGAAGAACTCAGGAACTCCACATGATTCCTGTATATGCGTATCAGCTTTCTCAGCCGCCTGATAAATTGTTGTTTGAAAGGGTGCGTTGCAAATTACCTGTCATTGCGAACCAGTGCGCACACTGGTGTGGCAATCC
>CAMFFO010000117.1 GCA_945949735.1 uncultured Clostridia bacterium | reverse complement strand
AATCGAATGACACATCTTGAGATACCCAACAATATCTTTAACTAAGGGAAACGGGAAGGGGCCTGCCGGACATCTCGCTGCTGGAGCCTCTTGCCCAGGCTCTTGGGGTATCCGTCATGGAGCTGATGAGCGGGGAGACCGTTTCCAACCGGAATGTGTCCTGCAATATGCTCCGGACGAAGCTGTATGTCTGCCCGGTCTGCGGCAACGTGATCCACTGTGCGGGAGAGGCCCTTGTCAGCTGCTGCGGCATCACCCTGCCGCCCCTGGAGGCAGAGGAGCCGGATGAGGAGCATTGGATTTGCGTGGAGCAGGTTGAGGATGAGCAGTTTCTTTCCGTCCGGCATCCCATGACCAAGGAGCACTTCATCTCCTTCCTGGCCTACGCTTCGGCGGATCGGTTTCAATTGGTGAAGCTTTATCCCGAGGGCAACGCGGAAACCCGGTTCCGGCTTCAGGGAAGGGGCGTGCTGTACGCCTTCTGCAACCGCCACGGGCTCTACCGGCGGAGAATTCCCTGAACGCAGCGGAAATCATGTCGGAAAATGTGTTCGTTTTCCGGCTCTTTCGTGATTCCGATTGACTTTTTTGGATGAGAATGCCATAATCGGATCAGAAAGGATTCGGGAGGGGAGATTATGAGAGGCATTTCCCGGGAGGCGGAGCAAATCCTTATGGAGCGGTTCGGGCACGACAGCATCATCGCGCTGGCCACCTGCACAGACAATATCCCCCATGTGCGCAGCGTGGATGCCTACTATGACGATGGTGCGTTTTATGTGCTGACCCATGGACTGTCGGGAAAAATGCGTCAAATCCGTGAGAACCCCGCGGTGGCAGTCTCCGGCGAGTGGTTTACCGCCCACGGCAAAGCGATCAATCTGGGCTGGTTCGGGAAAAAGGAGAATGAGGCCGTTGCCCAAAAGATGAAAACCCTGTTCGCCGCCTGGATCAACAACGGCCACAACAATTTTGAGGACAGGAATACCTGCATTCTCCGGATCGACCTGACAGACGGGACGCTGTTTTCTCAGGGAACCCGCTATGAGCTGGATTTTCGGAAGAAAGCCTCAGCGTGCGATACAGACAGATAAATTGGCGCTTGTCGGACTGTTGCCCGGGTTGACAGTGGAGCAAAGCGGCAAGCGCCAATTGATCCTCCTTTTGCTTTCTCCAACCATTTGGCGTTGAGGAATTTGTTCTTGACACCACTTCTCTTTTATGCTACAATCTCCGGGATAAGAACAGCGGCTTATCCCGCATCGTCTTGCCGCACACCGGCAGGACGTTTTTTTGAGAAAGGAGACCGTCATGACTGCACCGACCAAGGCTAAGGTTTTTTCCTCCTCCCTGGGGTCAGTGTTCCTTGGTGGTATTGCCGATTCCCGTTTCGATTCTCCTGAATATGTTGTTTTTCCCGGCTTTTGTGATGTGCACGTGCATTTCAGAGAGCCGGGATTTTCTTATAAGGAGACCATCGCCACGGGAAGCCGGGCTGCCGCCCGGGGGGGCTACACAGCCGTTTGTACCATGCCCAACCTGAATCCCGTTCCCGACAGCGCGTCCCACTTACAGCAGCAGCTTTCCATCATCGAGGATACCGCCTGCATCCACGTCTACCCTTACGGAGCCATTACCCTGGGGGAGAAGGGCGAAGCGATTGCGGATTTAGAGGGAATGGCCCCGAAGGCAATCGCCTTCTCCGACGACGGACGGGGTGTTCAGAGCGACGAGATGATGCGGTGCGCCATGCTCCGTGCCAAGGCCCTGGGCAGAATTATCACCGCCCACTGCGAGGACAATTCCCTCCTTCGGGGAGGCTATATTCACAGCGGCGTCTACGCCGCCACCCACGGTCACCGGGGCATCTGCTCCGAGAGCGAGTGGGGCCAGATCGCCCGGGATTTGAAGCTGGTGAAGGAAACCGGCTGCGCCTACCACGTCTGTCACATCTCCACCAAGGAAAGCGTGGCCCTGATCCGGCAGGCCAAGGCGGAAGGTCTGGACGTGACCTGTGAAACAGGCCCCCACTACCTCACAATGGACGACAGCTGCCTTCAGGAGGATGGCCGCTTCAAGATGAACCCGCCACTGCGGGACCGCTCCGACCGGGAGGCTCTGGTGGAGGGAATCCTGGACGGCACCATCGACATGATCGCCACCGACCACGCCCCCCACTCCGCCGAGGAAAAGAGCCGTGGGCTGGAAAAAAGCGCCTTCGGCGTGGTGGGCATCGAAACCGCCTTCCCCATTCTCTATACCTATCTGGTAAAAACGGGCATCCTTTCCATGGAACGCCTGGTGGAGCTGCTCTGCGTGAATCCCCGCCGTCGGTTCGGCATCCCTCTGGGTGAGGACTATACCGTCTGGGACTTAAATCAGGCATATACCATCGACCCCAAGGATTTCCTTTCCATGGGAAAAGCCACCCCCTTTGAGGGCTGGAAGGTATTCGGCAAATGCGTCGCCACCGTCTGCGGCGGCAAGCTCGTCTACGAGGCCTGACCAGGAAACGATAAATTGGTGTTTGAAAATATGCTGTCATTGCGAGACCAGTGCGCACACTGGTCGTGGCAATCCCCCGGTTGAAAGGAACCAGGAAACGATTACCACCAAAAATCGCAGGAACCCACGTTTTTGGGTGCTTATCGGTACATTCCCCATCTAACCGGGGGATTGCCACGCCAGTGTGCGCACTGGCTCGCAATGACATCGTTATTTCGGTAAACAACAATTTACCGCACAACTCGCTTTCCCATTCTCACGATATTTCAAGGAGGATTTTTCATATGGCAAAGAGAACGGACATCAACAAAATTCTCATCATCGGCTCCGGCCCCATCGTCATCGGCCAGGCGGCGGAGTTTGACTACGCCGGCACCCAGGCGTGTCTCGCTCTGAAGGAAGAGGGCTACGAGGTGGTGCTCTGCAACAGTAACCCCGCCACCATCATGACCGACACCACCATCGCCGACAAGGTCTACATGGAGCCCCTGACCCTGGAATATATCGCCAAGATCATCCGCTATGAGCGTCCCGACGCCATCGTCCCCGGCATCGGCGGCCAGACAGGATTGAACCTTGCCATGCAGCTGGAGAAGAAAGGCATCCTGAAGGAGTGCCGGGTAAAGCTTTTGGGCACCCCCAGCTCCTCCATCGAGCGGGCCGAGGACCGGGAACTGTTCAAGGAGATGTGCCAGTCCATCGGCGAGCCCGTGATCCCCAGCGAGATCACCTACTCCCTGGACGAGGCCAAGGAAGCCGCCAAGCGCATCGGCTACCCTGTTGTGCTCCGGCCCGCTTTCACCCTGGGCGGTACCGGCGGCGGCTTTGCCTACAACGAGGAGGAGCTGGTGGAAGTGGGCCTCAACGCCTTCAACCTCTCCCCCGTCCACCAGGTGCTGATTGAGAAGTCCGTCAAGGGATATAAGGAAATCGAGTTCGAGGTCATGCGGGACAGTAATGACCACGCCATCACCATCTGCGGCATGGAGAACATCGACCCCGTGGGCGTCCACACCGGCGACAGTCTGGTGGTGGCCCCCATCATGACCCTGAGCGACGCAGACCTCAAGATGCTCAACGATTCCGCCATCAAGATCATCCGGGAGCTGAAAATCGAGGGCGGCTGCAACGTCCAGTTTGCCCTGAATCCCAATTCCTCCGAATACTACCTCATCGAGGTCAATCCCCGGGTGTCCCGTTCCTCCGCCCTGGCCTCCAAGGCCTCCGGCTACCCCATCGCCCGGGTCACCGCCAAGATTGCCGTGGGCATGGCTCTGGAGGAGATTAAGATCGCCAATACCAACGCCGCCTTCGAGCCCAGTCTGGACTATGTGGTGGCCAAGCTTCCCCGGTTCCCCTTCGACAAGTTTGCCTCCGCCGCCAACACCCTTGGCACCCAGATGAAGGCCACCGGTGAGGTCATGGGCATCGGCTCCACTCTGGAGGAGTGCCTGCTGAAATCCGTCCGCTCCCTGGAGATCGGCGCCTGCCACTTCCACCTGCCCAAGTTCGACCGGATGGGCACGGAGGAAATCCTCAGCTACCTGGAGCAGTTCCGGGACGACACCATCTTCGCCGTGGCGGAGCTGCTGCGCCGGGACGTGACCGTGGAGAAGCTCCACCAGGTGACCCAGATCACCTCCTACTTCCTGGAGGCGATTCAGAGGATCGTGGCCATGGAGCGCAAGCTCGCCGCTGCTCCCGGTGATCTGAATGTGCTGAAAGAAGCCAAGGTCATGGGCTTTGCCGACAAGTTCATTGCCAGGCTCTGGGGTGTCCGGGAGATCGATGTCTATAACCTGCGCAGAGAAAACAACCTCTACCCCGTGTTCCGCATGGTGGACACCTGCCATACGAACGCCTATATCCCCTACTTCTACTCCTCCTATACGGGCGAAAACGCCTCCCGGCTGACGGACAAGAAGAAGATCGTGGTGCTGGGCGCGGGCCCCATCCGCATCGGCCAGGGCGTGGAGTTCGACTACTCCACCGTCCACGCGGTGAACACCATCCGCAATTCCGGCTACGAGGCCATCATCATCAACAACAACCCCGAAACCGTGTCCACAGACTACACCACCGCCGATAAGCTGTACTTTGAGCCGTTGACTGCCGAGGATGTGATGAACATCATCGCCTTCGAAAAGCCCGAGGGCGTCATCGCCTCCCTGGGCGGCCAGACCGCCATCAACCTGGCTCAGCCCCTGATGGAGCGGGGCGTGAAGATCATCGGCACGGACTGCGCCGCCATTGACAAGGCCGAGAACCGGGACTCCTTCGAGAAGCTCCTGGTGGAACTGAACATCCCTCAGCCCCAGGGCAAAGCCGTCACCAGGATTGAGGACGGCATCGCTGCTGCCGCGGCCATCGGCTACCCGGTGCTGGTGCGCCCCAGCTTCGTGCTGGGCGGCCGGGCCATGCAGATCGTAGCCAACGAAACCCAGCTGCGCCACTATCTGAAAACCGCCGTGGAAATTGACGAGGACAAGCCCGTGCTGGTGGATAAGTATATCCAGGGCCGGGAGGTGGAGATCGACGCCATCTGCGACGGCCGGGACGTGTTCGTCCCCGGCATCATGGAATTGGTGGAGCGCACCGGTGTTCACTCCGGCGACTCCATCTCCGTATACCCCACCTTCTCCATCTCCAACAAGGTCAAGGGCATCATCCTGCAGTACGCCAGGAAGCTGGGCCTGGGCATCGGCATTGTGGGCCTGTTTAACATCCAGTTCATCGTGGATGCCAATGACAACGTCTATATCATCGAGGTCAACCCCCGCTCCTCCCGCACCGTTCCCTTCCTGAGCAAGGCCACCGGCTACTCCCTGGCGGACATCGCCACCGAGGTCATCCTGGGCAAATCTCTTAAGGAGCAGGGCATTTTCGACATCTACCCCGAGGAGCCCAAGCGCTGCTATGTAAAGGCCCCCGTATTCTCCTTCAACAAGATTCGGGGCCTCGACGCCTACCTGTCCCCGGAGATGAAGTCCACCGGCGAGGCCATCGGCTACGACCGCACCATGACCCGCGCCCTGTACAAGGCGCTCCAGGCCTCCGGCATGAAGCTGCAGAACTACGGCACCGTGTTCGCCACCATTGCCGACAAGGATAAGGAGGAGGCCCTGCCGCTCATCCGCCGGTTTTATAACCTTGGCTTCAACATCGAGGCCACCCTGGGCACCGCCATGTTCCTGAAGGCCAACGGCATCCGCACCCATGTGCTGCGCAAAATCGGCGAGGGCAGCAACGAAATTCCCGACGCCCTGCGCCAGGGCCACATCGCCTACGTCATCAACACCCGGGACCCCGGCGCCAACGAGCGGGACGGCCTGCAGATCCGCCAAATCGCCACGGAGCACAACGTGACCATGTTCACCGCCCTGGACACCGTAAGAGTCCTGCTGGACGTTCTGGAAGAAACCACCCTCACGATTTCTACCATCGACGCGTAAATTGTTGTTTACAGCACTATCACCGTAGGGGCGGATATTATCCGCCCGCAACCTTACCGCATGGATAGCACGCACATTCACCGGAAATGCTCAAAAACCGGAACGATTCGGGCGGATAATATCCGCCCCTACGGTGGCAACGTAATGTGCTTGAAAACCGCAAACAACAATTTACCATCCCACCCACCCCAAGGAGGCGTTATGAAACAGAGTATTTTTGAAATCCTGGAGAGCACCCCCCTGACTTCTTCCGTATACAAAATGGTGCTCCGGGGCGATACCTCCGCCATCACTGCCCCGGGTCAGTTCGTCAATATCCGTCTGGAGGGCAAATTCCTCCGTCGGCCCATCTCCGTCTGCGACTATGATGCCGAAACCCTCACCCTGGTCTACAAGGTGGTGGGCAGCGGCACCGAGCAAATGGCCGCCATGAAAGCGGGAGAAACCCTGGATATCCTGACGGGTCTGGGCAACGGCTATGACCTCACCCCCGCCGGGGAGGCCCCTCTGCTCATCGGCGGCGGCGTGGGCGTGCCTCCTCTGTACCACCTGGCCAAGCGGCTCCTGGCCCAGGGAAAAGCCGTCCATGTGATCCTGGGCTTCAACACAAAGGAGGAAATCTTCTTCGAGGAGGAGTTCAAGGCCCTGGGCTGCACCGTCACCGTGACCACCGCGGACGGAAGCTATGGTGTCAAGGGCTTCGTAACAAACGCCCTGCCGGAAAGCTACACCTATTTCTACACCTGCGGCCCGGAGCCCATGCTGAAGGCGGTGTACCGCGCCACCGCCACCTCCGGCCAGATGAGTTTTGAGGAGCGGATGGGCTGCGGCTTCGGGGCCTGCATGGGCTGCTCCTGCAAGACCCTCACCG
>CAMFFO010000116.1 GCA_945949735.1 uncultured Clostridia bacterium | reverse complement strand
TTCAAACACCAATTTATCGTTCCCTCCCGCAAAACGCCGCCCCGCCCGGGTAATCCCGGGCGGGGCGGCGTTCGCGTGGGGTTCATTCCTCCCGGCAGCTGCTCCAGAGCTCCAGCATGCAGGCCAGCCTTGAGATGAACTCCCCGTTGGAGGGTTTTTTCCGGTTTCCTTCCCTGTCCTTCGGGAAAATACAGACCCAGTTCTCCCGGCTGCCGGATTCCCAGGCCGCGCTGATGGCGCTGCGGATGGCCTGTTCCACCTGTAAACAGCCCACCTCCGGCGTATACATCCTGCCGACGGAGGCGTACAGCTCCGCAAACCGCTGATCCGGGTCATGGCACCTTTGGAGAATCGCCTTTCTCAAGTGGCCAAAGCCGTCGCTTTGGGGGCAGAAGCCCAGCTCGATCAGAATCACCAGGATCGCGGAGGGAAGATCCCCCTTTCGGATGTGCCGCATGGATCTGATCACATACAGGATCGCATCATTTGCCGTGCTTTCCATAATATATCCCCCCTGAGTTGAACCTCATTATCCCATACGTCAAGCGCCTGTGTCTACCGGGTCAGACGAACATTTTTCGACGGGTTCCGACGAAAAGCGCCCCTTTCCCGGTTTCCCGGGAAAGGGGCGTGTAAGGAAGGGATCAGCCATTGAGCTTTCTGGCGCTTGTTCTGCCCTCGGGCCGGATCTCTCCGGCGGCGGTGAGGGAACGCTTGGTCAGCGCGGGGCCCACCAGCTCATAGATCAGCACGGCGAACAGCACCACATTGCGCACCAGCGCACCGCCGGGCAGTACGGATACGGTCAGCGCCATGCCCAGCGCCACCCCCGCCTGGGGCAGCAGGGTAATGCCCAGGTGGTCACGGATGATTTTGGGTTCCTTGGTGATCTGGCAGCTGATGGCCGCGCCGTAATACTTGCCCAGGGATCTGGCGATGATGTACAGCACACCCACCAGGATGGTCACGGGGCTGGCCAGAACCTCCAGATCCAGCTCCGCGCCGGAGATCACAAAGAACAGCACGTTGACAGGCATGGTCCAGCCGTCCACACGGCTCATGAGTTCTTCAGAGGTATCGCAGACGTTGCAGAAAACGGTGCCCGTCATCATGCACACCAGCAGCAGGGAGAATCCGCAGTGGATGCCCGCCACGTCAAACTCCAGCATGGACAGCCCCACGGTCAGCAGCACAAAGGCCACGGACAGGGTCATCCGCTTGCTGCGGGAGTGGAAGAACCGCTCCAGCAGGTTCAGAAGCCACCCCATGAGGCTTCCCAGCAGCAGCGACAGGACGATCTCCACAATGGGCTCCACCACCACGGCGGTGACGTTGACGTGGCCCATGGCCAGGGCCGTGGCGATTCCGAAGGAGGCGGAGAACAGGAGCAGTCCCACCGCGTCGTCGATGGCCACCACGAGCAGCAGCAGCTTCGTCAGGGGGCCGTCAGCCTTGTACTGGCGCACCACCATCAGCGTGGCGGCAGGGGCCGTTGCGGCGGCGATGGCGCCCAGGGTGATGGCGCAGGGAATGGTAATCACGCTGGGAAAGCACAGGCTCAGCGTCACCAGCACCACGTCCACCAACGCCGTAGTGATCACCGCCTGGAGAATGCCGATGACAATGGCCCGGCTGCCCATGGCTTTGAGCTGGGTCATTCGGAACTCGTTGCCGATGGTAAAGGCAATGAAGCCCAGAGCGGTCTGGGTCACGATCCGCAGACCCTCCACCTGCTCCAGGGAGTTAAAGCCCAAGCCCTTCAGTCCCAGGGCCCCAATGCAGAAGGGCCCCAGCAGCAGTCCCGCCACCAGGTACGCGGTAACCACAGGAAGATGCACCAGCTTGGTCAGTCTTGACATCATCAGTCCGCCCACCAGGGCGACAGCCAGACAAATCAGATATGTTTCCATGAAACAACGCCTTCTTTACACACTTTTTAACCGGCGTATCATATCATTGTGCACCGTGGGATTCAAGAGGTAACCTTCACAAACATTGCCGGTTCCCCGGCCATCGATTTAGCAAAAGTATTCACGTCTCTTCCGAAGAAGCCGGCAAAGGGCCAAAGCAGACCAGGCCATGCCCCAAAGCCCCCGATCCAGGGTTCCCGGGTCCGCGGTCCGGGGCTGATCCGTGTCCGCCCGCTCCATTTTCGGCGCGGCAGTAATGTCCCACTCGGCCCCGTCCCAGGGAAGGATCACCACGAAGGGCTCAAAGGGCCCGTACCCCCCGGCCTGTCCCTCCTGCGCAACCAGATACAGCCCTTCCTCCAGCGGGCCGAAAGAAGCCTCTCCCCGGTCGTCGGTACGCCCGCGCAGCCCATCTTCCCCGGCATCCCTCGCCAACCACTCCGCCAGCTCCGGATACAGCACGTCCGCCTCGGAGACAAAGCCGCCGCCAAACGCCTCCGTGAGCCGGTATCCGCCCACAACCGCCGTTCCGGCCCTGTACACCGTGACCTCCGCGTCCCGGATGGGCCTTCCTCCGCCCGCCAGCTGCAGCTTCAGCGACCCCATCCCCGCGGCCCGGACAGCCGTCTGAACCGCCAGGGCCAACACCGCCGCCGTGAGCGCCGCCAGTACCCGTCTTTTCATTTCCAGCACCCTTTCCCGGTCAAGGTCCGCCCCCGAAAAAGCCCATGGGAGGCAGCCATAATCAGTATACCCTCCCATCCCGGCGCAGGCCGTCGAAACCCCGCCGCCCATAAAAAAAGCCCGTCCCCCAGCGGAGAACGGACAAAAGCCCCAGCCCCGCAGGGCAAAGGGGAAAAATGCTGTTAACAGTACTCAGGCAACACCGCACATGGGGACTGCGGGCTTCGGCGGATCTTTTGCCCCATTATGCAGTGCTGTCCTGGGAATTACGCCGGAAATTGTTCCAGATCTTGTTCTGGATGCGAACGTAGGCTTCGGCATCCTCGGGGCCCAGTTCCTTCAGCATGGCGGAAACATAGGAAATGACCTTTCCCCGAATTTCCAGAATGGCATTTCTTCCCTTCTCCGTCAGCACCACATCCACCTGTCTGCTGTCATTGGGGTCGATAGAACGCCGGATCAGCCCCTTTTCCTCCATGTGATTCAGCAGACTGGCGATCCGGGCCGTGGTAACCGCCATTTTTTCACTCAGTTCCTTGGGGTGAACGGTGTTTTCGTGGGTGACCAGGTAGTTCAGGACAAACATCTCGCCCCTCACGATCTGAGATAGCTGCTGGCTGGCAGGAACCAGCAGCAGGTTCGCGCGGACACACAGCAATTCGTTTGCCAGAGCAGAGTAGTCCATGATTTTCTCCCTCTTTTTCCGGATGATCTCCGTAATTATAGTTTCCCCAAAAACGGATGTCAACAGGAGCTTCAAAAAGAATTTCTCCGAGCCGCTGCTTCATCTCAAGGCTATTTGACAAGAGGGATCCCTTCGGGATAAAAAAACAGAATGCATATTTAACTCAGCAAATCGGGAAATGGTGTTTATCGAGTTCCTTCCGTAGGGGCGGCTATTAGCCGCCCCCAGCCTTCGACAACAAAAGCGCCCCGTTCTATCGATAACGCCCAATAAGCGGAACATTTCGGGCGGCTATTAGCCGCCCCTACGGTTGCGGCGTTACGTGTTCGGAAATCGACAAACACCATTTTTCCGCCCGGGAGCATTGCCGGTTTCTCAATCCTCCATGTAGATCATCCGGGAGTTTCTCCTGTTCTCCGCTGCCTGCAGCAGCACAACGGCGCCTACCATTGCAATGCCGATGAGATCGGTTGCCGTACCGGGATAAATCAGCAGCAGGCCTCCGATGGCGCTGGCAAGACGCTGATACCAGGGCATTGCGCGAACCAGCCAGCCCTCCAGCGCGGCGGAAACCCCCACAATGCCCGCCACGGAGGTAACGCAGATGAAAATGACCTCCCAGGCCGTGGTGTCAATCAGCAGCAGCGCCGGATTCAGGGCGAAGATGTACGGAACAATGAACGCCGCAATGGCCAGCTTGGTGGCGGTAAAGGCGGTTTTCATGGGATTGGCCTGACCGATTGCCGCGCCCGCATAGGCCGCCAGGGCCACCGGCGGCGTCAGATCCGCCACGATGCCGAAATAGAACACAAAGAAATGGGCCGCGATGGTGGGCACGCCCATGCGGATCAGGATCGGGGCGCAGGTGGCCGCCATGATGCAGTAGTTGGCAGTGGTGGGCACGCCCATGCCCAGAATGATGCAGCAGACCATGGTCAGTACCAGGGCGATGATCACCTGGTTTCCGGCCAGGGTCACGATCAGGTTGACCACCATGTTGGCCAAGCCCGTCATCGTAATGGTTCCGGCAATGATTCCCGCGATGCCGCAGGCCGCCGCTACGGAGATGGTGCCCTGGGCGCCGGCGGCAAGGGCCTGTACAATCCGCTTGGGGGTGATGCGGTTGTCCTTGTTCAGCAGGCCCACCGCAACCGCCGTCAGGATGGCGATTGCCGCCGCATACTGGATGCTGGTCCTGCCGCTGCCGATGAGATAGAACAGAACGACCAGCGGCAGCAGAAGGTACAGCTTCCTCAGCAGCGGCTTCATTGCCGGGATCTGCTCCCTGCCCAGGCCCTTCAGCCCCAGCTTTTTGGCCTCCAGGTGGACGCTGATGAACACGCCGCCGAAGTAGAGGATGGCCGGAAGGATGGCGCATTTGACGATCTTGCTGTAGGGAACGCCCACATAATCCGCCATCAGGAAAGCCGCCGCGCCCAGAATGGGCGGCATGATCTGGCCGCCTGTGGAAGCGGAGGCTTCCGCCGCGGCGGCGAATTCCGGAGAGTATCCGGTTTTCTTCATCAGCGGGATGGTCACGGAGCCGGAGCCCACCGTATTTGCCACGGAGGAACCGGAGACCATGCCCTCAAAGGCGCTGCAGACCACAGCGGCCTTGGCGGGCCCGCCGGAGAACCGGCCCACCAGCGCGTTGGCCAGGTCCATAAACAGGTCCGCAATGCCGGTGCGTTCCAGGAACGCGCTGAAAATGATAAAGACGATAATATACTTGGAGCAGACGTTGATGGGCGTGGAGAGGATGCCCTCCTTGCTGTAAAACAGGTAGCGCACCGCGTAGTTCAGCCTGCCGGAGAAGGTGGGATTGCTCAGGCCCCAGATCAGCGCGTAAACAAGGAAGCACCCGGCCACCATCAGAATGGGCAGGCCGACACTGCGCCTGCATACCTCCGCCAGGCAGGCGATACCCACAATGCCCAGGATGATCTGGTACCATTCAAACCGGGTGCCCTGCTGAATGATGTCCACGGCGTGGAAGGTGAAGTACAGGAAAGAGCCCGTCCCGGCGAGCATCAGCACCAGGTCGTACCAGGGGATGTAATTGACCCGCTGAACGCCCTTCCTTGCCGGGTACACCAGGTAGCCCAGCAGGACAATTCCGGCCACGAAGGATGTCAGCCGCCATTCCTCCAGCCAGTTGGCAAACAAGGTCACATACAGACAGAACAGGGAAAACAGCGCCAGGACACAGGTCACCGCGATTTTGGGCGCCCCTTCCCATATCCGGGTATTAGACTCCCGGTCATATTTTTTCATCACGGAGTCCAGGTCCATGGGCTCCTGAACCTCCGGTTCTTTTTTACGGAATCGTGCCATAGCTGCCTCCTTATCTCGTAATCTCACCCAGCCAGCACTGGGAATCCTCCACATCCTGGGTAAAGACGCGGCCGTGATCCTGCTGGTACTTGGCCTGGTGGTATTTGAACAGCATCTGATTCGGTCCGATTCTGCCCAGAATCTCGATCTTTCCGGTGGGATGGGACATGGCGTAGCGGACGCTCTTGGCCTGGCCGTTCATCTGCTTTTTGGCGTCCTCCACAATCTCAATGCCCCGCAGGAAGGGAACCTGGAACTGGTTCTGGACCCCCGCCACCGGACGGCACTGGAAAATGTAGTAGGGGATGATGCCGCAGGCCACCAGACCGTTCATCAGCCGCGCCAGCACCTCCGCGTCGTCGTTGACGCCCTTGAGCAGCACGGTCTGGTTGCGGACGATGCACCCGGCAGCCCGGAGCATCCCTACCGCCCGGACCGCCTCAGGGGTCAGCTCCCGGGGATGGTTGAACTGGGTCACGATGATGATCTGCCTGCGCTTGCCGTAGGTTTCCAGGATTTGCAGCAGCTCGCTGTCCTGGAGAATTCTCTGGGGCAGCACCACAGGGATTCTGGTTCCGAAGCGAATGAAATCCAGCGTGGGGATCCCGGTGAAGTACTGAAGGTATTTCTCAATGGTCTCATTGGAATTCAGGAACGCATCCCCGCCGGAAATCAGCACATTGTTGATCTCCGTATGCCTGCGCACATAATCCGCCATGACGGGAAGCTGCCGGGCCACCTCGTCAGAAGAGGCGCCAACCATTCGCTTCCGGAAGCAGTGCCTGCAGTACATGGCGCACTGGTTTGTGGAGAGGATCAGGGCGGTTTGCTTGTACTTGTGCTGCATTCCCTGAACCACCGTGTTGTCCGCCTCCCCACTGGTATCCGCCTGGCCTCCTTCGGAAAATTCGTGGATATCCGGAATGCACATCTTCCGGATGGGGTCCTTGGGGTCGTCCTTGTCGATGAGGCTTAAGTAGTAGGAATTGACGCACAGCGGATACCGCTCAATGATCCGTTCCATCTGCCGGGCCTCTTCCTCACTCAGCGCCAACGCCTCTCTCAGCCGCGCCACATCCCGGATGCTGTTTTTCAGCATATCCTTCCAGTTTTCTTCCATATCATCATCGCTCCTTTGGCAAAGAATTACATCCCAATCCCAGGCAGACGGATAAATTGGTGTTTGAACGGCTTCGCCGAATTGACAATTGACAATTGACAGTTG
>CAMFFO010000115.1 GCA_945949735.1 uncultured Clostridia bacterium | reverse complement strand
CATCAAGGGCTACAAGGAAATCGAATACGAGGTCATGCGGGATGCCAACGATACCGCCATTGCCATCTGCAACATGGAAAATCTGGATCCCGTGGGTGTTCATACCGGCGACTCCATTGTGGTCTGCCCCTCCCAAACCCTGACCAATAAGGAGTATCAAATGCTCCGGGACTCCGCGCTGAAGCTGATCCGGGCCCTGGGCATTCAAGGCGGCTGCAACGTCCAGTTTGCCCTTAACCCCCATTCCTTCCAGTATTACCTCATCGAGGTCAACCCCAGAGTGTCCCGTTCCTCCGCCCTGGCCTCCAAAGCCAGCGGATATCCCATCGCCCGGGTATCCGCAAAGATCTGTGTCGGTATGACCCTGGATGAAATCCGGCTTGCCAATACCTGCGCCGCATTTGAGCCCGCCCTGGACTATGTGGTCACCAAGATGCCCCGGTTCCCCTTCGACAAATTCTCCGACGCCAACAACACCCTGGGCACCCAGATGAAGGCCACCGGCGAGACCATGAGCGTGGGCAGAACCTTTGAGGAAAGTCTGCTCAAGGGCATCCGTTCCCTGGAAATCGGGGTCAATCACCTCTATATGTCCAAGTTCGACCCCTGGGCCCGGGAGGAGCTGCTGGAATACATCCGTACCGGCACCGACGACCGGATCTATGCCATCGCTCAGCTGCTCCGCCTTGGCACCGGAATCCCGGAAATCGCCGCCGCCACACAAATTGACCCCTTCTTCCTGAAAAAGCTGCAAAACATCGTGGAAATGGAGCATCTGCTCCGGGACAATCCCGGTGACATTGGCCTCCTGCGGGAAGCGAAAAAGATGGGCTTTTCCGACAAGGCCATTGCGAACCTTCAGTCCCTGACGGAAAACCAGGTCTATGCCCTTCGGAAAGCCCACGGCATTCTCCCCGGGTACCGAATGATCGACTCCTGTGCCGGGGAATTTGACAGCTATATTCCCTATTTCTACTCCACCTACGAGCCCGGAAACGAATCCCTGGTATCCGCGAAAAAGAAGATCGTGGTTTTGGGCTCCGGCCCCATCCGGATCGGCCAGGGCGTGGAATTTGACTATTCCACCGTCCACGCCATCCAAACCATCCGAAAGGCCGGGTACGAAGCAATTATCATTAATAACAACCCCGAAACCGTATCCACGGACTACACCACCTCCGACAAACTGTATTTCGAACCCCTGACCGCGGAGGATGTGATGAACGTGGTGGCTTTGGAGCAGCCGGAGGGCGTCATCGCCTCTCTTGGCGGCCAGACCGCAATTAATCTCGCCCAGCCTCTTACGGATCTGGGTGTGAAAATCATCGGCACCGACTGCGCGGCCATCGAGAAAGCGGAGAACCGGTACGCCTTTGAAAAGCTGCTGAAGGAGCTGCAAATCCCCCAGCCTCAGGGCTGTGCCGTGACCCGGATCGAGGATGGCGTCCAGGCAGCCCGGGAAATCGGCTATCCGGTGCTTGTCCGTCCCAGCTTTGTTCTTGGCGGCCGGGCTATGCAAATCGTTTCGGGCGAGGAGCAGCTGCGCCATTATCTGCGAACCGCCGTGGAAATCGACGAGGAAAAGCCTGTACTGGTTGACCACTATATCCGGGGCAAAGAGGTGGAGATTGACGCCGTTTGTGACGGGGTTAACGTTTTTGTCCCCGGCATCATGGAGCTGGTGGAGCGCACCGGTGTCCATTCCGGCGACTCCATTTCGGTTTACCCCTCTTTCTCCATCTCCAATAAGGTCAAGGGCCTGATTTTGCAGTACGCAAAGAAGCTGGGCCCCGCAATCGGCATCCGGGGTCTATATAACATCCAGTTCATCGTGGATCCCCAGGATCGGGTTTATATCATTGAGGTAAACCCCCGCTCCTCCCGGACAGTGCCCTTCCTCAGCAAAGCAACCGGCTATCCCCTGGCGGATATTGCCACCCTGGTTTCCCTGGGGGTGAGCCTCCGGGAGCAGGGAATTTATGATCTGTATCCCGAGGAGAAGAAGCGGTACTATGTCAAGGCTCCGGCTTTCTCCTTCTCCAAGCTCCGGGGACTGGATGCCTACCTGTCTCCGGAAATGAAGTCCACCGGCGAGGCCATCGGCTATGACAATTCCCTGACCCGGGCACTGTACAAAGCCCTCCAGGCCTCCGGCGTGCGCCTGCAAAACTACGGCACGGTGTTCGCCACCATCTCCGACGAGGACAAGGAGGAAGCTCTGCCCCTGCTGAAAAGGTTCTACCAGCTGGGCTTCAATCTGGAAGCCACCCCCGGCACTGCCGCTTTCCTGAAAGAACATGGCATTCGAACCCGGGTGCTGCCCAAGGTTAGCGACGAATCCACGGACATCCTGGATGCCATCCGCTCCGGATATATCACCTATGTGATCAATACCATGGACGTCCGCAGCGAGGACATCCATTCCGGCTCCAGCCGCATCCGCCGCTGCGCCGTGGAGAACGGCGTCACCATGCTCACCGCCCTGGACACGGTGCGGGTGCTCCTGGATGTTCTGGAGGAACTGACACTGGGCATCTCCACCATCAACAGCCGATAATGACGTAAACCCCCTGAAGCGGGTTCCGATCCGCTTCAGGGGGTTTTCTTTCACTTAAAGGGAGGCGATATCTCTTGCCACATGAACGCCGCTGGCGGAAGCGTGGGACAATGAGTGGGTAATGCCGCTGCCGTCGCCGATAATATAGAGCCCCTGGTACCTGGACTGGAGCTTATCATCGACCTCAACTTCCATGTTGTAGAATTTTACCTCCACGCCGTAGAGCAGGGTGTCGTCGTTGGCGGTTCCCGGGGCTACCTTGTCCAGAGCATAAATCATCTCGATGATTCCGTCCAGGATCCGTTTGGGCAGCACCAGACTCAGGTCGCCGGGGGTTGCGCTCAAGGTGGGCGTCACAAAGGACTCCTCAATCCGGTTGGGGGTCGAGCGCCGTCCCCGAATCAGGTCGCCGAAGCGCTGCACAATGACGCCGCCTCCCAGCATATTGCTCAAGCGGGCAATGGATTCACCGTAGCCGTTGGAATCCTTGAAGGGCTCGGAGAAATGCTTGGCAACCAGCAGGGCAAAATTGGTGTTCTCCGTCTGTTTGGCGGGGTCCTCATAGCTGTGGCCGTTGACGGTGATGATGCCGTTGGTATTCTCATTGACCACCGCGCCCTTGGGATTCATGCAGAAGGTACGAACCCGGTCACCATATTTCTGGGTACGGTAGACAATTTTGCTCTCGTACAGCTCGTCCGTCAGATGGGAGAACACTTCCGCCGGAAGCTCCACCCGCACACCGATGTCCACCCGGTTGGACTTGGTGGGAATATCCAACTCCCGGCACACGGTTTCCATCCACTTGCTGCCGCTGCGTCCCACAGAGATCACGCACTTCTCGCAGGAATAGGTTCTCCCCGCGCACCGAATCCGGTATCCGCCCTCCGCGATTTCCACGGTTTCCACAGGCGTATCAAAGAAGAAGGTAACCCGATCCTTCAGATAATCATACAGATTCTCCAGCACCACATAGTTGATATCCGTGCCCAGATGCCGCACGGAGGCATCCAACAGATGCAGGTCATGCTGAATGCACTCCTTTTTGAATTTCGTTCCGGCGGTGGAATAGAGCCTGGTTCCCTCTCCACCGTAGCGTACATTGATCTGATCCACATACCGCATCAGCTCCAGGGCCTGCTTCTTGCCGATGTATTCATACAGCGTACCGCCGAAATCGTTGGTAATGTTGTACTTTCCATCGGAGAAGGCCCCCGCGCCGCCGAACCCGCTCATAATAGAGCAGTTCTTGCAGCCAATGCAGGATTTCACCTTGTCCCCATCTATGGGACACCGGCGGCGGTTCAGCGCATGACCCGCCTCGAACACGGCAACTCTCAGCTCCGGACACCGCTGGGTCAGCTCATACGCGGTAAAGATTCCTCCGGGCCCAGCGCCGATAATGATCACATCATAATCCATTTTCAGATTCCTCCGGGAACAACGCCCAATGTATTTGTGTAGGAAACGATTCCGTTTCCCTTATTCTGCTTTTGCATACCGTGTTCAGTCCGTAATGCGGAAAAATTGTTGTTTACCGAAATTTTGCCGTAGGGGCGGCTATTAGCCGCCCGAAACGTTCCAGTTTTTGAGCATTTCCGATGAACGTGAGTGCTATCGATGCGGTTAGGTTGCGGGCGGATAATATCCGCCCCTACGATAACGCTGCTGTAAACAACAATTTATCCCTTAACGCATTCATTCCGATATGCTTTTTAATCATACTACCATACTTTCCGGCTTTCTTCAAGTGCGGAAAGTCCTCATGCCTCACCCACAAACAGCAGGTGGTTGGACATTCCCAGCAGCTCCGGCTTTTCGCAGATGTAGAAGTGATACCTTAGATACTGTTCAAACCCCGCGTCATCCAGGGCGTTGATTTCCGCCTGCAGAAACTCACTGACCCCATCCGTGGCCACTTCCCGCAGAATCCGAAGAATCAGCCTTCCGGTTTCAAGGGGCTGCGCTCTGAAATGCGTCAACTCCCGTTCCTCCCGATTTCATAGGCCAGTTCCAGGGCAAGCAGCACGATTTTCTCCTTTTCCTCCAGCTTGATGGATTCCCCCAGGCTTCTGGGGTCCCAGGAGGCGTGATCCAGGTTGTCCCCCGCGTAGAGGAACTGGAAGAACTCTACCCCACGGAAATCGCACAGGGCCTGCATGGCTGCGCATTCCATCTCCACGCAGATGGCTCCCGCCGCCTTTCTTGCTTCCATTTTTGCCTTTGTTTCCCGGTAGAAGGCATCCGTTGTCCAGGTTCCCCCTTCCGCATAAGGGTAACCCGCCCTCTCCAGCACCTTTTTGAATTCCGGTATGTATTTTCTGTTCACCGGGATCGTATCCGAGGCGGGGCAATAATGGTAGCTGGTACCCTCATCCCGAAAGGCAAAGGTCGGAATAATGATCCCACAGTCGGGAATATTCCTGTCCAGAACGCCGCAGTTCCCCATAAGAATGATCCGCTTTGCTCCCCGGGCTATGATTTCCTCAAAATGGCCCACACAGGCGGGAGCGCCCAGTCTCCCCTTGCACCAGGCAAATCGCATCCCCCGGTAGGTCACCTCGTACACGGGCCAGGCCCCGTCCACATCCTTGTTTTCCGCGATCTTCCTGCCTCCCAGGGCCTGTGCCAAGGACTGGAACAGCTTCCCGGAGAATACCGCCACAGCCGTCTCGGGAAAATCCAGAATGGGAGCATAACAATCCTCCGGATTGATAATCGCGCTTCGCTCCGGGTCAAATTCGTTCAAAAGCATCTTTTCTCTCTCCTTCCTGGGATTCCAGCGGTTCTGACCAAACAAAAAGCGCCGGCCAAAGCCGGCGCCATGGAACACGGGAGGCATTCCCTACAATTCCGCATGGGCAGGACTTCGGACAAATCCGCAAAAAGAGAACCGATTTGTCTTCATCCTGATCACCCCTTCCACAATCTGCTGGTATCATATCACCCCTCCTTACCCTTGTCAAGGGAGGACTTCCCCCGTTTCAAATCTCCCTGGGCCGGACCCTCCAGCAGCTTTCCGTCCTCTGCAAACCGGGAGCCGTGGCAGGAGCAGTCCCAGCTCCGTTCCTGACGGTTCCATTTCAGGGCGCAGCCCATATGGGGACACCTGGGCACCGTGGGACGGATCAGATTCCAAGCGCTGCTCGCCAGATTCTTCCCCAGCTGAGGCCGAAGAATCCTCTTGGAGGGAGCAAACAGCGCCGATAAGCTGTTTTCCCTGCCCTGAACCAGGTCCGCCAGCAGCATGGCCGCCGTCATGGCCCCGGTCATGCCCCACTTACTGAACCCCGTTGTCACAAAAAGGGCTGGGTTTTTAGGAGAATATTGCCCGATATAGGGCATTCCATCCAAACTCATACAGTCCTGGGCCGCCCAGCGGTACCGGATTTTTGCCCCGGGGAAATACAGCTTCGCGGCCAGTTCCAGTTCCTCCCAGCCGCCGCTTTTGCAGCCTGTCCGCCCGGAAGCGCCCCCCAGCAGCAGGATATCCCCCGCCATCCGCAGGGAAAGCCGCTCCCGGTCCGTTCCCAGATACATTCCGGAAATTCTCCCCGCGTTCTCCAGCCCCAGGACATAGGACCGGTCCTGGTACAGCTTCAGCGGGAACAGCCCCAGCTTGTTCCACATGGGGAAATGGGTTGCCACAATGGTTCGCTGCGCCGCTATGCTTCCGTTTTCCGTCTGATACCGTCTCCCGTCGAAGGAAAGAACCCTGGTGTGCTCATAAATTCGCAGTCCCCTGGAAATCCCGCCCAGAAATTTCAGCGGATGAAAGCTGGCCTGAGCCGGGAACCGGATGGCCCCCGTCACTGGGAACGGCAGCGGAAGATTTCCGCACCATTCCGCCTTTGCCCCGATTCGCTCCAGAGCATCCATTTCCAGATCCAGCGCCTCAGGATCCTCCCGGCAATACAGGAAGCTGTCCTCCGTTTGAAAATTACAGTCAAGCCCGGCGCAAAGCTCCCGGTAACGCTCCAGGGCCGCCTGATTGGCCCGGTAATAGGCTCCCGCCCCCTCCGCGCCGAATCTGCGCAGCAGCTTCTCATAAACCATGCCGTGCTGAGAAGTGATTTTGGCGGTGGTCCCCGCAGTGACGCCGGAGAGGATTCTGTCCGCCTCCACAAGCGCATAGTCAATTCCCCGATGCTCCAGTTCGTAGGCGCAGAGAATTCCGGCGATTCCGCCCCCGATAATCAATACATCCGTCTGCAGTTCCCCCGCAAGGGACGGGAACCCCCCGACTTGTGAGGTTTTTTCCCATATTGATTCCATATTCCATTCCCCCTCATTCCAGTATGCGCAGGAACCAGCCGCCTAT
>CAMFFO010000114.1 GCA_945949735.1 uncultured Clostridia bacterium | reverse complement strand
CCCTCCTTGTCCGCGTCCAGAATGGCCACCAGACTCACCTCCGGCAAATCCAGGCCCTCCCGCAGCAGGTTGATGCCCACCAGTACGTCGAATTTTGCCATCCGCAGATCCCGGATGATCTCCATCCGCTCCATGGCCCCGATGTCCGAATGCATATACCGCACCCGGATCCCGGCCTTCTGGAGGTAAACGGTCAGATCCTCTGCCATTTTCTTGGTCAGGGTGGTCACAAGAACACGCTCCTCCCGGGCAGTTCTGGCGTTGATCTCTCCGATAAGGTCGTCAATCTGACCGTCTATAGGCCGAACCTCCACCTGGGGATCCAGCAGTCCCGTGGGACGGATCACCTGCTCCACGATCTGTCCGGACCGGGTACGCTCATATTCCGCCGGCGTGGCGGAAACATAAATGACCTGATTGATCTTCTGATCAAACTCCTGGAAATTCAGGGGGCGGTTGTCATAAGCCGAGGGAAGCCGGAAGCCGTAGTTCACCAGAGAATCCTTTCTGCTCCGATCCCCGGCGAACATGGCACGGCACTGGGGAAGCGTCACATGACTCTCGTCGATAAACATCAGGAAGTCCTCAGGGAAATAGTCCAGCAGCGTGGTGGGCGGCGTGCCCGGAGCCCGTCCCTGAATCACACGGGAGTAGTTCTCAATTCCGTTGCAGAAGCCGATCTCCGTCATCATCTCCAGATCGTAGGCCGTCCTCTGGGCGATGCGCTGGGCCTCGATCAGCTTGTCCCGGGAGCGGAACCAGGCCACCTGCTCGTCGCACTCCCGTTGGATCTCCAGCATGGCCCGCTGGAGCTTTTCCCGGGAGGCCACATAGTGGCTGGCAGGGTAAATAGCCACATGGTCGATATACCGCTCCGCAACGCCGGAAACCGCGTTGATCTCGCTGATCCGGTCAATTTCATCTCCGAAAAACTCCACCCGGATGGCCCTTCCGGACCAGTAGGCGGGGTAAATCTCCAGGGTATCCCCCCGAAGCCGGAATTTATTCCGGGAGAAATCCAGGTCGTTGCGTTCATAGCGGATTTCCGCCAGCTTTCGCAGGATCTCGTCCAGGGGACGCTCCTGCCCCACCCGCAGGGAAATCACCATGCTCTTATAGTCAATGGGGTCGCCCAGGCCGTACAGGCAGCTGACCGAAGCTACAACGATCACATCCCGCCGCTCGAACAATGCGGAGGTGGCCGAGTGCCG
Organism: uncultured Clostridia bacterium; assembly: GCA_945949735.1. GTDB lineage: Bacteria > Bacillota > Clostridia > Oscillospirales > Oscillospiraceae > Faecousia. The sequence goes on along the minus strand of CAMFFO010000114.1, from coordinate 5,764 downwards.
CAGCCGGTCGATCTCCTCGTTCACCGACGCATCCTTTTCGATATAGGTGTCCGTATGCGCGATATAAGCCTCCGGCTGGTAATAGTCGTAGTAGGAAATAAAGTATTCCACCGCGTTGTCCGGGAAAAACTCCCGGAACTCCGAGCAAAGCTGGGCAGCCAGCGTCTTGTTGTGGGCCAGCACCAAGGTGGGGCGGTTCAGCTTCTCGATCACCGAGGCCATGGTGAAGGTTTTTCCGGAGCCGGTGACGCCCAGCAGCGTCTGCTCCCGCAGCCCCCAGTTCACACCGTTTACCAGAGCCGTGATGGCCTCAGGCTGATCTCCTGAGGGCTTGTATTCCGAAACCAGATGAAATTGATCCATGTGACCCTCCTTCAGATCAGCAGGCAGTCATCAAAGCGAACCCCGGATTGAGCCATAGACACGTAGTCCTCATCCGCCACCACAATATGATCCACCAGGGTGATTTCCACTGCGGAAAGGGCCATGGCAATCCTGCGGGTGGTCTGAATATCCTCTCCCGAGGGCAGAGCCACACCGCTGGGGTGGTTGTGGGCCAGTACGACGCTGGAGGCGTTGGCTCCCAGGGCGGTTTCCACGATCCTGCGCACAGAGATCCCGGCGGAGTTCACGCTGCCCTCTCCGACCTCCTTGCAGCAAAGAACCTTGCATTTGGCATCCAGGCACAGCAGGAAAACCGTCTCCAGTCTCCTTCCGAAAAAGAACGGTACCATATATTCCGCGCATTGCTCCAGCGTTGGAAGCACCGAGGATTGGGTGCTGCGGTGAACCATATAATACCGTCCCGTCTCTGTGATCAGACGCAGGAAGGCAGCTGACGACTCCCCCATTCCCGGGATCCTTTTCAGCTCCTCCACCGGGGCCTCCAGCACCTGGGAAAATCCGCCGAAATGCTCCAGCAGGGCATGGGCGATGGGGTTGGTATCCTTCCGCGGGATACAGTAAAACAAGACCAGTTCCAGTACCTGGATCTCAGAAAAACCATCCAGGCCCTCCTTCAGGAACCGTTCCTTCAGTCGATTTCGGTGTCCGTCGTGCATTGGCAAAGGAATCACCTCTCCTCCCTTTTCCACGGGGTTTTCTCTTGGCGGCCTCTTGCTATTTCCGGAAGAAACCGTTAGAATAAGAGTGTCGGATTTTGTCGATACTTTGCGGGAAAGATTTCCCCCATTCTGCGCATGATAGAAGCGTCAGGAGGATACCATGGAACAACAAAGAGATATTTTGGGGATGCTGGATATGATGGTCGTCCCCGCGTTCTGCGCCAGGGAGCAAACGGTTCTGCGGGCAAACCCGGCCGCCCAGGGGCTTCTCATCACCCCTGGAACCCCCATCCGGGAGCTTCTGCTGACCGGAGCGGAGGAGTATGGTGAATTTGAGGGCGGCTGCCTGTATCTCACCCTGACCCTCTCCGGAACTCCTCACGGGGCAGCGGTCAGCCGGGTGGACGACCTGGATATCTTCGTACTGGAGCAGGAGCCTCCCCAAAGGGAGCTGACCTCTCTGGCCCTGGCAGCCCAGGAGCTGCGGGAACCGCTTGCCAATGTGATGATGTCCGCGGAAAGGCTCTTTCCCACCGTCCAGGGGGGTGATGCCGCGAGTCTGAACCGCAGCCTGTACCAGATGCTCCGGATCCTGGGAAACATGGCGGACGCGGTCAGCTTCTGCGCCGGTTCCCGGCAGGAAACCGTGAACATCTGCTCCGTAATGGAGGAGGTTTTCGGAAAAGCCCGGGAGGCCCTCTCCCGATCCGGCAGGGAGCTTCTCTACAAAGGCCCCAAGGAATCCATCTACTGTCTGGCAGACGCCCAGCAGCTGGAGCGCGCGGTTCTGAATATGCTGTCCAACGCCTCGAAATTCGCATCGAAGGACGGCTCCATCCAGGCGGAAATGACCCGTCGGGGAAGGATGCTCCGCATCAGCGTCACAGACTGCGGCAGCGGAATTGCCCGGGAAATACTGCCCACGCTGTTTTGCCGGTATCTGCGGCAGCCCACGCTGGAGGATTCCCGTTTCGGCATTGGTCTTGGGATGGTGCTGATCCGCTCCGCGGCAGGGAACCATGGCGGCACCGTGCTGATCGACCAGCCCGGCGAAGGTCTGACCCGCATCACCATGACCCTGGCCATCCGCCAGAACACCGAACCCCTCCTCCGCTCCCCCATGCTCCGCACGGACTACAGCGGCGAGAGAGATCATACCCTGGTGGAGCTTTCCGACTGCCTTATCCCGGAGATCTACAACCCGCAAAACTGATCCCCGCCTCCCCGGAAACGGGGAGGTTTTTTCTTACAGGTATTTCTTCAGGTATTGTCCCGTGTAGCTTTCCTCCACCCGGGCCACCTCTTCCGGAGTACCCTGGGCAACCACCAGACCGCCGCCGTCGCCGCCCTCGGGCCCAAGGTCGATGATATGATCGGCGGTCTTGATCACATCCAGATTGTGCTCGATCACCAGCACGGTGTTTCCTCCGTCCACCAGGGTCTGCAGTACCTCGATCAGCTTATGCACATCCGCCGCGTGAAGGCCGGTGGTCGGCTCATCCAGAATATAGATGGTTCTTCCCGTGGAAGCCCTGGCCAGCTCCGTGGCCAGCTTTACCCGCTGGGCCTCGCCGCCGGACAGGGTGGTGCTGGACTGCCCCAGCTTCACATAACCCAGGCCCACCTCCACCAGAGTCTGGGCCTTGCGGCGGATCTTGGGCAGATTCTCAAAGAACTCCACCGCTTCCTCCGCCCGCATATCCAGAACCTCGGCAATGTTCTTGCCCTTGTAGCGTACCTCCAGGGTTTCCCGGTTATACCGGGCTCCGTGGCAGACCTCGCAGGGAACGTACACATCCGCAAGGAAGTGCATCTCGATCTTCACCAGTCCGTCGCCGCAGCAGGCCTCGCAGCGGCCCCCCTTGACATTGAAGGAGAACCGCCCCGGACCATAGCCACGCATCTTCGCGTCGGCAGTGGAAGCAAACAGATCCCGGATGTCGTTAAACAGCCCCGTATAAGTGGCAGGATTGGAGCGGGGCGATCTTCCGATAGGACTCTGGTCGATGTCAATCACCTTATCCAGGTGCTCGATCCCCTCTATACAGCGGCAGGCGCCGGGGCGGGTTCTGGCGTGATTCAGCTTGGCGAGCAATGTATTGTTCAGCACCTCCCCCACCAGGCTGGACTTGCCGGAGCCGGATACACCGGTGACACAGGTCAGCGTGCCCAGAGGAATTTCCACATCAATGTTTTTCAGATTGTTCTCCGTCGCGCCCCGCACTGTCAGGGTTTTTCCGTTTCCTGACCGCCGCCGGGAGGGTACGGGGATTTTCTTTACTCCGGAGAGGTACTGTCCGGTTACAGACCTGGGGCAGTTTATTATCTCGTCCAGGGTTCCTGCCGCCACGATTTCTCCGCCGTGGCTTCCCGCTCCGGGGCCCACGTCCACAATAAAGTCCGCGGATCGCATGGTATCCTCGTCATGCTCCACCACAATCAGGGTATTGCCCAGATCCCTCAGCTTCTTCAGCGTGCCCAGAAGCTTGTCATTGTCCCGCTGATGCAGTCCGATGGAGGGCTCGTCCAGAATATACAGCACCCCCATCAGGGAGGAGCCGATCTGAGTGGCCAGGCGAATCCGCTGACTCTCCCCGCCCGAGAGGGTGCCAGAGGCCCGGGATAAAGTCAGATAGCCCAGTCCCACATCCTTCAGGAATCTGAGCCGGGAGCGGATCTCCTTTACAACCTGCTCCGCTACCAGAGCCATATTTCCCTCCAGATGGAGATTCTCCATAAACTCCAGTTCCCTGGATACACTCATCCGGCAGAAGTCCATAATGCCAATACCCCCGACGGTCACCGCCCGGGCGATTTCGGACAGTCTGTCCCCATGGCACTGGGGGCAGGGTGCCGAAGCCATGCACTCCTCCAGCTCTTTCCGGGCAGCGTCGGACTGGGTCTCCCGGTAGCGGCGGGAGATGTTGTTGAGGATTCCCTCAAAGGGCTGCTCCAGGACCCCCATGCCGGTACCCCGGTTGTAGGTCATTCTCAGCTTCTCCCCCTTGGTTCCGTAGAGGATCACGTCCATAGCCTCGGGGGACAGATCCTTCACCGGAGCGGTAAGGGAAAAATGATATTTCTGGGCCAGGGCCTCAAAATACATCCGGAAAATGGAATCCGTCCGGGCGCTCTGCCAGCCGCTGGCCTGAATCGCCCCCTCGAAAATGGATTTACTCTTGTCGGGAATCACCAGATCCGGATCAGCCACCAGCTGGAAGCCCAGTCCCGTGCAGCATGGGCAGGCGCCGGAGGGATTGTTGAAGGAGAACATCCGGGGCTCCAGCTCCGTCAGACTGATGCCGCAGTCCTCGCAGGCGTAATTCTGAGAAAAGCTCAGCTCCTCTCCGGTGGAGGGCAGCTCCACGGTCACGAGTCCTCCGGAGTGGGCACAGGCGGTTTCGATGGAGTCGGTCAGTCTGCGCCGAAGCCCTTCCTTCAGCACCAATCTGTCCACCACCAGGTCAACGGAGTGCTTCTTGTTTTTCTCAGGCTTGATCTGCTCCGTCAGGTCGTAGAGGATCCCATCCACCCGAACCCGGGCAAAGCCCTGCTTCCGTGCGTCCTCAAATACCTTCTGATGCTCGCCCTTCTTTCCCCGGATCACCGGGGACAAGACAATAAACCGGGTTCCCTCCCCCAGGGCCTCCACCCGATCCACAATCTGGTCAATGGTCTGGCGGCGGATTTCCTTACCGCATTTGGGGCAGTGGGGAATCCCCACCCTGGCCCAGAGCAGGCGAAGGTAGTCGTAAATCTCCGTCACCGTGCCCACGGTGGAGCGGGGGTTCCGGGATGTGGTTTTCTGATCAATAGAAATGGCCGGGGACAATCCGTCGATGGAATCCACATCCGGCTTGTCCATCTGCCCCAGAAACTGCCGTGCGTAGGAGCTGAGGCTCTCCACATAACGCCGCTGGCCCTCGGCGTAAATGGTATCGAAAGCCAGGCTGGATTTACCGGAGCCGGAAAGGCCGGTGAATACCACCAGCTTGTCTCTGGGAATGGTCAGGTTCACATTTTTCAGGTTATTCTCCCTGGCTCCCTGGATGATAATTTTGTCGTTCATGGCTGACTCCTGTTGCTTGTCCCGGCGTCCGTTCCCAAGCTCCTGCCGCGGATCATCGGGGAGGAACATAGTTCAGGCGAACAAAACCCGGGAGTGTGTAGATGTTGTTCCGGTTTTTTGCTCGGGTTATTATATCACATTCTTTCCAAAGTCACAAGATATTTTTCAAACAAAAATTCGTTTACCTCTCCTGTTTCCCAGGGGGCCGCGCCCTGAGGCGTATGATTCCTCTCTTCCGGGTTATCCTTCAGGAAAACAGAGGGATATAGGCGCATTGCTGGAAGGGAATGGATTTTTCGTCTCTTTTTTGTTCGCTTTTTCCTTGCGGTTTCTGTTGCAATTAAGCGCGGTTCCATCTATAATATTGGTGTTCTTGTCCCCGGCGCGGGCCGTGGGCAGAAAAAGAATATTAAAGTGAGGTATTGTTTCCAATGATTGCGTATGGTGATAACATCCAGATAATCTGCGGCAATTCCAACCCTGAGTTTGCGAATACCATCTGCAAGGAACTGGGAATCTCCATGTCCAAGGCCACCGTCAAGACCTTCTCCGACGGTGAAGTGTCCGTTTCTCTGGAGGAAACCGTCCGCGGCGCGGATGTTTTCCTGATCCAGTCCACCTGCAAGCCTGT
>CAMFFO010000113.1 GCA_945949735.1 uncultured Clostridia bacterium | reverse complement strand
CCAGTGTGCGCACTGGTCTCGCAATGACAGGTAATTGGGAGTCAGCCCGACAAACTCCCAATTGATCTGTTTTATTACAATCGCCGGAATGTGGTTATTTGATTTTCAGGCAAGGAGGCATTCCCATGACAGTGCGGGAAGAACTGGAACGGGCGGAGCATGACAGGCTGAATCCATTGGCGGCATTTGCCGACCGTTCCAGAGGTCGGCTGCGGCAGGAGGAGCCCAGAGAAGAGGACGTGCGCACCTGCTACCAGCGGGACATTGACCGGATCGTCCACTCCAAGGCCTTCCGGCGGCTGATGCACAAGACCCAGGTGTTCCTCCGGCCGGAGGGGGATCACTACCGTACCCGGATGACCCACACCCTGGAGGTGTCCCGGATCGCGGGCACCATCACCCGGGCGCTGGGCCTCAACGAGGATTTGGCCGAGGCCATTGCCATGGGCCATGATCTGGGACACACGCCCTTCGGTCACGCCGGGGAGACCGCATTGACCGAATGCTGGGGACAGCCCTTCCGCCACAATGAGCAGAGCCTGCGGGTTGTGGACATTCTGGAAAAGGACGGTCAGGGTCTGAACCTGAGCTATGAAGTGCGCATGGGAATCGTTGGCCACACCGGGCCCAGCGTGCCGGAAACCCTGGAAGGGCAGATTGTCCGCCGTTCGGATCAGATTGCCTATGTGAACCACGATATTGACGATGCCATCCGGGCGGGGATCCTGACCAACGAGGACATTCCCAGGAGCATTTCCGATCTGCTGGGTTGTAACCACAGCCAGCGCATCAACACCCTGGTATGCGACACGATCCGCACCTCCCGGGAGGCGGGGAGCATCTGTATGACCCCGGAGGTGGACAAGGCCCTGCGGGATCTGCGCAGCTTCATGTTTGAGCGGGTCTACCGAAATCCGGTGGCAAAGGGGGAGGAGAGCAAGGCGAGGGCCATGCTCCAGAGGCTGTATGCCTATTACATTGACCATCCGGAGGCACTCCCCGAGGATTTCCAACCCCAGCTGAGCTTTGAGGGGCTGGGCCGCACGGTATGCGACTACATTGCCGGCATGACGGACAAGTACGCCGTGGACAAATATACGGAGATTTTCATTCCCTCGGGCTGGAATGTCCGGGGATAATATGCTATAATACAAATTCACAGGTTTTCAAAAAAGCCAAAGGATCGGAACAGGAGGTGAAGGGGAATGGCGTTTCCTCCCGCGTTTATCGACGAGCTGACGGCTCGCAATCCAATTGAAGACGTGGTGGGGCAGTATGTCACCCTGAAGCGCTCCGGCTCCAACCTGTTTGGCCTGTGCCCCTTTCATGGGGAGAAAACCGCTTCCTTTTCGGTTTCTCCTGACAAGGGAATCTACTACTGCTTCGGCTGCCACAAGGGCGGCGGGGTCATCAATTTCCAGATGGAGATCGAGGGCCTGAGCTATCCCGACGCTGTCCGGGCCCTGGCCAAACGGGTGGGGATGGAGGTGCCGGATGATGAGCAGTACCAGAGCCGCTACCGCCAGCAGGAGCGGCTGTGGGCTCTGAGCAAGGAGGCCGCCCGGTTTTTCAATGCCCAGCTCTACGCCCCCCAGGGGCGGGAGGGCCTGGCGTACGCCCAAAAGCGGGGAATGCCCCAGTCCACCCTGACGAAATTCGGCATCGGCTTTGCTCCCGATTCCTGGGATGCCCTGACAAAAGCCATGCAGGCCAAGGGCTACACGGAGGAGGAACTGAGGGACAGCGGGCTGGTGTCCGTTTCCCAGAAAAGCGGCAGGATCTATGACCGGTTCCGAAACCGGCTGATGTTCCCTATCATCGATGTCCGGGGAAACGTCATCGGCTTCGGCGGCCGGGTGATGGATGATTCCACCCCCAAATACTTAAATTCCCCGGAAACCCTTATTTTCAACAAGCGGAAAAACCTCTTTGCCCTGAATCTGGCCAAGAAAAGCAAGCTGGGCTATCTGATCCTGGTGGAGGGGTACATGGACGCGGTGGCCCTGCACCAGTATGGCTTCGACTGCGCCGTGGCCTCCCTGGGAACCTCCCTGACGGAGGAACACGCCACGCTCCTCAGCCGCTACACGGAGCAGGTGGTGCTGATCTACGACGGGGACCAGGCGGGGCAGAACGCTACCCAGCGGGCCATCCCCATGCTGGAAAAAGCGGGCCTTCAGGTGAAGGTATTGAAAATGCGGGACGCCAAGGATCCCGACGAATACTTAAAGAAGTTCGGAGCCGACCGGTTCCGGCTGCTTCTGGAGGAATCCTCCAACCGGGTGGAGTACCAGCTGAACGCCATCCTGAGAAAATATGATCTGAGTCAGGACGAGGAACGGGTTCGCTTCATTGCCGAGGCTTCGGAGTTTATCGCAGGACTGGGAAGCGCGGTTCAGCGGGAGATCTACGGTACCCGGGCGGCGGAGGCGGCCTCCATCAGCTATGACGCCATCAAAATTGAGATCAACAAGGCATATAGGCGGCTCCAGGCCAGGGAAAAGAAAAAACAGGAGAAGATCGACCTTTCCCCGGCAAGAAACTTACAGCCCAAGGCGCGTAGTATCCGCTATGACAATATGAAATCCGCCATGGCGGAGGAGGAGATCCTGGCCATGATCCTGCGGGAACCGGCGCTTCTGGACAGTGTCGCGAATCTGCGGGAGGAGATGTTCTCCTGCCCGCTGCTGGGCCGGGTGTTCGGCCAGCTGGAGCGGCGGCACTCGCAAGGCCTGGAGGTGTCGCTTTCCGTGCTGGAGGAGCTGACCCCGGAGGAAATGTCCCATATGGCGGGGATCCTGCAGCGGCAGCAGGGCCCGGTGTCGGAACAGGCGCTTCAGGACTGTGTGCGCACGGTGCAGCAGGAATACCAGTCCGGCAATGTCCGCAGCGAGGATGATCTGCTGCTGCTGCGGAATAAGATGAAGGAAAGAAAAGGAATCAAGGCATGACAGAATTACTGGATCGTGAGGAGCAGACACCCATCAGCAGCGGAGAAGAGGATGCCCGCCAGTTTTTAAGTGAGATTCGCAGATATCCACTTTTATCCGCAGAGGAAGAACGGGAACTTGCCCGGCGCTGCGCCGATGGGGACGAGGATGCCATCCGGCAGATGGTGAATTCCAATCTGCGGCTGGTTGTCAGCGTCGCCAGAGAGTACGCCGGACGGGGCGTGCCGCTGATGGATCTGATTCAGGAGGGCTCCATCGGTCTGCTGGCGGCGGCCAGAAAATTTGACTATACCCTGGACTACCGGTTCTCCACCTACGCCACCAAATGGATCCGGCAGGGAGTGACCCGGTGCCTCATGAACCACGGCTGCCTGATCCGGGTGCCTATGCACACCGCCGAGCGGATGCGCAAGGTCAACCAGGTACGCAATGCCCTCCGGCAGGAGACCGGGGAGGAGCCCACCAGCCGGGAGATTGCCCGGAAAACCGGCATCCCTGAGGCGAAGGTGGAGGAGCTGCTGCAGCTGACGCCCGAGATCTGCTCACTGGACGTGCCCACCGGGGACGGTGAGGACGGAACGCTGGGGATGCTGGTGGAGGATATCCAGGCCCCTCAGCCCCAGGAGGAGCTGGTCCGCCAGGAGCTGGTTTCCACCATGGATTCCCTGCTTTCCGCGCTCAATGAACGCCAGCAGCGGGTTCTGCGGCTTCATTTCGGCATGGAGGACGGCCGTATCCACTCCCTGGAGGAGATCGGCCAGATGCTTGGCGTTTCCAAAGAGCGTGTGCGTCAGATCGAGACGCAGGCAATGGAGAAGCTTCACAAAATGGGCGCTGGCGTTGGATTGGAGGACTTTCTGGAATGATGGATCTGGATTTTGTCTTTTCGGAGACCCCTTGGGAGGCGTTCCTGAGAACACTTCAGGCGGGAGACACGGTATTCGCCGGGAAAATGCTGGCGCTGCTGGAGGGGGAGGGCGGCGACGCTCTGGAGGACGCGCTGCAGAGCCTGGAGGAGGGGTGCATGAACATCTCCGTAGAGGATCTTCCCCGGCCCGCGATTACTGGCGAGGCAGGACTCCGGCTGCGCCGGGAGGCGGAGCTGGTGAAAACCGGGCTTTCCCCCCGAAAACTGGAGGAAGGCGATCCGCTGCGGCTGTATCTGGAGGAACTGGCCGGACTTCCTGCCTGCGGCGACGAGCGTATCCTGGCGGAACGCTGCGCCGCGGGGGACGAGAGCGCCAGAGAGCCTCTGACCAACCTGGGGTTAAGCCGGGTGATTCAGCTGGCAGGGGAGTATACGGGCTTCGGCGTCCTGCTGCTGGATTTGATCCAGGAGGGAAGTCTGGGGCTGTGGGAAGCAGTACAAAGCTACTCCGGAGGAGATTATCCCGCCCTCCGGGACCGGCTGATCCGCTTCTATATGGCAAAAGCGGTGGTGGTTTCCGCCCGGGACGCGGGTGTGGGCCAGAAGATCCGGCAGGCTATGGAGGATTACCGGGCGGTGGATCAGCGGCTCTTGGCGGAGTTGGGAAGGAACCCCACCCTGGAGGAAATCGCCGAGGAGCTGCACATGAGCCCGGAAACTGCCCGGACGGTGAAGAAAATGCTCTCCGATGCCAATGCGTTGGAGCGTACGGCCCGGACATTAGAGCCGGAGGAAACCCAGGAGGAGGCAGACCAGCCGGTGGAGAACACGGCCCTGTTCCAGATGCGCCAGAGAATCCAGGAGCTTCTGTCGGTATTGGGGGAGGAGGACGGCAAGCTGCTGACCCTGCGGTTCGGACTGGAGGGAGGACTTCCCCTGACCCCCGAGGAAACGGGGAAGCGGCTGGGGCTGACCCCGGAAGAGGTTCTTGCCCGGGAGTCCGCCGCCTTGGCAAGTCTGAGAAACGCATAGATACAGGAGGAAAGCGCTATGGCGAAAATGATTTCCATTGCCATTGACGGCCCCGCCGGAGCGGGGAAGAGCACCATTGCCCGCCGCCTTGCCCGGGAGCTGGGCTACCGCTATGTGGATACCGGGGCCATCTACCGGACGGTGGCTTATTTTATGGATCTGTGGGGTGTCAGTCCCAAGGACGTGGATGGGGTCACCCGGTACATTGATGAGCTTACCGTGGGGATTGAATACGATGAGGATGGCGCGCAGCACATGATCATGAACGGCATGGACGTGACGGAGGATATCCGCAGCCAGGATATTTCCCAGAAGGCCAGCCTGATATCTGCCCACGCCGTTGTGCGGGAGATGCTGCTGGATATGCAGCGGGAGGTTGCCCAGCGGTTCAACGTGATTATGGACGGACGGGACATCGGTACGGTGGTGCTGCCCAAGGCCACGGTGAAGATTTTCCTCACCGCTTCGCCGGAGGTCCGTGCCAGACGCCGCACCGACGAGCTGCTGGCAAAAGGACAAAAGGCGAACTTCGACACCGTGCTGAAGGAAATCCGCCAGCGGGATTACCAGGACACCCACCGGGAGATCGCCCCGCTGAAAATGGCCCGGGACTCCATAAAGGTGGACACTTCCGACATGAACCTGGACCAGGCGGTGGAGGCCATCCGGGAAATCATTCGGAAGAAGGTGGGCTCATGAGCGTCACGGTTGCCCAGAGCGCCGGATTCTGCTTCGGGGTGAGCCGGGCGGTGGAGCTGGTGGAGCAGGCGGCCCAGGCTGGAAAACGGGTGGTGACCCTGGGGCCGATTATCCACAACCGCCATGTGGTGGAGAAATTCTCCTCCATGGGCATCCGGGTCATCGAAACGCCTGAGGAGGCGGCTCCGGGGGAGACGGTGATTATCCGCTCCCATGGCGTCGCCAGGGATATCTGCCGCCGGCTGGAGGCGCGGGGTGTGGAGGTGATCGACGCTACCTGCCCCTTTGTAAAACGGATTCACGGAATTGTCAGCCGGGCTGAGGAGGAAGGAAGGCTCCCTGTGATCATCGGAACGCCTACCCACCCGGAGGTTGAAGGAATCGCCGGATGGTGCGGCGACTGCCGGGTATTTCGGGACGCCGAAGAGCTGGAAAAATGGGTACGGGAATGCGAAATTCCACGGGATTTGGCAATTTGCATGGTTTCACAGACAACTTCCACCGAATCTTTGTGGAAATTGTGCGGTGAATTTGCAAAAAAACAGTTTACTAACTTGAAAATATTTGATACAATATGTAAAGCAACGGAGTATAGGCAAAGCGAAGCTGCGCAGTTGAGTCAAAAATCCCAGGCTATGGTCGTTGTAGGGGACCCCAAAAGCTCCAACACGGGCCGTCTCGCCATGATTTGCCGAGAACACTGCGACCGGGTTTTTCAGGTGGATTGCGCTGCAGACCTGAACCCAGCGGATTTTCGTGGTGTCACTGATGTTGGAATCACTGCCGGTGCATCGACTCCGGCGTGGATTATAAAGGAGGTCAACAAGACGATGAGTGAAATTACCAATGTTGAGGCTGTACAGGAGGAGAACTTTGCTGAGCTTCTCGAGCAGTCCATCAAAACTTTAAATACAGGAGATAAGGTTGTTGGAACCGTTACCGGTATCGGCAACACCGAAGTCCAGGTCGACCTGGGCACCAAGCATGCCGGTTACATCCCTTATGACGAAGTCAGCACCGATCCTTCTGTAAAGCCCGAGGATGTCCTGAAGGTTGGCGACGAGATCGAGGTATTCGTGGTTCGCGTCAACGATCAGGAGGGTACCGTGCAGTTGAGCAAGAAGAAGCTGGACGGCCTGAAGGTGTGGGACGACATGGCTGCCTACGCCGAGGACAAGACCACTGTGGAGGGCACCATCACTGAGGAGAACAAGGGCGGCCTGGTGTGCAATGTGAAGGGCGTCCGCGTGTTCATCCCCGCTTCCCAGTCCGGCATTGCCAAGGGCGGCGACATGGCCGGTATGGTGGGCAAGACCGTGCAGCTGAAGATCACCGAGGTCAACCGGGCCCGCCGCCGTGTCATCGGCTCCATCCGCGCTGTCACCTCCGAGGCCCGCAAGGCTGCTCAGGAGAAGATCTGGGCCGAGATCGAGAACGGTAAGAAGTACCATGGCGTGGTCAAGTCCCTGACTTCCTACGG
>CAMFFO010000112.1 GCA_945949735.1 uncultured Clostridia bacterium | reverse complement strand
GAATATTCAGTGCTTTCATAATTCGGTGCACATGATTTTTGCTGTAGTGTTTACTGCTAAAATGATTTATGTACAGGGTCATCCGGCGGTAGCCAAGAATATGGTTGAATCGGTTATCGTACTCCTGAATCAGTTGAGCAAGAAGAATATTCTCCTGCTCCGCTTCCGGTATCTCTCTATGCAGCCACTTGTAATAGGCTGCTCTGGTGATGCCCAGTTGCCGACACATCCAGCGAATACTCCAGTGCCGATTCTCGTAGAAATACTGAATTGCCATATATTCGGATTCAAATCTGAGTTTCCCAAGCCTCACATCCCTTCTAATTCCCTCACTTTTTTTAGCAGCTCACACAGCATATCCCTTTCCTCAAGCTGCCGTTTCAGCCGCTGATTCTCCCGGCGAAGGCGTTCCAGCTCGTCCACCTCGTCGTCACTCTTGTGGTGACCCCGCTTGTCCTCAAGTCCTTCCTCACCGCTCTCCTGGTACTTCTTGACCCAGGAATATACCTGACTGTAGGATACTTCAAATCGGGACGCAGCACCCTTATAGTCATTGTTATGGGCGATGCAATACTCTACAATTTCTTTGCGCTCTTCCAGTGTAGTTTTTCTGCGTGCTTCTGCCATATAGACCTCCCGTTTCGGTTCGTAATCTTTGAGTTCCATATTGGCATTATACTTCATAATCCAGCTGCTGAGAACACTTCTTCCAGAAATATTATATTTTGCGGCAATATCTCCCACAGAGCCATCGCCCCTGAGCACTGCCTCCACGCACATCGTCTTGAATTCCTTGCTATATTGTGCATTCCCTGCTGTTGGATAGAATACCGATGCACCATGTTCTTGATACCGACGAACCCAGTCTCTTAATGTCCTTTTATCTATTCCGTATGCCCGCGCTATACTGTCATACGATCCTTCTCCTGATATATACTTTTTGACTATTGTTATCTTCCATTCTGGTGTGTGCTGTGATTTAGACATAGAAATACCCCCTAAAATAGACTTTGGATATTTCCATGGTCTACTTTAGGGGGATCATATCAAAGTTTTCTTCCGGGGGACGATTATTTTGGGGAACTGTGTCAGGATGCCAGGCAGGTCTTCTGGGATTTGCCGCCGACGTACTGAATGAGCAGGGAAACGCCCACCAGCAGCAGACCAGCGGTATCCGTCACCAGACCCGGATAGATCAGCATCAGTCCGCCCGCGGCGCAGGTGATCCGCAGGAACCAGGGCATTTTGTGGAACACATACCCTTCCAGCGCGGCGGAGATGGCGAAGATACCCACCAGAGAGGTGATGCAGATGAGGATCACTTCCCCGATGGTGGTGTCCACCAGCAGCATAGCGGGGTTCAGGGCAAAGACATAGGGGACGATGAAAGCGGCAATGGCCAGCTTGGTAGAGGTCAGGGCCGTCTTCATGGGGTTGGCCTGGGCAATGGCGGCGCCGGCGTAGGCGGCCAGAGCCACGGGGGGCGTCAGGTCGGCCACGATGCCGAAGTAGAACACGAAGAAGTGAGCGGCCACGGCGGGAACACCCATCCGGATCAGGATCGGGGCGCAGGTAGCGGCCATAATGCAGTAGTTGGCGGTGGTGGGAACGCCCATGCCCAGCACGATGCAGCACAGCATGGTCAGGAACAGGGCGATGATCACGTGATTGCCGGCCAGGGCCACGATGGTATTGATCATCATGTTGGCAAGACCGGTCATGGTGATGGTTCCGGCGATGATACCGGCCACGCCGCAGGCCGCGGCCACGGTGATGGTACCCTGACCGCCTGCGGCCAGAGCCTCCAGGAACCGCTTGGGAGTGATCCGGTTGCCCTTGTTGAAGAGGCTGACCACCACGGCGGCCACAATGGCGATGGCGGCGGCGTACTGGATGCTCTTCTGGTTGGTGCTGACCAGGTAGATCAGCAGGATCAGAGGCAGCAGCAGGTACAGCTGCTTCATCAGAGGCGCAAACCGGGGCAGCTCTTCCTTTTTCAGGCCCCGCAGGCCCAGCTTCTTGGCTTCCAGGTGCACGGCGATGAAGATACCGGCAAAATACAGAACGGCGGGGAGAATGGCCTTGACCACGATCTCACTGTAGGGCAGCTGGACGTAGTCCGCCATCAGGAAGGCGGCGGCGCCCATGATGGGGGGCATGATCTGTCCGCCGGTGGAAGCGGAGGCCTCCGCAGCGGCGGCGAATTCCGGCTTGTAGCCGGTCTTCTTCATCAGGGGGATGGTGACGGAGCCGCTGCCCACGGTATTGGCCACGGAGGAACCGGAGACCATGCCTTCCATGGCGCTGACCACAACGGCCACCTTCGCGGGACCGCCGGACATCCAGCCCACAGCGGCGTTGGAGATGTTGATGAAGAAATCCGCGATGCCGGTGCGCTCCAGGAATGCACCGAAGATGATGAATACCACGATAAACTTGGAGCAGACGTTGATGGGGGTGGACAGGATCCCTTCCTTGCTGTAGAACAGGTAGCGCACCGTGTAGTTCAGCTTGCCCCAGAGGGAGGGGTTGGAAAGACCCCAGATCAGTGCGTAGGCAATGAAGCAGCCGGCCACGATCAGGATCGGCAGGCCCACGCTCCGGCGGCAGACCTCAGCCAGGGCCAGAATACCCACGATGCCGATGACGATCTGATACCAGGTGAAATTGCTGCCCTGCTGGATGACATCCACGGCGTTGAAGGTGAAGTACAAAAACGCGCCGGTGCCCAGGACCATGCCCACGATATCATACCAGGGCAGGGAATTGACCTTCTGGTGCCCCTTTCTGGCGGGGAACACCAGGAAGCCCAGAAACACGATCCAGGCCACGAAGGAGGTCAGACGAAGCTCCTCCAGCCAGCTGGTGAACAGGGTTACATAAATACAGAACAGGGAGAAGGCTGCCAGCACACAGTTTACCACGAACCGGGGCTTGCCCTCCCAGATACGGACGTTGGACTCCTGGTCATATTTTTTCATGACGGCGTCCAGGTCCATTGGCTCTTCGGACTTCGGTTTTTTCTTGAACAGATCCATTGTCTACCTCCCGGAAAAGATTGTGCGAAATTGGCTGCGGCGAGGGGCTCGCCGCAGCCAATGGGGTTTCTGACTTCCTGCTTACTTGGTCTCCACGGTCACGCCCTTTTCGGCGAAGTACTTGGCGGCGCCGGCGTGGAAGGGAGCGGCCATACCGCTGGTGGCGTTCTCAACGGACAGTTCCTTGCCCTTGCCGTTTTCCGCGGCGATGGCGTCAACGTTGTCAAAGATGGCCTTGGTCAGGTTGTAAACATCATCCTCGCTGGCAGAAGCGGCGACAATCAGGGTGGCTTTGACGGTAACGGTGGTCACATCCTCAGCCTGGCCGTTGTAGGTGCCGGCGGGAATGGTGTAGGAGGTGTAGAAGGGGCACGCCTCCATCAGCTTGGCGGCGATGTCACCGTCGATGGGCACCAGGGAAGCGCTGTTGGTGGTGCACAGCTCGGTGATGGCGGCGGTGGGAGCGCCGGCAACGATGAAGGCCGCGTCAATCTTGCCGTCCTTCAGGGCGTCGGTGCTGTCGGCGAAGCTCTGGTACTGGGGCTTGATGTCCGTCTCAGCCAGACCGGCGGCGGAGAGCACATCCATGGCGTTGAAATAGGTGCCGGAGCCGGGGGCGCCGATGGAAACAGCCTTGCCCTTCAGGTCGGCGACGGACTTGATCTCGGGATCCATAGTGATGAGCTGGACGGCCTCAGCGTAAAGACCGGCCACCACGCGGAAGGAATCGACCTTGCCGGTGGACTCAAAGGAACGGGTACCCTCCCAAGCGTAGGCCATAACGTCGGACTGCACGGTGCCCAGCTGGTAGTCGCCTGCGGCGATGGACTCGATGTTGGCCTTGGAGCCGTCAGTGGAAACCACGATCACGTCAATACCGGCGTTGTTCTTGATGTACTGACCCAGTACACCGCCGAAGGCGTAATAGGTGCCGGAGGTGCCGCCGGTACCCATGGTCATTTTAGAAGCGCTGCCGGACCCGCCGCAAGCTGCCAGAGACAGGGCCAGGGCAATTACCAATACGATGGAAAGCATCTTCTTCATTTTCATAGTTTTTTCCTCCTCATCTGAAATGTCTGGAAGAAGCTCCAGAAATTTCTTATGACAGGATTATACATTGCCTTTTGCAGTTTTGCAAGTAAAAAAATGCAAACGAGGCCTGGAAGCCCCGGGAAAAAGCAGGTGTGGCCGGAGAATTATGCGATTTTTTGCGTCGTAAAATTCAAAAAATGGGCACTTTACGAGGTCAAAGCGAGGCTGGGTTGTGCATTTTGCACAGCGTGGTTCCTCAAATGCGACTGCGGTTGCTTCATTTCGCTGATTTGTGCATTGGGTGCGGAAATATGTGTTTTTTGGGCGGACGAACGCCCCAAAAAACGCTGCGGCAGCCCCATTACGGCTGCCGCAGGTAGGTTATTCGGTCTGAGCCAGGTAGGCCGCGGGCCCGGTTTCATAGAGGTTGCTGCCCTGGCAGTCGATGATGACCACCAGAGGCATGTCCTGGACCCAGAGCTTCCGCAGAGCCTCCGCTCCCAGGTCCTCGTAGGCGATCAGCTCCGCGCTTTTGATGCATTTTGCCAGCAGAGCCCCGGCGCCGCCGATGGCGCCGAAGTAGACGCCGGAGTATTTCTTCATGGCCTCCACCACTTCGGGCAGCCGGGCGCCCTTGCCGATCATGCCTCTGGCGCCCACGGACATCAGGGTGGGGGCATAGGCATCCATCCGGCCGGAGGTGGTGGGTCCGGCGGAGCCGATCACCTGGCCGGGCTTGGCAGGGGTGGGGCCTACATAGTAGATGGTGGCGTCCTGAGGATCAAAGGGCAGCTGCTCTCCCCGGGCCAGGGCCTCGCACATCCGCTTGTGTCCGGCGTCCCGGGAGGTGTAGACGGTTCCCGTGAGGAAGACCCGGTCTCCGGCCCGGAGGGTTTTCGCCAGCTCCTCCGTCAGGGGCAGGGTGATATGCTTCTCCATAATTACAGCACCTCCGTTTTATGCCGTGTCACATGGCAGCTGATGTTGATGGCGCAGGGCATCCCGGCGATGTGGGTGGGCAGAGTTTCAATGTTCAGGCCGATGGCGGTTGTCCTCCCGCCGAAGCCCTGGGGGCCGATGCCCAGGGCGTTGATTTTTTCCAGCATCTCGTCCTCCAGCGCCGCGTAGTAGGGGTCGGGATGGTGGGTCCCCAGGGGACGCATGATGGCCTTCTTGGCAAGCAGGGCGGCCTTGTCGAAGGTTCCGCCGATGCCCACACCCACCACCATGGGCGGGCAGGGATTGGGCCCCGCGTTGCGGACGGTTTCCAGAATGAACGCTTTGATGCCCTCCAGGCCCGCGGAGGGCTTGAACATCCGGATGGCGCTCATGTTCTCGCTGCCGAAGCCCTTGGGACCTACGGTGATGGTCACCTGCTCTCCGGGAACGATCTCGGTGTAAAGCATGGCGGGGGTATTGTCTCCGGTGTTGCCCCGGCGGATGGGATCTGCCACCACGGATTTGCGAAGGTACCCCTTCTCATAGCCCCGGCGGACGCCCTCGTCCACGGACTGGCGCAGATCGCCCCCGGTCAGATGCACATCCTGGCCGATCTCCAGGAACACACAGGCCATGCCCGTGTCCTGACAGATGGGAACCTCCTCCCGGCGGGCGATTTTGTAATTTTCTATGATGTTGTCCAGGATATCCGCGGCGATGGCGCCGTCCTCCCGGGCGCGGCAGGCCTCAATGGCCCGTTCCACGTCCCCGGGCAGGTGGATGTTGGCCTCAATGCACAGCCGTTCCACGGTATCGGTGATCCTGCTGACGTCAATTTCACGCATAGCTGCTCCTCCTTGCTTTTCGGCGGTTGCGGATCCCGCTGCGGGATCCGCAACCGTATTGTACCACAAGCCGGGGGCGGCTGTACAGTGGTTTTTCACGGATCTGAGGAGGCATTTGACATTTTCCGACGGAAACGCTATACTGCAACCAAAAGATTCCGAAGAAAGAAGGAGAAGCTGTGGAGCAGGAGAGAAAACCGGGCATGACGCCGCCCTTTTTCCGGAAGCTGGCGGCCAAAGGGTATCTGGCGGAAGAGGATATCCGGTCCGCCGGGGACGGCTTTTACGCCGCCGCGAAATCGATGGCGGACATTCTGGCCGTCGGGGGTGTAATTACTTTCCCCGATTCCCGGGACCGGGAGCGGCAGTGCGGCAGATTTTTTGACGACTGGTATCTGGACGCCGTTCCCGGCGAAGGGGGGTATACCTACAGCCTGTACAAAATGCGGGAGCAGGAACACGACGCTGAGGAGGGCGTGGCCGCCGACGGGGACACCCCCGGGGTGACCGTTTCCTTTATCGCCTTCCGGACGGAGGTACTGGAGGCCTGCCTGGCCGAGCCCTGCTTTGAAAACCGGAAGGCCTTGGGACTGGAGATCGACCGGGTGGTGGCGGCCCGGGGCCAGCGGCACAGCGAAGCGCTGAAGGCCTACTTCCGCCGTCCCCAGGCGGAGGGACCCTATCTGATCGCGGAGCTTTATGTCCGCTTCCTGGCGTCTCTGGCCAGGGAGGGGTCCCTGGCTGTGCCCCGGGCCTATGCGGCGCTCCGGGACCGGGACAGACTCCCCCGGTTTATCCGGGAAAACAACCTTTCTGCCGGGGAAACGGTATGTGACGGGGAACGGATTTTCATTCGGGACCCGCAGCGGCTTACCCTTTGGGAAAAGAACGCCCTGCTGGCCACCCACACGGCGGATGTATCGGTCCATGCCTTCGCCGCCGAGGTGCGCTATCACGCCTGTTTCCTGTTTGGTCTGGCGAGGATCCCCATTCCCTTCCTGGGCCGGTCGGTCTACGACAGCGCCATCCGTGCCGATATGACCATCGGCGAATCCGAGCTGGAAGGTCCGGCTCCCTTCCACCGGGAGGGAAGCCGCTGGGTCCGCCTTCAGCAGAAATACCATCCGCTGACCGCCGCAGCCCCGCAGTGGTACGTATAAAAAGAGATAAAGGATCGTTTAGCGTCTCCAAGGCCCCCTCTGACGAGGG
>CAMFFO010000111.1 GCA_945949735.1 uncultured Clostridia bacterium | reverse complement strand
AATTGACAATGCCAATCAAGAGTTGAAATGTCGAAATTATGCTGTCATCCCGAGCATAGCGTAAGCGATTTTCAATTTTCAGGATTGCCGGTGGCAATCCTACAATAATAATGGCGAAGCGAAGTCGAGGGATCTTGGCACTGAATTGACTGCAAATGAGAACGAAGTGCGCAGATCCTTCGACTCGCTTCGCTCGCTCAGGATGACAAAGATTTTACTTTTTTCATGGCAATGACACCTTATTCAACTGCTTACCACATTTTCTGCCGTTTTTTACCTGTTTCAACTATTGATTCGCATTGACAATTAAGGAATCCCTTCGGGATAAAACATAATAATTGTGGTCAAAAAATAGGACAATATTTTCAAAAATGGCCCGGTTGCGGCACATAATTGTCAACTGTCAATTGTCAATTCGGCGAAGCCGTTTAAACACCAATTTACGCATCCAATCCTCTGTTGTTCCTGGGTTTTTGCTGCTGCTTCAGCCACACGTTCATCACCAGGCTGTGGGGCAGCAGCTTTACCAGCCGCACCTGGGTGCGCACGGGGAAACCATGGACGGAGTAGTCTTTCTTACTCAGGTACAGATCCCTCAGGCCGGTTTTCACCACGTCCTTCGCCTCATACAGCCGGTCAAAGTACTGTACCTTGCTTCCGTTGGTGGTAAAGGCGTGGCGGAAGAACTCCGTTTTCACCCACCCGGGGTTCATGGCCATGCAGCGGATGCCCTGCGCCTTCAGCTCCCGGTTCATGGCCCGGCTATAGCTCAGGACAAAGGCCTTGGTGGCACCGTAGGTGGTGATGTAGGGCACGGGCTGGAAGGCGGACAGGCTGTCCAGCTGGAGAATGTGGCCACCCTTTCCCATATAGGGAAGCACCAGCCGGGTCATCCGCAGCAATGCCTTGCAGTTCAGGTCGATCATCCGGCACTCCTCCTCCGCGGGGATGTCGCCGTAGAAGCCGAACTTGCCGAAGCCCGCCGCGTTGACCAGAAGCTCCACGTTGGGCTTCTCCCCGGCAAGGAGCCCTTCCAGCTCCCGGAAGCTCTCCTCCCGGCACAGATCCAGGGCAATAGGCCGCACCGGAATTGCGCATTCCGATTTCAGCTTTTCCAGCTCCCCGCCCCGCCGGGCAACAGCCCAGATTTCATCGGGATGAATATACTCCGAAAGCTGCAGAACAAATTCCCGTCCCATTCCCGAGCTGGCCCCGGTGACAATGGCAATGTTCATAACGATACCTCCTGTTTGGAAGAGTAAAGCAGTGTAATGTTGATTAGTGGATAGTGGAAAGTGGACAGTGGACAGTTAAGGTGTCCCTTCGAGACGAATAGAAAACGGATCGATCAATTGGTGTTTGTCGCACTGGCGCGGGAGCGCCCTTGGCTTCCCCCGGGGGGAAGCTGTCGCCAAAATCGGCTCTTCGGAACCGATTTTGGTGACTGATGAGGAATGGCGAAATCTTCCAATTACCAGTGCAGTGCGTAAAAAAGCACCATATTGGAACACGGTTTGTCCAATTGATGCGCATATGTTCCTGCAGCTGCCGCCGTTCCTCATCCACCGCTTCGCGGTCCCCCTTCCCCCCGGGGGAAGGTATTTGCTCAGTGCCTCAGGCTTTCAAACACCAATTTGACGGACTGCCACGCTCACTTGACTGTCTTTTTCAATCATCCCCGAAGGGGATACCACAACTGTCCACTGTCAACTTTCAACTGTCAACTATTTCACGAAAGCGCAATCTCCCCCGCATAGCGCAGCAATACTTCCCGGTCATTGGGAAGCCGCTCCTCCAGCACCGCGTCCAGCAGTGCGTTGAGGATTTTCCCGATTTCCGCGCCCCGGAGGCCAAGGGCCATCATATCCTTTCCGTTGACAGCCAGATCTCTCAGGGTCAGGCAGGCGTTTTCCGCCCGGATCTCCTCCAGAAGGGCACGAATCCGGCGGAACTGGTCAAAATCCTGCTCCTCCCCGGTGCCCTTGCTGCCCATATCCGCCTCCTGCAGCTGCAGCAGCTGCTCCACAGTCTCCCAACCCAGGGATCGTATCCGGCGTTTCAGCAGACGCTTGTCCTCCTCCAGACGGGTCATGTGATGGCGGATCAGCGCCGCCACCCCCTCCCGCAGGGCGTTGGGGGCTTTCAGGCGGCGGAGAATGGTATCCGCGGCCTCCGCGCTCATCGCCGCGTGGCCGTAGAAGTGGCCCCGACCGGTTTCGTCCAGGGTGAAGGTGCTTATCTTCCCCACATCGTGGAGCAGCGCCGCCCAGCGCAGCGTCAAATCTCCCGGCACGGCCCCCACAACGTGGGCGGTGTGGGTGTACAGGTCATAGGCATGGTGGGGAGAATGCTGGTCAAAGCCCACCATGGGCTTCAGTTCCGGAATGGCCTGCGTAATCACCGGCGCAAACCGGATCAGCTCCGGCCCGGTGATCCCCGGGAGTAAATCGCACAGCTCCCCGAATACCCGCTCCCGGGACAGGCCCTCCATCAGCGGGGCAAGGGCCTCCATGGCAGTCAGGGTATTCTCTTCCACGGTCAGGTGAAACCGAACCGCGAACCGAACCCCCCGGAGGATCCGCAGGGCGTCCTCCCGGAACCGGCGTTCCGGGTCACCCACTGCCCGGAGGATTCCCTTCTGAAGATCCTCCCGGCCTCCGAAGGGGTCCTGAAGCCCCTCCCGGGGGTTCCAGGCCATGGCGTTGATGGTAAAGTCCCGCCGCAGGAGATCCTCCCGCAGCTCCGGAACGAACTTCACCCACTGGGGGTGCCGTCCGTCCCGGTAGTCCCCCTCGGTGCGCAGGGTGGTGATCTCCACCACGCCGCCCGGGGTGACCACCCCCACGGTGCCGTGCTTCACACCGGCAAGCACCAGCTCCCGATCCGGAAAAACCGCCTGAATCCGCTCCGGCAGGGCGTCGGTGCAAAGGTCAAAATCGTGGGGCATTATTCCCAGGCAGGCGTCCCGGACGCAGCCCCCCACGGCCCAGGCCCGGAACCCGGCATCCTCCAGCCGCTCCAGACAGCCCCGGACGTATTCCGGCAGAGCCATGGTCATAGCGGCTCTCCCGGGGCGTCCGCGTTTGTCAGCATCCACAGCCCGCAGCCGAGATACATGGACACGAACTGGGTTTTCGCCAGGGCGGCCAGGCACAAAAAGCCCCCAAGCAGCCCCACCATCCGGCGGCTCCGGTATTTCTCCGGCACGCAGCGCAGATACGAAAAGGCCATCATCGCCAGGGCCCCCAGCAGGGGGAACAGGTAGTCCTGCAGCTGGGGATGGGAGACCCAGCCCCGGTAGCAGCACACCACATTCATGGCAAAGAACAGGCAGGCTGCCCCATAGCAGAGCACATGGGGCCTGCCCCCTCGCAGACGGGAGACAGCCGCCCACCCAAGGCCCACGCAGGCCACCGCGGACAAGGCCAGACGGATGACCTCCAGCACCGAGACAAGGGAATGGATGCTTTCCGCCAGGGCGAACAGAATGCCTGCCGCGGCCAGCAGCTCCCCCAGGGCTTCCATTCTGGGGTACCGTTTCTCCCGGGGGCCGCCGCCGGAGAGTGCCGCCAGCAAAGCGGCAGCTCCGGTCAAAATCCAGATCCCGATCTCCAGAGGATGTCCGGGCGTCAGCAGTCCCTTTTCATCCACGCAGAGCCGGTACAGCGCCAGCCGGAGCCCCAGTGCCCCAAGCCCCAACAACAGCGCCAGCCCGGGCAGCACAACGGGATTATTTCGCAGTTTCATGGTAAAGCCTCCCAGGTAATTGGATAAGCGGATGCGGAAAAAGCAGATGGGCAAATTGGTGTTTGTAAATTTCCAAACACATTGCATTGCCACCGTAGGGGCGGCTATTAGCCGCCCGAAAACGTTCAAGTTTCTGAGCGTTTCCGATAAACGGAAGCACTTTCGTTGACGGAACCTAGCGGGCGGCTAATAGCCGCCCCTACGGTGGCATCTCGACAAACACCAATTTGTCGGGAAGCTGAGGAAAGCCGATAAGCAGTCAATTTTCACTTCACCCCGGCGGCGGCTTCCTCTTCCAGCACCCGGTAGGCAACCTTGCCCACCAGGGTCTTGGGCAGCTCCTTGCGGAACTCCAGCTCCCGGGGCATGGCGTACTTGGCGATGCGGCCGGAGCAGTAGTCCAGCAGCTCTTTCTTAAGCTCCTCAGTGGGCTCCACGCCGGGCATGGGCACCACGTAAGCCTTGACCTTCTGGCCCCGGTAGTCATCCTTCACGCCGATGACACAGGAGATCAGCACCTTCTCGTGGCTGTCGATGATGTTCTCCAGCTGGGAGGGATAGACATTGTAGCCGGAGGTGACGATCATCCGCTTGATCCGCTGGCGGAAGTAAACGAAGCCGTCCTGGTCCATGTGGCCCAGGTCGCCGGTATGGAGCCAGATGCGGCCGTCGTAGTGGCGGCGCAGGGTGGAGGCGGTCTCCCCGGGGTTGTCCATGTAGCCCATCATCACCG
Organism: uncultured Clostridia bacterium; assembly: GCA_945949735.1. Classification (GTDB taxonomy): domain Bacteria; phylum Bacillota; class Clostridia; order Oscillospirales; family Oscillospiraceae; genus Faecousia. Next base: position 2,619 of record CAMFFO010000111.1, on the reverse strand, counting down.
TGGGGCCGGAGACGCAGATCTCGCCCTCGGTGTTGGCGGGAACCTCCTCGGTGGTGCCGGGGGTGACCACCTTATAGAAGGTGTCCGGGAAGGGAACGCCGATGGAGCCGCTTCTGGCGTAGTCCTTGGGGGTCAGGCAGGAGGCGGTGACGCACTCGGTGGTGCCGTAGCCCTCCCGGATCTGCTCCGGGCAGTTGTGGGCCTTCAGGAAAGCGTCCACCTTCTTCTTGAGCTCGGGGCTCAGGCTGTCGCCGCCGGAGAAGATGCCCCTCAGGAAGCTGAGGTCCACACCCTCCAGCTTGGGGGCCCGGAGCAGGGCCTCAAACAAGGTGGGCACGCCGGGGATCAGGTTGGGCTTCTGCTTCACCAGCACGTCGGCATAGGTCTTGACGCTGAACTGGGGCACCAGGATGCAGGTGGCCCCGCCGATGAGGGCGGTATGGATGCCGATGCCCAGACCGAAGCCGTGGAACACGGGCATGACGGAGAGCATCTTCATGCCCACAATCTTGTCGTAACCGGAGGCCGCGATGGTCTGCAGACCCAGAGCGTTGAAGTTCAGATTGCTGAGCATAATGCCCTTGGTGGTGCCGGTGGTGCCGCCGGAATAAAGGATGGCCGCGCACTCGTCAAAAGTGCCGTCGTCCTGGGGAAGGGTCTGCCCCCTGCCGGCGGCCACCATGTCGTACCAGTAAGTATAGCCGGTTTTGGGCAGTTTCTTCACCGCCCGGGCATTTTTCGTCAGGGGGTACAGGGCGCTTAGCGGGAAGGGCAGCTCCTCCTGGATCCGGGCGATGAGAATCTGGGTGGGATTCTCCAGCTCCGGCAGGATGCTCTCCACCTTCTCATAAAACTGATCCAGGGTCAGGATGGCCTTGGACTTGGAAAAATTCAGGTAAAAGGCGATCTCCTTGGCGGCGGACAGGGGGTGGATCATGTTGGGGATGGCCCCGATCCGGTTCAGGGCATAGAAGCAGTCCAGGGCCTGGGGGGTGTTGGCCATGCAGATGGTCACCCGGTCACCCCTTCCGATGCCCATATGGACAAGGCCCCGGGCGGCGGCATCGATCCGCTTCATGAAGGCTTTATAGGTCGTTTCCTTGCCCATGAACACATAGGCCGCATTGTCGGGATATCTTTTGGCAGCCAGGGCCACCATCTGGTACATGGTTTTGTGGGGATAATCCAAAGAAGCCGGAGTATTCCCGTAATACGCCAGCCAAGGCGCGGAGGCACTCAGTCCCATATTTTTCCTTCCTAACTTGTCAGAATCCAAAGCCCGGAGCGAGGCGGGCCGTACATCTGTCCATTATAGCAGTTTTCCGAGGAAATTTCCACCCCTAAGTGAAAAAACCTTTCCTTTTCTCAAAAATCCCCCCTTGTCTCCGACCGGAAAAGCGAGTATAATGGTCGATACAAACCATCTTCCCCCGAAGGATCGGTAAACTGGTGTTTGTCGCTGCGCGTCCAAAATTATCTGTCATTGCGAACCAGTGCGCACACTGGTGTGGCAATCCCCCGGTTGAAAGGAGCCAGGAAACGATTACCACCAAAAATCGGGGCGACACCCATTCTTTCGGGCACTTTTCGGTACATTCCCCATCTAACCGGGGGATTGCCACACCAGTCTGCGGACTGGTTCGCAATGACAGGAAACTTGAAGGCAAAGCCGCTAAACACCAATTTCGCATTTTCCTATCATCTTCACATCTGGAGGAATCCCTATGCTGCTTTTTGGAATCACCCTCGCTGCCGCGGTTCTGGCCGCGGTGCTGTTCTGCGTGACGGGCTTTGTCTGGTGGGTGCTGCCGGTGGCCTTTGCGGGGGGCTTTTTGGGCATTTTGGTGCTGGCCTTCCTGTTTTTGTGGGCTGCCTGCGCCCTGGTGGACTTTGACAAGCCCCAGCTCCACGACAGCAAATTCTACCGCGCGTTGGCAAATCTCTATATTCAGGCCCTGCCGAAGCTGGCCCGGGTGCATATTGAAAAGGAGGGTCTGGAGCAGCTCCCCAGGGAGGGCCGGTTTCTTCTGGTGTGCAACCACCTGAGCGATGCCGACCCGGTACTGCTGCTGCAAAGCTTTCCGAAGGCGCAGCTGGCCTTCATCTCCAAGCGGGAGAACCAGTCCATGTTCCTCGTGGGCAAGATCATGCACAAGCTCATGTGCCAGATGATCAACCGGGAGAATGACCGGGAGGCCCTGAAAACCATCCTCAAGTGCATCCAGCTGATTAAAGACGACGAGGTCAGCGTGGCGGTGTTCCCCGAGGGCTATACCAGTAAGGACGGCCGACTCCAGCATTTCCGGGCGGGCGCCTTCAAAATCGCCATGAAAACCGGCGTGCCCATCGTGGTATGCACCATCGCAGGCTCCCAGCACATCTTTCACAATCTGGCTCATCTGAAGCCCTCCCAGGTGAAGCTCCACCTGGTGGGCGTCATCTCCCCCGAGGAGCAGCAGGGCCGCACCGCCGTGGAAATCTCCGAGCAGTGCTATCAGCTGATGCTCCAGGATCTGGGGCCGGAGTATGCGCCAATTGACAATTGACAGACGACTTACAATGTTCCGACAAATTGGTGTTTGTCGAATACTTGCTGTCATTGCGAGCCAGTGCGCACAC
>CAMFFO010000110.1 GCA_945949735.1 uncultured Clostridia bacterium | reverse complement strand
ACCAATTTATCTTACTGCTGAGTTAACCCGATCAGCTATTCTCAACTGCCTGCCCCGCTTCCTTGGGCTCCTGGGCCGGAGCCAGGCCGGCAACGTCGGACACGGGCAGAGAAAAGGCGATTCCTTTTGCTTTTTTCGCCATGCCCATCTCCTTATAGATGGCGTTCAGCACCCGGTCCCGGATGTCCTTTTCCACCACCATCATGAGGATCTCCTTGTCCGCGTGGAGAGTGATGCCGAAAAAGGCCGCCGCGTCCTCCCGGACTACGCCCCGGGCGTTCAGGATGGTGCCGCCCCGGACGCCCTGCTCCCGGGCCACCTCCATCACATCCTCGGCAAAGCCGGAATTGACGATGGCGAAAATCACCTCATGCTTGTCGGTTGTCATAGCGAAGCCTCCCTTCCCATGCGGTTGTCGCTCAAAAACTGATACAGGTTCACGCCGATGACGCTGCTGAAGGGCACGGCAAAGGCCACGCCCTTGCCTCCCCGGATGGTACGGAACTTGTCCTCCAGGCAGTTCATGATCTCCTCCACCCGATCCTCACGAACCACGCTGAGGATCACCGCCTTGTGGGGCTCCAGGCCCAGAAGGCGGGTCAGCTCGGAGCTGGCGGTGCCCTGGCCGGGCAGCACCATCTGGCAGTTCACGGAAAACTCACTGATCACATCCAGGTAGAACTCCCCCTTGGGCCGATCCACCACGGTGAAGAGGAGCTTCAGCTTCTTAATGGCCGATTCGTTTACGGTGTTGTTCATTTGCTCCCCTCCCCTACAGGAAATTGATGATCTGCTGATCGTCGGAATCCAGGATCCGGCGCATAGCCCGGCGTTCGCTGAGCTTCTCCGCCACAATGCCCTTAAAGCCCAGCAGCTGAATGGTAATCAGCGGGGCCATGGCTACCAGCGCCACCACGCCGAAAGCGTCCCGCAGCACCGCCTCCGCCCCCTGTAGCCCCACGCAGGCCCCCACGGCCAGGGGCAGGATAAAGCCGGAGGTCATGGGGCCGCTGGCCACGCCGCCGGAGTCAAAGGCGATGGCCGTGTACACCGGGGGCACAAACAGCGACAGCGCCATGGACAGGAAATACCCGGGAATCACATAGTACATCAGGGAAAAATCGTACACGATCCGCACCATGCTCAGGGTGATGGCCCCGCCCACGCCCACGCACAGCCCCACCATCATGGAGCGTTTGCTGACCAGGCCTCCCGTGACCTCTTCCACCTGGGCGTTCAGCACATGGATGGCAGGCTCCGCCAGCACCACCAGGATCCCGATGAGCAGCCCCAAGCCAATAAGCAGCCCAGGACTCAGCTTCGCCAGGCTGAGGCCCAGCTTGTATCCCACGCTCATAAAGCCCACGTTCACACCGGTGAGGAAGAGCACCAGGCCCAGGAAGGTGAAGCCCACCCCCACGGCGATCCGCCGGAGCCTGCGGGCAGGCAGCTTCAGCAGCAACGCCTGGCAGACCAGGAAAAACGCAACGATCATCCCCAACGCCATGGCCACCTCCCGGCAGGTGTGGGCAGCAGTGCTGAGGAACGCCCCGGCAATATCGCTGCTGACGCTGTAATCAGGGATTTCATAGCTCAGAGCTTTGCCGGAGAACAGGCCCATCACCAGCACCGCCAGCACCGGCCCCACGCTGCACAGGGCCACCAGGCCGAAGCTGTTTTCCTTGGAGCGGCGGTCGCCCAGGATATTGGCGATGCCCACGCCCAGGGCCATGAGGAAGGGCACAGTGATGGGCCCGGTGGTGACGCCCCCGGAATCGAAGGCCAGAGGCAGCAGATTTTCGCCGCCCCCCACCACCAGCAGCAGCGCCAGGGCGAACAGGAGCATATAGAACAGCATAAGGATCTGGGAAAGCTGCTTGCGGAATACGATTTTCAGCACCCCAACCATCAGAAAGGTGCCGACGCCCGCACCCACGGCGTAGACCAGCACGGTACCGTTCATCACCGCGCTGACCTGTCCCGCCAATACCTGCAGATCCGGCTCCGCCACGGTGATCAGCATCCCCAGCACGAAGCACACCGCCAGCAGCAGTCCCAGCTTGCGTTTCCGGGACAGCCCCGCGCCCAGGTGGCTGCCCATGGGGGTCATGGCAAGATCCGCTCCCATGCTGAACAGGCCAATGCCAATGACCAGCAGCACCGCGCTGACGGTGAAGGTGACAAGCTCCGCCCCGGACAGCTCCAGCACCGGCGTCAAAGCCAGTATGTACACCAGCGCCGTCACCGGCAGCGCCGAAACCAGTGCCTCCCTGATTTTCTCCATCAGCTGCTTCAATGCTCATCACCTTTCCCGAACCGAAATTTGAAAGCAACACGACAAATTGGTGTTTGCAGATTTCCAAACACGTTGCATTGCTACCGTAGGGGCGGCTATTAGCCGCCCGAAAACGTTCAGGTTTCTGAGCGTTTCCGATAAACGGAAGCACTTTTGTTGACGAAACAAAAGCGGGCGGCTCATAGCCGCCCCTACGGTGGCAGCCCGACAAACACCAATTTGTTTTTCCGATTCCATTCTACCATACCTCACGCCGGATGCCAAGAAACAAATTGTGAATCATTCCCGAAAAAGCGTCCGGTTCAGGTAGTTCAGCACCCGTTTTTTATCGGCTGACCACATGGGCGCAAGCAAATCCCGCTTGGCCCCGTCCCCGGTGATGCGGTAGACGGTCACGCCCTCCGGCACCCGGGCAAGGCAGGCTTTCAGGTACTGCCCATATTCCTCCAGGCTTAAGCACCGGAATTTCCCCGCCAGATAGTCCTGGGCCAAATCCGTTCCTTTGAGCACGTGAAGCAGCTGGAATTTGATTCCGTCCGTTCCGGCCTCCACGGCGTAGCGGGTGGTCGCGGCGCAATCCTCCGCCGTCTCCCCGGGCAGACCCAGGATGATGTGGGTCACCACCTCGATGCCCGCGGCCCGGAGCCTTTTCACCGCGTCCAGTATACTTCGTTTTCATAGCCCCTGCGGATGTAGGATACCGATTCCGGGTGGATGGTCTGCAGCCCCAGCTCCACGGTCACAGGCTTGACCCGGTTCAGCCGGGAGAGCATCGCCACCTTTTCCGGTTCCAGGCAGTCCGGCCGGGTGCCGATGGACAGACCTACGATCTCCTCCGGCTCCATGGCCTGGCTGAAAAGCTCCCGCAGCCGGGGTGCGGGGGCATAGGTATTGGTAAAGGCCTGGAAGTAGGCGATGTACTTCCCGTCGGGGTTTTTCTCCCGTACCAGTGTCTTTGCTTGTTCCAGCTGCTCCGGGATGGACAGGCCGCGCTCCGCCGCGAAGGCCCCGCTGCCGTCCCCGGCGCAGAATACGCACCCGCCCCGGCCCAGGGTCCCGTCCCGGTTGGGGCAGGTGAAGCCCCCATCCAGGGAAAGTCGGTACACTTTGCACCCATATTTCTCCCGGTAATGCTGATTCGCGGTTGTGTACATTTCCGTTGCCCTCATTCTTCGGAAAATTTCGTGTGTCGTTCATACAATTGGTGTTTGTACGTTCTTTGCTGTCATTGCGAGACCAGTGCGCACACTGGTCGTGGCAATCCCCCGGTTAGAGGGGAAATGTACCGAAAAGTATCCGGAAGAGTGGGATTCGCCGCAATTCTTGGCGGTAATCGTTAGCTGGTTCCTTTCAACCGGGGGATTGCCACACCAGTCTGCGGACTGGTTCGCAATGACAGATAATTGTGGACGCGAGGCGACAAGCACCAATTTGTCGTCCCCGCAGCGGGTGCAGGGACGAAAAGATCCCCCAGCCGGAGGGCTGGGGGATCGGAATAAAGCGAGAATTACTCGGCAACCTCGGTGACAACACCGGAGCCCACGGTACGGCCGCCCTCGCGGATAGCGAAGCGGAGGCCCTTCTCGATGGCGATGGGGGTGATCAGCTCAACGTTCATGACCACGTTGTCGCCGGGCATGCACATCTCAACGCCCTCGGGCAGGGTGATGATGCCGGTCACGTCGGTGGTACGGAAGTAGAACTGGGGACGATAGTTGTTGAAGAAGGGGGTATGACGGCCGCCCTCTTCCTTGGACAGGACGTAAACCTGACCCTTGAACTTGGTGTGGGGATGGATGGAGTTGGGCTTGCACAGAACCTGGCCGCGCTCGATGTTCTTCTTGTCGATACCACGCAGCAGAGCGCCGATGTTGTCGCCGGCTTCAGCGTAGTCCAGCAGCTTGTGGAACATCTCGATGTCGGTAACGACAGTGGACAGCTTGTCCTCACGCAGACCAACGATCTCCACGGGCTCGTTCTTCTTGACAACGCCACGCTCCACACGGCCGGTAGCAACGGTACCACGGCCGGAGATGGTGAAGACGTCCTCAACGGGCATCAGGAAGGGCTGGTCAGCCTTACGGTCGGGAGTGGGGATATAGTCGTCAACAGCGTCCATCAGCTCCTTGATGCAGGCATACTCGGGAGCCTCGGGATCCTTGGACTCGGAAATCAGAGCGTTCAGAGCGGAACCCTTGATGATGGGCACATCGTCGCCGGGGAACTCGTACGTGGACAGGGTCTCGCGGACCTCCATCTCAACCAGCTCCAGCAGCTCCTCGTCGTCAACCTGATCGCACTTGTTCAGGAACACAACGATATAGGGCACGCCGACCTGACGGGCCAGCAGCAGGTGCTCACGGGTCTGAGCCATGGGGCCGTCGGTAGCGGCGATGACCAGGATAGCGCCGTCCATCTGAGCAGCGCCGGTGATCATGTTCTTGATATAGTCGGCGTGGCCCGGGCAGTCAACGTGAGCGTAGTGACGCTTGTCGGTCTCATACTCAACGTGAGCGGTGTTGATCGTGATACCACGAGCCTTCTCCTCGGGAGCCTTATCGATGGAAGCGTAGTCCTCGAACTCAGCGTAGCCCTTCATGGCCAGGTACTTGGTGATAGCGGCGGTCAGAGTGGTCTTGCCGTGGTCAACATGGCCGATGGTGCCGATGTTAACATGGGGCTTATTTCTCTCAAACTTCTGCTTTGCCATTTGAAATATTCCTCCTGTTATGATTCAAAATAATAATGAACATTTTTATTCTGCGCTTCCGCACACTGCGTACATCATACTACAGTTTGCCCGGAAACACAAGAAAAATTTTTCCCAAACCCGGTGAAAAATCCGGATTCCCCGTCCCCGGACCGGTTCCGGGGACGGGTGGGGAATTTTTTTAGTCCTTGCTGCGGGCCTTGACGATTTCCTCGGTCTTGGACTTGGGCAGCTCGGCGTTGTGGCTGGGCTCCATGGAGTAGTTGCCGCGGCCCTGGGTCTTGGAGCGCAGGTCGGTGGCGTAGCCGAACATCTCGGCCAGGGGCACGTTGGCGTCCACCTGGACGGAGCCGGTACGGGTGATCTGGCCCAGGATGTTGCCCCGGCGGGCAGTGATGTCGCCGATGACAACGCCCATATACTCGTCGGGCACGTTGACGGAAACCTTCATGATGGGCTCCAGGATCACGGGGTTCGCCTTGCGGCAGGCCTCCTTGAAGGCCATGGAACCGGCGATCTTAAAGGCCATTTCGGAGGAGTCCACCTCGTGGTAGGAGCCGTCGAACAGGGTGACCTTTACGTCAACCACGGGGAAGCCGGCCAGAACGCCAGCCTGCATGGCGCCCTGAATACCGGCGTCAACAGCGGGGATATACTCCTTGGGAATGGCGCCGCCCACAACGGCGTTGATGAACTCGTAACCCTTGCCGGGCTCGTTGGGCTCCACACGGATCTTGACGTGACCGTACTGGCCCTTACCGCCGGACTGACGGGCATACTTGGTTTCCTGCTCAACGCTCTTGCGGATGGTCTCCTTGTAGGAAACCTGGGGAGCGCCCACGTTGGCCTCGACCTTGAACTCACGGAGCAGACGGTCAACAATGATCTCCAGGTGCAGCTCGCCCATGCCGGCGATGATGGTCTGACCGGTTTCCTTGTTGGTGTAGGTCCGGAAGGTGGGGTCCTCTTCCGCCAGCTTAGAAAGGGCAATGCCCATCTTCTCCTGACCGGCCTTGGTCTTGGGCTCGATGGCGACCTCGATAACAGGCTCGGGGAACACCATGGACTCCAGAATGATGGGATGGTTCTCGTCGCAGAAGGTGTCGCCGGTGGTGGTGTTCTTCACGCCCACAACGGCAGCGATATCGCCGGCGTAAACCATGTCGATATCCTCCCGGTGGTTGGAGTGCATCTGCAGGATACGGCCCATACGCTCCTTGGTGCCCTTGGTGCAGTTCAGCACGGAAGTGCCCTTCTCCAGCGTACCGGAGTACACGCGGAAGTAGCACAGCTTGCCGACATAGGGGTCGGTAGCGATCTTGAAGGCCAGAGCGGAGAAGGGAGCCTCGTCGGAAGCGGGACGGAAGTCCTCTTCCTCGGTCTCGGGGTTCACGCCCTTGATGCCCTTCTTGTCCAGGGGGCTGGGCATGAAGTCCACCACGGCGTCCAGCAGCTCCTGCACACCCTTGTTCTTGTAAGAGGTGCCGCAGACCACGGGAACCATCTCGTTGGCGATGGTAGCCTTGCGGATGACGGCCTTGATCATGTCCACGGGAACCTCTTCGCCCTCCAGATACATCATGGCGATGTCATCGTCAAAGACGGAGACGGCGTCCATCAGCTTCTCATGATACTCGTTGGCCAGATCCACCATATCCTCGGGGATCTCCTCCACGCGGACATCCTTACCCAGCTCATCATAGAAGACGTTGGCCTTCATGGTGATCAGGTCCACGTTGCCCTTGAAGAAGGCCTCGGAGCCGATGGGCAGCTGGATGGGCACGGCGTTGCACTTCAGACGCTCGTCGATCATCTGCAGAACCCGGTAGAAGTCGGCGCCCATGATGTCCATCTTGTTGACGTAGATCATGCGGGGCACCTTGTACTCGTCAGCCTGACGCCAGACGGTCTCGGTCTGGGGCTCCACGCCGCCCTTGGCGCACAGCACGGTGACAGCGCCGTCCAGAACGCGGAGGCTCCGCTCCACCTCCACGGTGAAGTCCACGTGGCCCGGGGTGTCGATGATGTTCAGCCGGCAGCCCTTCCAGAAGCAGGTGGTAGCCGCGGAGGTGATGGTGATGCCGCGCTCCTGCTCCTGGGCCATCCAGTCCATGGTAGC
>CAMFFO010000109.1 GCA_945949735.1 uncultured Clostridia bacterium | reverse complement strand
CCGGGGGATTGCCACGCCACTTAAGCGCACTGGTCTCGCAATGACAGCATTTTTTCAAACACCAATTTGTCTTTCCGCGCTGCTTCCCTTCCCGGACGCCAAATGTTTACAAAATCCTCTTTTATTCCCGGGGCGGTTGTGCTATAATACGTAAAATTGGCTTTCTGTGCCCGGGGTATCCCGATTCCGGGCTTTCACATTTCAGAACGTAAGGAGTTACTATGGGACTGATTACCAAAATGTTCGGAACCCGCTCTCAGCGGGAGATCAAGAAGCTCCAGCCCACCGTGGACAAGATCCTGGCCCTGGAGGAAAGCTACAAGGCTCTGTCCGAGGAGGAATTAAAGGGCAAAACCACCGAGTTTAAGCAGCGCCTTGCCCAGGGGGAGACTCTGGATGATCTGCTCCCCGAGGCCTTCGCCGCCGTCCGGGAGGCGGCCGACCGGGTGCTGGGGATGCGGCCCTACCCTGTCCAGCTGTTGGGCGGCATCGTGCTGCACCAGGGCCGCATCGCCGAGATGAAAACCGGTGAAGGCAAGACCCTGGTGGCCATCCTGCCCTGTTACCTGAACGCCCTCACCGGCGAGGGCGTCCATGTGGTCACCGTCAACGAGTACCTGGCCAAGCGTGACTCCGAGTGGATGGGCAAGGTCTACCGGTACATGGGCCTCTCTGTCGGCCTGATTATCCCCGGCATGGACAGCGCCCAGCGGCGCAAGTCCTACGCCGCGGACATCACCTACTGCACCAATAACGAGCTGGGCTTCGACTACCTGCGCGACAACATGGCGATCTATAAACAGGAGCTTGTCCAGCGGGGCCACGCCTTCGCCATCGTGGACGAGGTGGACTCCATTCTCATTGACGAGGCCCGGACGCCCCTGATCATCTCCGGCCGGGGGGAGGATTCCTCCAAGTTGTATGAAATGGCGGACTACTTCGTTTCTACGCTGCGCAAGCAGGTCTTTGCCAAAACAGACGAGAAAGAGGTTCAAGACGACTACGACTGCGACTACTTTGTGGACGAGAAGGCGAGAACCGTGTCCCTCACCGCCCGGGGCATCGCAAAGGCGGAAAAATACTTCGGCGTGGAGAACCTGGCGGACTCCGAAAACGCCACGCTGTCCCATCACCTGAACCAGGCCATGAAGGCCCGGGGCCTGATGAAGAAGGACATCGACTATGTGGTGAAGGACGGCCAGATCATCATTGTGGACGAGTTCACCGGGCGGCTGATGTACGGCCGGCGGTACAACGAGGGTCTGCACCAGGCCATCGAGGCCAAGGAAGGGGTCGCCGTGGCGGGAGAGAGCAAGACCCTGGCCACCATCACCTTCCAGAATTTCTTCAGGCTTTACCGCAAGCTCTCCGGCATGACCGGCACGGCCCTCACCGAAGAGGAGGAATTCGGCGCCATCTACGGCCTGGACGTGGTGGAGATCCCCACCAACCGCCCCATCGCCCGGGTGGATCACTCCGACGTGGTGTACAAGACCGAGCCCGGCAAATTCCGGGCCATCATCGCCCAGGTGAAGGCGTGTCACGAAAAGGGCCAGCCCGTGCTGGTGGGCACCATCTCCATCGAGAAGAGCGAGCTGCTCAGCAAGCTCCTCAAGCGGGAGGGCATCCCCCACAACGTGCTCAACGCCAAGTACCATGAGCTGGAGGCCCAGATCGTGGCCCAGGCGGGCAAATTCGGGGCCGTGACCATCGCCACCAACATGGCCGGCCGTGGTACGGACATCGTGCTGGGCGGCAACGCGGAATTTTTGGCCAAGTCCGAGCTGCGCAAGGGGGAGCTTCCCGAGGAGCTTCTTCAGGAGGCCGACTCCTTCGCGGAAACCTCCGACCCGGAGATCCTGGCCGTCCGGGCGAAGTATGAGGAGCTGCTGAAAAAGTACAAGGCCCAGATCGCCGACGAGGCGCAGAAGGTCAGGGCCGCCGGAGGCCTCTTCATCATCGGTACCGAGCGCCACGAGTCCCGCCGGATCGACAATCAGCTCCGGGGCCGCAGCGGCCGTCAGGGCGACCCCGGCGAGAGCCGGTTCTACCTGAGCCTCCAGGACGATCTGATGCGCCTGTTCGCCACCGACCGGGTCATGGGCATGATGGACTCCCTGGGGCTGGACGAGGACACCCCCATCGACGCGAAGATCCTTTCCAACGCCGTGGAGAACGCCCAGAAGAACGTGGAATCCCGGAACTTCCGGGCCAGAAAGAACGTCCTCGAGTACGACAACGTGATGAACACCCAGCGGGAGGTCATCTACGCCCAGCGGCAGAAGGTGCTGGACGGGGAGGATCTCCACGAGAACATCCTCTCCATGCTCCGCTCGGCTGTGGAGGGCTTCGTGTCCGACGATCTGGCCCAGGAGGGCGGCACGGTCACGGAGGATGCTCTGAACACCCTGGCCGCCCAGATGGAGGGCATCTACTTCGCCAAGGGAACCCTTTCTTCCCGCCGGGAGCAGCTTTTAAGCCTGTCCGCTCCGGAGCTGACGGACACCCTCTATGACATTGCCGAAAAGACCTACCAGGCCAAGGAGGCCATGATGGGCCCGGGCCTCATGCGGGAGCTGGAGCGGGTGGTCATGCTCCGGGTGGTGGATGAATACTGGATGGACAACATCGACGCCATGGATGACCTGAAGCAGGGCATCGGGCTGCGGGCCTATGGCCAGCATGACCCGGTGGTGGCCTACAAGGAAGAGGGCTACGAGATGTTCCAGGCCATGATCGAAGCCATCCGCCACGAGACGGTGCGCCGGATGTTCCTGGTTCAGGTGCGCAAGGAGCAGGAGATCAAGCGGGAGAAGGTAGCCAAGGAAACCGGCACCGCCGCTGCCACAAAAACCGCCGTTAAGAAGCAGCCCGTCCGTACCGCCGCGAAAAAAGTCGGCCCCAACGACCCCTGCCCCTGCGGCAGCGGCAAAAAGTACAAGAAGTGCTGTATGCAGAAGGATAAAATGGAGCAGTGAAATACGAATTGTCAATGCCAATCAAGAGTTGAAATGTCGAAATTATGCTGTCATCCCGAGCGGAGCGAAGCGAAGTCGAGGGATCTTGGCACTGAATTGACTGCAAATGAGAACGAAGTGCGCAGATCCTTCGACTCGCTTCGCTCGCTCAGGATGACAAGGATTTTACTTTCTTTATGGCAATGACACCTTATTCAACTGCATACCACATTTTCTGACGTTTTTTACCTGTTTCAACTATTGATTCGCATTCTCAATTGTCAATTTATATCGTATTCCGCACACCCCATCTGGAAACGCTTTTGGTGAACACAATGATCATAAAGAAATACAATTCGCTTGAATATGAGGCGTCGGAGCTGATTTTGGTGCCCCATGGGTTTACCACCCGCCTGGGGGGCGTCAGCACCGGGACGCAGGAGAGCCTGAACCTGGCCTTTGGGCGGGGGGACAGCATGGAAAACGTGGAGGAGAATCTGACACGCCTGTCCCGGGCTATCCCCTTTGACTTAGGGCACCTGGTGATGACCCGGCAGACCCATTCCGATCTTGTGCGGGTGGTGACGAAATCCGACCACAAGGGGCTTTGTCATCGGGACTACCCCGCGTGCGACGCTCTGGTGACCGCCGACCCCGGCACGGCCCTGCTGGTATTCACCGCGGACTGCACCCCGATCCTGCTGTGGGACCCGGAAACCGGCGCGGTGGGCGCGGCCCACGCGGGCTGGCGGGGCACCGCTGCGGACATCGCCGGGAAAACCCTTCAGACCATGGTCGACGCCTTCGGTGTAAAGCCGGAGAATGTCCGTGCCGCCATTGGGCCCAACATCGGTCAGTGCCACTTTGAAACCGACGGCGACGTGCCCGAGGCCCTGGAGAATACCTTCGGCCGGTCGGTGTCCGGGTACATCCGCCCCCATGGGGAGAAATTCTGCGTCGACCTGAAAGCCGTCAACGCCCTGGCCCTTCGCCGCCGGGGAGTCATCCATGTGGAGCAAAGCGAAAGCTGCACCGCCTGCGCCCCCCACCGCTTCTGGTCCCACCGGGCTACTCGGGGGGAGCGGGGAAGCCAGGGCGCGGTGATCGTCTGCGGAGGTGGCCTATGAAACGGTATCTTGCCCTGATCCTGGCGCTGTGTCTGGCGCTGACCCTTCTTCCCGGCTGCGGAAAGTCCGGCGAGGACGAGGTTTACGTCCCTACGGGAGATGCGCTGCTGATGGAGGGCCAGGACCCCGAGGATCTGATCACCGAGGAAGAGGAGCCCCAGAATCTGACCCTGGCCTACAACCCGGGCCGCTCCATGAATCCCCTCATCGGCTACAGCTACAACAACCGGGTGCTGTTCTCCCTGATGTACCAGGGGCTGTTCGCCTACGACAACAGCGGCAACACCTATCCCATCCTCTGCTCCGGGTATCAGGTGTCCCCGGACAACCGAACCTGGACCTTCTATGTGGAGCCCCGGGCCACCTTCTCCGACGGCAGCACCCTGACCCTTGAGGATGTGTACGCCAGCTACCAGGCCGCCAAGGAAAGCGACTATTACAAGGGTCGGTTTCAGTATTATGTAAACTCCTTTGAGATCCAGAACGGGGCCATCGTGTTTTCCCTTACCAGCCCCTTTGAGAATTTCCCCCTCCTGCTGGACATCCCCATTGTGAAGGCCGCGGACGTGAACGCGGACAACCCCCGGGGTACCGGGCCCTATGAGCTGGCCGAGGGCCTGTCCGGCAAATATCTGCGCCGGATCATCGACTGGTGGTGTGATGGCGCCAAGGTTCCCGCCACCGGGGACACCATCGCTCTGGTGGAGGCGGACACCGACGCCCAGATCCGGGATGAATTTGAGTTCAACGATGTGGGCGTGGTGTGCACCAACCCTCTGTCCGACAACTATGCGGACTACCGCTGCGACTATGAGCTGTGGGACGTGGACAGCGGAGTGTTCCTGTACCTGGGGTGCAACGTGCTCTACAGCGACTATTTTGAGGACGGGACGCTGCGCAAGGTCTTAACCTACGCCATCGACCGGGATACCATCATCGAACGGTATTACCACGGCCACGCCCAGAAGGCCACTTTGTGTATCCCCCCCTCCTCCGTCCATTACAGCCAGAGCCTGGCCAGCAAGTATGAATTTGATTCCATGAAGTTCATCGACGCCATCAGCTCCTGGACCATCCCCAAGGACAAGGACAATCCGGACCGGAAGCTGCGGCTGCTGGTGAACTGCGACGACTCCGCCCGGCTGCGGACGGCGCGGTATATTGCCGAGGCTCTGACGGAGTTCGGCATCCCCACCGGCACCCTGGAATACGGCACCACCACCAACCCCACCTACGAAACGGTGCTCCGGGCCAACACCTTCGACATCTACCTGGGCCAGACCCGGCTGCCCCCCAATATGGATCTGTCGGAGTTCTTCCGGCTGTGGGGCAACCTGAGCTGGGGCGGCATTCCCAACGACAGCATCCTCAGTCTGTGCAAGGAATCCCTGGCCAACTCCGGCAACTACTACAACCTGATGCAGCTCATCGCCGACGACGGGCGGATCATCCCCATCCTCTTCGGCACCTACGCCGTCTACGCCGAACGGGGACTGCTGCCGGACCTGAACCCCGCCCGGGACAATGTGTTCTTCTACACCCTGGACAAGACTATGGACAGCGTCCTTATCGAAACCCAGCCGTAAGGGATTGACAATTGAAGAAATGCCGGTTGCTTCAGCTTACCGGTGCGATCAAATGGTGTTTGTCAAGTTGCTGCCGTAGGGGCGGCTATTAGCCGCCCGCAGCCTTTCGACTACGAAAGCGTCCCGTTCTATCGAAAACGCTCAAAAACCTTAAGGATGATACCCGCCCCTACGGTGGAAACGTGACGTGTTGAAAACTTCAAACTCCCAGTTTCTCCCTGCTGACGAATTCTTGTTCACACATCAAACGGAAAGGAAGTCTTTTCAATGGAGAATCATCACAGCGGCGGGCGGTTTCTGAGGGAGCCTCCCAAGCCCCGCCGGAGCAAAGCCCCGCTGATCATCGCCCTGGGGTTGGCGCTGGTACTGCTCCTGGGCATCGGCGGGTTCTTCCTGCTGCGCGGCGGTGTCGGAAACGCGCTGCTGGCCCAGCCGGAGACCACGCTGCCCCCCACTACGGAACCCACCACGGAGGCCACCACCGAGCCGCCCACCACGGAAGCCCCTACCACGGAGCCGCCCACTACCGAGCCCCCTCCCGTCTACCGCAACCCCCTGAACGGGGAGCTTCTGGACGAGCCCTACACCGGCAGGATCTTTATCTCCACCATCAGCAATGTCCCCGACGCCCTGCCCCATGTCAGCGCCAACCAGGCGGATATTATTTTTGAGACCTTCGTCAACTATTCCATCATCCGCTGCATCGGATTGTACTCCAACATCTCCCAGGTGGAGCAGATCGGCTCCATCCGCTCCACCCGGCTGATGTTCAATGACATCACAGAGCACTACGACGCCATCCTCTTCCACGCCGGCGGCTCCAGCCAGGTGCTGGCGGACGCCAAGGCCCGGGGGATCGAGAATTTCAGTGTGGATACCTGGGACGCGGTGCAGGCGGAAATTTCCGTTCGGGACGATTACCGCCGCCGGAATATCGGCTGGGAGCACTGCCTGCTGGCTCTGGGGCCTAAGATGGAGGAATACGCTGCCGCCCAGGGCTACAGCCTGGAGGGCGATCCGGACAAGGACTATCTGCTCCGCTTCAATGAGGACGGAACCCCCGCAGGCGGCGAAACCGCGGAGCATATCACCATCACCATCACCGAGAGGAGCAACCGCAAGGACACGGTGCTGGATTACAACCCCGAAACCGGCCGCTATGTCTACAGCCAGTACGGCAAGGTCATGACCGACGGCATTACGGAAGAGGAGGAAACCTACCGCAACATCATCGTCATGTTCGCCCAGATTTCCCGGGAGGGAATGTACCAGGTGGCGGACTTCTGCGCGGGGGGCGAGGGCCTCTTCGCCTGCGGCGGCAAGCTGATCCCCATCCAGTGGGGCTGCGACAGCGAGGATTCCCCCTTCTGGTTCAGAACCATGGACGGGGAAGAGCTGGAGCTGGGCGTGGGCAACACCTACATCGCCATCACCGAACCCGATTCCAAGATCGTCTACGAATAAAGCAACTCCCCCGGAGCAAACGCTCCGGGGGAGTTTTCTATAAGGGGATCGCCAAATTGGTGTTTGTAGAGATGCCACCGTAGGGGCGGCTATGAGCCGCCCGCTTT
>CAMFFO010000108.1 GCA_945949735.1 uncultured Clostridia bacterium | reverse complement strand
CCGCCCCTACGGTAGCAACGTAAGGTGCTTGAAAACTGTAAACAACAATTTACCGGAGGGCTCGGTTGGAGCCCTCCGGTAGGGGGGAATCAGGTATTCAGGGAATCCAGCATGGCCTGGATTGCGGCGGGATCAATGACACCTCCGCCGAAGCTCAGTACACCCCGCAGGGGCATATATTGGATCATGGCCAGGTTCATATCCTCGGAAATGGCCTCCCGGGCGGCTTCGCTCTCCTGGCCGTCCCCGGGATTGAGGGAGTTCATAATGGCATTCACCAGGGGCTGCACGACGGCCGCTGCCCTGGGATCGGCCAGGATGTCCATCACAATGGAATCCATGGTATAGTGACGGGGCAGGGAAGCGGTGGATTCCAGCTGAACCGCGGCGGACACGTCGATATGGCGGGAGGACTGGCCGATTTCGATGGTAAAGTCGCCGGACTCCACATACCAGTCGTGAAGCTGCGTGCTCCAGTAGGCGAAGGCACGCTTGCACAGGGTAAAGGAAACGTCTTTGCTCTCGCCGGGCTGGAGCTCCACTTTCTCAAAGCCCTTCAGCTCCCGGACGGGGCGGAACACGCTGCTTACCGGGTCGCCCACATACAGCTGCACCACGGTCTTTCCGGCCCGGGAGCCGGTGTTGGTCACCGTGACGGTAGCGGTAAGGGTGTCCTGGTCGGTGATTTGCTGGGCGCTGAGGCGGAGATTGGAGTAGGCGAAGGTGGTATAGCTGAGGCCGTGGCCGAAGGGGAAGAGAACATCCATATCCTTGCGGTCATAGTACCGGTAGCCCACGAACACGCCCTCCCGGTAGTCGGCCTCGTTGCCCTCGCCGCCGTAGAACAGGTAGGAGGGGTTGTCGCTGAGCTTCACGGGGAAGGTCTCCGCCAGGTGGCCGGAGGGGTTCACGTCGCCGTAGAGCACCCGGACGGTGGCAATTCCCACAGCCTGCCCGCCCAGATACGCTTCCAGCACGGCCTTGACCCGGGGCAGCCAGGGCATCTCCACCGGGGAGCCGTTGTGCAGCACCACCACGGTGTTGGGGTTGGCATGGGCGACGGCCTCGATGAGCTTATTCTGGCACGCGGGCATACGCATATGGGGCCGGTCATAGCCCTCGGACTCGTAGGCATCGGGCAGACCCGCGAACACCACGGCGACTTTTGCCTTCCGGGCGGCTTCCACCGCTTCCGCGATCAGCGCGTCGGTGGTTTCGTCCGCGTCGGCCTTGTAGCCTCTGGCGTAGGTGACCTTCAGGCCCTGGGCGGCCTCAAGGGCGGAGGTTTTCTTAAAGCTGTTGATATGGGAGGAGCCGCCGCCCTGATACCGGGGCTTTTCGGCGAACTCTCCGATGAAGGCCACATCGTCCTCCCGGCTCAGGGGCAGGATGCTGTCCTCGTTCTTCAGCAGCACCATGCACTCGCCCGCGATTTGGGCGGAGAGCAGATGGTCAGCCTCCTTGTCCCAGGGGGTCTCGGGTCTGGCGTTTTCCAGGTAGCGGTAGTTGACGGTGAGAATTCGCTCCACAGCCCGGTCAAGAACGGCCTCGTCCAGTTCGCCGCTGCGGACGGCCTCCACGATCCTTGCATCGTTGATGCCGCCGGAGGCGGGCATTTCCAAATCCAGACCCGCGGCCAGGCCAGCCACCCGGTTGGAGACCGCGCCCCAGTCGGACATGACGTAGCCCTCGAAGCCCCACTCGCTGCGGAGCACCTCGGTCAGCAGCCAGGGATGCTCGGAGGCGTAGGTTCCGTTGAGCCGGTTGTAGGAGCACATCACGGTCCAGGGCTGGGATTTCTTCACGGAAATCTCAAAGGCGGGCAGGTAGATTTCCCGCAATGTCCGCTCGTCGATGTTGGAGCTGGAGCTCATGCGGCGGTGCTCCTGGTTATTCGCGGCGAAGTGCTTGATGGAGGTGCCCACGTTCTGGCTCTGGACACCGGCGATGAAGGCGGCGGACATCTCCCCGGCGAGATAGGGATCCTCGGAGAAGTACTCGAAGTTCCGGCCGCACAGGGGGGAGCGCTTGATGTTCACGGCGGGGCCCAGCACCACGCTGAGCTGCTCGTGCTGGCAGCTGCGGCCAATGGCCCGACCCATTTCCCCGATCAGCTCCCGGTCAAAGGAGGAGGCGGTGGCACAGGCGGCGGGCATACACACGGCCTGGATGCTCTCGTTCATGCCAAGGTGGTCGGCGTTCAGATCCTGCTTGCGCAGACCGTGGGGGCCGTCGGAAACCATGACGGAGGGAACGCCCAGGCGCTCCACGCTCTTGGTGTGCCAGAAGTCCAGGCCGGAGCAGAGGCCCGCCTTCTCCTCCAGAGTCATTTGTGAAATCAGCGCTTTGATATCCATATCGTATCTCCTTTCGACATATTCAGGTAACCGCCATTACCGATCGGCGGTCAGGCTGTTGGCGCAGGACAGAATGTCGTCATAGTAGGCCTGCTTGCGGTCAATGTAGGCGATGCTCTCCCGGATGCGAAGCAGTTCCTGCTCCAGCTCCAGGCGTTTGCGCTCCAGAATTTCCTTGCGCTCCGGGATGGTGGCGGGGCCCTCCTGGCACAGCCCCAGGTATTCCTGCATCTCCTTAATGCCCATGCCGCAGTTTTTCAGGCACTCCAGGGAACGAATCCAGGAAATGTCCTCGTCGGAGAAAATCCGCCTGTTCTGGGGGTCCCGGCGGACATTGGGTACCAGAGCCTGGTTGCAGTAGAATTTCAGGGTTTCGTAGCGCAGGCCTGTCATTTCGCAGGCCTCCTTCATAGTGTACAAAAAAACGCCCCCATTTTTGGTGAAATTGACACTTGACCGGTAGTTACTCCCGAGTGGTACACTATCAATGTAACATATGCGCCAAGAAAGTCAATAGGAGGATACAAATAATGTCTGCGCAGTTTGAGAAAATCAAGGGAAATTTCGGCTTCGGCTGTATGCGCCTGCCTATGAAGGACGGGGAAGTGGACACGGAGGAATTCAGCCGGATGGTGGATGCCTTCCTGGAGGCGGGGTTCAACTATTTTGATACGGCCCACGGATATCTGGACGGCAAGAGCGAGACCGCTCTGCGCGAGAGCCTGACCTCCCGCTATCCCCGGGAGCGCTATGTGCTCACCAACAAGCTCTCCTCCCACTTCTTCAACAGTCAGGAGGAGATCCGGCCCCTGTTCCGCAAGCAGCTGGAGGCCTGCGGAGTGGAGTATTTCGACTTCTACCTGATGCACGCCCAGAATAAGGATGTTTTTGAAAAGTATAAGCGGTGCCGCGCCTACGAAACCGCCCTGGAGCTCCGGGACGAGGGGAAGATCAGGCACATGGGCCTTTCCTTCCACGACAAGGCAGTGGTTCTGGATCAGATACTTACCGAATATCCTCAGGTGGAGGTGGTGCAGATCCAGCTGAACTATGTGGACTTCGAGGACCCCTCCGTGGAGTCCCGGAAGTGCCTGGAGGTCTGCCGCGCTCACGGCAAGCCCGCCATCATCATGGAGCCTGTGAAGGGCGGATCTTTGGTGAACCTTCCCCAGGAGGCCCAGTGGGTGTTTGACGCGCTGAAGGGCGGCTCCTACGCCAGCTACGCCATCCGGTTTGCCGCCAGTCAGGAGGGCGTCATGATGGTGCTCTCCGGCATGGGCAATATGGACATGATGCGCGACAACGTAAGCTATATGCGCGATTTCAAGCCCCTGGACGACCGGGAGCGGGAGGCCGTGGCAGAGGTCTGCACCATTTTCCGCAGCCAGGGCCTGATCCCCTGTACCGCCTGCCGCTACTGCACCGAGCGCTGCCCCAAGGGCATCGACATTCCGGCGCTGTTTGCCTGCATGAACCGGAAAAAGGTATTCAACAACTGGAACAGTGTTTATTACTACCAGAATGTGCTCACGGGCAACGGCACCAAGGCCAGCGACTGCCTGAAATGCGGCCGGTGCGAGGAGATCTGCCCACAGCACCTGAAGATCCGGGAGCTGCTGACGGAGGTCGCCGCGGAATTTGAGAAGGAGGATGCCTGATGAAGGTTTTGCTGATCAACGGAAGTCCCAATGCCAAGGGAAACACCGCTCTGGCCCTGGGGGAGATGGAGGCGGTATTCCATGCCGAGGGCATCGAAACGGAGCGCATTCATGTGGGGAACAAGGCCGTCCGGGGCTGTATCGGCTGCCGCAAATGCCGCCAGACAGGTAAATGCGTCTTTGAGGACATCGTCAACGAAACGGCCCCCAAATTCGCGGCCTGCGACGGCATTGTGGTGGGAAGCCCCGTGTACTATGCCTCCGCCAATGCGACATTGGTGGCGTTTCTCACCCGGCTGTTCTACAGCACCAGCTGCGATAAGACCATGAAGGTGGGCGCAGCCGTGGCTGCGGCCAGAAGAGGCGGTCTCACCGCGACGTATGACGAGCTGAACAAGTTCTTCGCCATTTCCGGAATGCCCATCGCCTCGGGCCAGTATTGGAACGGCATTCACGGCGCGGCCCCCGGCGAAGCGGAGCAGGATGCCGAAGGGAAGCAGCAGATGCGTACCCTGGCCAGGAACATGAGCTTTCTTATGAAGAGCATTCAGTTGGGGAAGGAGCGGTACGGAATCCCGGAGCGGGAGAAACCGACCTTCACCAACTTTGTCCGGTAAAACAGCATCCCCCGGCCAGACGGCCGGGGGATTTGCCGTGCAGCGGGAAATGCGTGGACAAATTGTTGTTTGCAACACTAAGGCAACACCGCACAATTGCGTCAGCGGATCTCAGCGGATCTTTTGCACCATTTCTGCAGTTTCAAAAACGGGAAATACATACAGTATTCCCCCGTTTTTGAAACTTTGAACTGGCACAAAATCTCTCGCTGAGCTTCCTTGCCGAATTATGCGGTGTAGCCCTAAAAAAGAAACTGTCATTGCGAACCAGTCCGCTTAAGTGGTGTGGCAATCCCCCAACAATTCAGGATGGTTTGATAGGGCGTTTGTCTGTTTTTCGAAGATTCCGGAATATCCGGGGGATTGCCACGCCAGTGTGCGCACTGGCTCGCAATGACAGCGTTTTATTTGGCGCGCACGCGTAAACAACAATTTACAGCCCGCGTGCATAGGATGGGGCGGAAAAGGCTTGGAAAACCGGGGGATTTCCGGGGCGGAGAATGAATTTGGTGTTGTAAAATTCTTAAGAATGATGTATAATGCCCTGAGATACTGCGTGGGGTCCCAAAAACACCACCTCTTTTGCCGGACAGGGTTTTCGGGACGCCCCGGCACATTTTCCGCAATCGGAGGATTGGATATGGAGAAAAGGCAGATTTCCGACTATCTGAAGCCGGGCCGTCATGTACACCTGGTGGGCATCGGCGGCGTGTCCATGCGGCCCCTGGGCCTGGTGCTCAAGGGCATGGGCATGGTGGTTACGGGCTCGGATATGAATGCGTCCGTTTCCACGGATGAGCTCATTGCCAAGGGAATTCCTGTTCACATCGGCCACAGGGAGGAGAACATCCGGGGGGCGGACTGTGTCATCCGCACCGCCGCCGCCCACAACGACAATCCGGAAATCGCCGCCGCCCGGGCGGAGGGTATCCCCGTCTTTGAGCGGGCCCAGGCCTGGGGCCAGATCATGAAGGCATACAAAAACGCCGTGTGCATTTCCGGCACCCATGGCAAAACCACTACCACCTCCATGATGACCCACATTCTGATGGAGGCCGGGAAGGATCCCACCGTGATGATCGGCGGATATCTGCCCCTGCTCCACGCGGGCCACCGGGTGGGACACGGGGACACCATCGTGCTGGAAAGCTGCGAATACTGCGATTCTTTCCTGAATTTCTTCCCCACGCTGGCCGTGGTGCTGAACGTGGAGGCGGATCACCTGGACTACTTCAAGGATCTGGCGGACATTCAGAAGTCCTTCCACGAATTCGCGTCCATGGCTTCCTGCATTATTGCCAACGGCGACGATCCCCACACCGTGGAGGCCATGAAGGGCCTGGAGTACACCTCCTTCGGCCTGGGAGAGGGAAACCTGGTTCACGCGGCCAATATGTGCCCCGACTGGCGGCACTTTGACGTGGTCTGCGACGGAGAAAAATACTGCCACCTGGACATGGGCGTTCTGGGCCGGCACAACGCGCTGAACGCTCTGGCAGCCGCGGCTGCAGCCTGGCGGATGGGTATCGACGGGGAGGCGGTATCCAGGGGACTGGAATCCTTCCACGGGGCGGGCCGGAGAATGGAATACAAGGGCAGCTACCACGGGGCCAAGGTTTACGACGACTATGCCCACCATCCCGACGAGCTGGCCGCCACCATTGAGGCTGTGCGCTCCATGGGGGGCAAACGGCTGGTGCTGGCCTTCCAGCCCCATACCTACAGCCGTACCAAGGCCCTCTTCGATGATTTTGTCCGGGAACTGAAAAAGCCGGACGTGGTGGTGCTGGCGGAAATCTACGCCGCCCGGGAGCGGAACACTGTGGGCATCTCCTCGGCGGATCTGGCAAAAAAAGTCCCCGGCAGCGTGTTCTGTGAAACACTGCCGGAGGTTACGGAGTTCCTGCGTCGGGTGGTGCAGCCCGGGGACATCGTCCTGACCATGGGCGCGGGGGACATTTTCCGGGCGGGCGAGGCGCTCCTGGGAAAATAAGGGATCCGATAAGCAAAACGGGAAGCATCCGGGAGCGACGGTTCCATCGCTCCCGGTGGGTTACTCCTCCAGGATCAGGTGGTCGACCCCGGAAAGCTCAAATTCCGACATATACCGGTCCATCCGGGTGACGATTTCGTCGTAGTTGTCGTCATTGATCTCCGGATAGTCCATGTCCCGGCGGGACAGCTCCTCGGCCAGGATCTCATAGAACACGTTGTCCTCATAATAGGCGATGGCTTCGTGGATGCCGCCCTCGGTGTAGGCCCGGGAGGGCACGATGGTGCCGTTCCAGACCTCGCTGAGTGCCGGGGAAAGGGCGAAGAGCTTGCTCTCCAGATTGTCGTAATCGGCGAACCGATCCTCCCCCCGGGTGGAGTTAAGGACCCAGTTCCCGATGTATACCATGTCCAGGAGCCTGCGGAATTCCTTCGGCGTCAATTCGATCTGCATGACAATTCCTCCTTGGATCAGGAAATCGTTTTCCTCTATTATAGCAGGCTCGCCCGGGATTTCCAGAGCAAATTTGTAAAAAAGCTGTGGACAAAAACCCCAAGCGCTGTAAATTGTTGTTTACAGTTTTCAAGCACCTTACGTTGCTACCGTAGGGGCGGAT
>CAMFFO010000107.1 GCA_945949735.1 uncultured Clostridia bacterium | reverse complement strand
TTGCGGGCGGATAATATCCGCCCCTACGGTGATAGTGCTGTAAACAACAATTTCCCATACAGCTGAGTAAACCCGGTAAGCATTTGGGATTGGTGATTTGCTACAATGAAAGTATAGCACAGCACCTGAAAATTAGCATTTTCACCTAAGGAGTTGTTTCGTTGTCATTTTTTAAACTCTCCCGGACATCTCCCGGCGTTTTGCCAAAATACTTCTTGAAGGTTTTGTAAAAATGCGCCAAATCGTAGTACCCCACCATAACGCCCACCTCCTTCAACGGGGCATCGTACTCCGTAATCAGCGCATAGGCCCGTTTCATGCGCAGGGAGGTCACGTATTCCGAGAAGCCCTCCCCCCGCTCCTGCTTGAAGGCCTTGCTTAAGTACTCCTTGGTCACATGGAAGGCGTCGGCGGTTTGCTCCAGGGTGACGCCCTTGGCATAGTTTTCCTCCAAATAGCGGCAGACCGCCGGAATGTCCAGCCGGGGACGCTGCCGGTGCTTTTCCATCTGCCGGATGGCTGTCAGATACAGATCCCGCAGAAAATCAAGCATCTGCCCCAGAGAGTTGTCCCGGCTGAAAACGAAGATGGTGTTCTTCCCGGCAAAGACCTCCGCTTTGGATGCGCCCATGGTTTCCAGATACCGCTGCAGGGGCAGCAGCAGGGCGTAGTAGATGCCGATCATCACGGTATTGGCGGGCTGTTCCCCTTCGTGGCTCCGGATGAGCCGGTACAGGTCGTCGAAGAGGCTCCCAACCAGCTGCTGGTTTCCCACCCGCAGGGCCGTTTCCAGCTTCTGCCGGATGGCGTAATACCGGTCGTCCCAGCCTTCCGCGAAGAATCCCGCCTGCATTTCACTGCGGGGCCGGGCGTCGCTGCGCCGCCGCAGGAGGTTGACGCAGCGCTGCAGCTGCTGGTTCAGTTCCTGGGCCTTGATGGGCTTGAGCAGGTAGTCCGTGACCCCCAGCTTCAGGGCGCTGCGGACATAGTCGAAGTCGTCGTAGCCGCTGATGATCAGCACCGGCGTGTCGTCCCCCGCGGAGCGGAGCTTCTGCACCAGCTCGATTCCTCCCAGGCGGGGCATCCGCACATCCGTCAGGATGATATCCGGGGCTACCTTGTGAATCAGCTCCAGGCCAGTTTCCCCATCCGCCGCCTCGCCCACCACTTCCAGCTCCAGCAGCGACCACTGGCCCAGGTTCAGAACCACGCCCCGTGTCCAGGGCTCGTCGTCGATAATCACTACCTTGTAGGGCATTCCTTTCCCTCCTCCCATACTGCTTTCATTCTGACGCATACCGTTGTTCCCCGCTCCGGGCCGCTGTCAATGGAGACGCCGTACCGCTCCCCGGGGCTGCGCAGGCGAATCCGGGCGTGGACGTTGGCCAGGCCGATGTGGGAGCCGGAGCGCAGGGCGTTTTCGGTTTCCTGATTCAGCGTTTCCCGAATCTGGGCCAGCCGCTGGGGAGAAAAGCCCACGCCGTTATCCCCCACCTCCAGCAGAAGGTCACCGTCCCCGGTGAGGGAGCTTGCCACCGTCAGCTGCCAGCAGCCGGTTTTGTCCTGGAGGCCATGCTCAAAGCTGTTTTCCGCAAGGGGCTGGAGAATCAGCTTGGGGATCAGGCAGTCCATGGTTTCCGGGGCCAGCTTCCGCTCCAGGTGTACCTTTCCGCCGAAGCGCTCGTTCTGAATGGTCACATAGCTTTCCAGATATCCGACCTCCTCCTCCAGCCGAACCATTTCTCTGGAGAAATTCAGGGAATACCGCAGAATGTCGCTGAGCGCCAGGGTGATTTGATAGATTTCCGGGGCGCTGCGTTCCAGGGCCATGCCGCCGATGACCTGCAGGGTGTTGTACAGGAAATGGGGGTTGATCTGGGCCTGCAGGGCCCGGAGCTGGGCGTTGCGCTTTTCCAGCTTGCTCTGGTACTGCTGGGCGATCAGCTCCTTGTTCCGGGCGATCATGTGGTCAAAGCTGTCCTGCAGAATGCCGATCTCATCCTCACGATCCTCCGCGATGGTGCCGGAATACTCATTCAGGGTCAGATTTTTCATCTGGGCGGACAGCTCCTGGATGGGACGACTCACCGCCCGGGAGTATACCACGGAACAGATGACGCTGGCCAGAATCGCCAGCGCTGCCACCAGAATGCCGGTAAAAACCGTGGGAAGCAGCGCCTCCACAATGGTATCGTTGGGGATGGTCAGCAGAAGCTGCAGCTTGCCGCCGCTGACGGCGCGGTAGAACCAGAACTGGTCGGCATAGAAGCCCTCCTTCTTATCCCCCTCCGCCAGCTGCCGGCGGACCGCCTCCACAACGGATGCCTCCATGCTCCAATCCGTGCCGTAGTCCGCTTCGATCAGCTGGTTCTGGTCATTGAACACCAGAATGGTTTCCTCCTGCACCGTCTTGATCTCGTCGAGAATGTCCTGGAGCTGGTACGGGCGCAGGTGAACAACCACCAGGGCGATGGGGTGCTTATCGTCAAAGCGGCGGATCTGGTGAACAGTCAGAATCTCCCGGTCACTGCGCAGGTACACCAGGTTGGTCTGCAAATCGGGGACACGCTGATTCCACAGTGCCAGCCGATCCCCGGTAGCGTCGGAATAGGCCCCGGAGCGCTCCGCCGCCAGAACCGTATCCTGAGACAGGTTGAACAGCTCAATGGAGTTGATGCTGCTGTCCATGCTGATGACCGTGTTCATGGCGGTGATGATCCGAAGCCGGGCGGCGTAGTCCAGCTCCCCCTGCTGGGTGCACCAGCGGAGAATATCCGCCTTGACCTCCTTGTCGACTTCGAACTGGTAGAACTGATCCATCTGGCCGCTGATTTCCAGACTGAGCCTGTTCTGCAGCCAGCCGCTGCTCATCCGGTGGTCATAAATCAGCTGGTCGCGCATGGTCTTGTAGGTGATCGTCGTCGCAGCGGCGGACACAAGAATAATGGGGATCAGGGTGAACGCCAGCATACTGACCAGAATCTTTTTCCGTATGGAAATATTCCGAAATGGTTTCATTGCACAAATCCCTCCTCACCCCGGGCCTGAGTTATGTTCATTATATCACAAATTTCAAACGGCGGCACAAAATGTGTATTGTCGATTTTTGGGGTGGCGTTGTGTTTTTTGCAGTGACGCCCCACGCATCCGGGTTTTACCGGGAACAGAAAAATTGTTGTTTAACGGTTTCAAATACGTTACGTTGCTATCGTAGGGGCGGCTATTAGCCGCCCGAAACGTTACGGTTTTTGAGCATTTTCGGATAGAACGGACATTTCCGTAGTCGTCAGGTTGCGGGCGGATAATATCCGCCCCTACGATCACAAATCGCCAAACACAATTTACCATCCTGCCGGGGATTGAGGGACGCGTTTGGGGTAAGAAAACTCCCTTCATGACGGGCTGCTTTTGTTTGGCTGCCTGTCACAAAGGGAGAAAAGTTTTGAAAACATTTTTTATACCAGGGGATGCTGGGCATACCAGGTTCGCTTGTCCCGGTACATCGCTTCGTCGGCCTTGCTCAGCAGTTCCGCACGGCTCAGGTTGGGGTAGTCGGAGGAGAGCGCGAAGCCCGCGGCGAAATAGATGGCGGGGCCCCGGCCAAACCGGTTGTAGCCGTCCGCCGCGGTGTGGAGATCCTGGATGGACTGCTCCATCCGTTCCCTGGTGGCATCCGTGATCAGAACGGTGAATTCATCACCGCCCCAGCGGCAGATCACGCTGTCGGGAGGGAGAATATTGCGCAGGATGTTGGAAAAGTTGAAGATCATCTGATCTCCGGCCTCATGGCCCAGGGTGTCGTTGGTGTATTTCAGCCGGTTCAGATCCAGCATCATGATCCCCACACAGCTTCCCGGAGCGCCATCGTGCGCCATCAGGGTGTCCCAGCGCTGCTTGTTGAACAGGCCGGTCTGGGAGTCGGTATAGGCCAGGGTGCTGGTTTCGATGACGCTGTGGGTAAACTGGATCAGGGTGAACACGATAAACGCGCCCAGGGTGAAATCCATTCCGGAGGAGTTTCCTCTGCTGTAGAACCGGACAAGATCCAGCAGCACACCGGTTCCCAGCACGCCCACATACCACAGCGACTGCGTCTGGTGGGAGCCGCGATTCTGGAAGAAGTTGATAACGGCGGAGCCCAGGGCTGCCGCCAGGGTGAGCAGCATCATGATGTGGCAGAGAATCAACGTTTCCCGGAACTCCGCGATGCCGAATACCTGACAGGCGAGAATCACCAGCGCGGCGCAGGAGGCCGTAACCGCCAGCCACAGGGCAGACGCGGAGAAAGCTCCGCCAAACCGCACGGAAATCATCAGCAGAAGCGGAATGACACACAGGCACAGCACGCCAATGGTGATATAGCTCAGCAGCACCGTGCTGCCGGAAAAGAAAAAGGTGGTGGTGCGCATATCCGTAACGCGCCAGACGCCGATGAGCAGGGAGAAAATCCCCAGAAAGACCATATCCGTGGGATAGGCTTTCCTGGCAAGACGCAGATAGAGGGAGATGGCGGCGATAAACAGTCCCAATAAAATGCAGACCGAGGAAAGCAGCAGCTCCAGCAGATCCCGGGTCAGGAAGCTGCGGAATACCTCGTAACGGGAGCCCAGGTAGAATTCCGGATTCCGCCCAGCGGACACGGAGAAGGCAGGCTCGGTGACAACGCTTACGGTTTTGCCGCTGTCCTCCGGGTAAAGGGGAATGCTGCACCAGTTGCTGCCCACGCTGCCGCAGATGCGGCTGCCCGCACCGGAGGACAGGTCGTACACAAGCTCGTCGTCCAGATAGACCTGGGCGGTATGGTGCACCAGATAGATGTTCAGGCACTCCTCACCGGCAGATACTTCCCCCAGCGTCCAGGTAAACTCCTTCGCATACCCGGTGGGAGAGGAATCGGAGGCGTATTGCTCCGCGGCATACTCCGTCACTTGCCGGCAGCCCAGGAAGGGACGGGCCTGATAGACGGAAGCCCCTTCAAAAAAACCTATGTAGAAGAAAAACAGCAGAAAGAGACCGGATGTGATCCCGAAAAGGAGAATCGCCCGGGTATTCAGTTTGGATGGATGCTTCATAATTGCGTACCCCTTTGAATGCCGGTGGAGAGAGGAAGGCTTTTATCCGGATGCCTGCCGCGATGGCTCAGCGGTTTGGGAAATGGGTGTTTGGAGATTTCCAAACACGTTGCTTTGCTACTGTAGGGGCGGCTATTAGCCGCCCGAAAACGTTCAAATTTCTGAGCTTTTCCGATAAACGGAAGCACTCTCGTTGACGAAACAAAAACGGGCGGCTAATAGCCGCCCCTACGGTGCAATCTCGACAAACCCCAAATTTGCTTTTGGAGAAGGGAAACGGATATATTTACATTACAGTATATCACAAGCATGGGGGAAAATCAATCCGAAGGAGGACGGGAGAACCGTTTGTTTCATTTCTTCGGCGTAATTGCACAAAATGATTGCAATATCTTAGACAATGTGCTATACTAAAAAATTGGAAGATTGTTGGATAAAAGGAGTTTTATTTTCTATGATGTCTCAGGATCATATTCGCAATATTGCCATCATCGCCCACGTTGACCATGGCAAAACCACGCTGGTGGACGAGATGCTGAAGCAGGGCGGAATTTACCGGGAGAACCAGGCCACCGTGGAGCGGGTCATGGACTCCGGGGATCTGGAGCGGGAGCGGGGCATTACCATCCTGGCCAAGAACACCTCCGTCCGCTACAAGGATTACAAAATCAACATCGTGGACACCCCGGGCCACGCGGATTTCGGCGGCGAGGTGGAGCGGATTCTCAAGATGGTCAACGGCGTTATCCTGCTGGTGGACGCCGCCGAGGGGCCCATGCCCCAGACCCGGTTCGTCCTTCAGAAGGCTCTGGAGCTGGGCCACAAGGTCATTGTGGCGGTGAACAAGGTGGACAAGCCCGACGCCCGGATCCATGAGGTCATGGACGAGGTGCTGGAGCTGCTGCTGGACCTGAACGCCACCGACGAGCAGTTCAATTCCCCCACCGTGTTCTGTTCCGGCCGTCAGGGCACTGCCAGCTACGGCCCCGACGAGATGGGCAAGGATCTGACCCCCCTCTTTGAGACCATTGTGAACTATATTGATCCTCCCACGGGAGACGCGGGGGCTCCGCTGCAGCTGCTGGTTTCCTCCATTGATTATAATGAGTATGTTGGCCGTATTGCCGTGGGCCGTGTGGAGCGGGGCACCATCCGGGTCAACCAGGAGGTGACCATCTGCGACTACCACGACTCCGAGGTTCGGCAGAAGGGCAAGGTGGTGGCCCTCTACGAGTTTGACGGCCTGACCAAAAAGCCGGTGCAGGAGGCCTCCGCCGGGGAAATTGTGGCCCTTTCCGGTATGGCGGACATCACCATCGGCCGGACGCTCTGCGCCCCCGATACCGTGGAGCCGCTGCCCTTTGTGAAGATCAGCGACCCAACCATCGAGATGACCTTCGCCGTCAACGATTCCCCCTTTGCGGGCAGGGAGGGTAAATTTGTCACCTCCCGGAACCTCCGCGACCGCCTGGAGCGGGAGCTTCTGAAGGATGTGTCCCTCCACGTCACCGAGCAGGGCACCGATGCCTTCAACGTGGCGGGCCGGGGCGAAATGCACCTGAGCATTCTCATGGAAACCATGCGCCGGGAGGGCTACGAGTTCTCCGTATCCACCCCCCGGGTGCTGACCAAGGTCATTGACGGCAAGGTCTGCGAGCCCATCGAGCGGATGGTGGCGGACGTGCCCGAGGAGTGCATGGGCTCCGTCATTGAGAAAATGGGCCGCCGGAAGGGAGACCTTCTGGGCATGACCCCCATGGGCAGCCGCTACCGCCTGGAGTTCCTGGTGCCCAGCCGGGGCCTCTTCGGCTACCGCAGCGAGTTCCTCACCGATACCCGGGGCGAGGGCGTCATGTCCTCGGTGCTGGATTCCTACGCCCCCATGAAGGGCGAGATTGAGCGCCGTCTGGTGGGTTCCCTGATCGCCCATGAAAGCGGCGAGGCGGTGACCTACGGTCTGGCCGCCGCCCAGGAGCGGGGCGCGCTGCTCATCGGGCCCGGAACCCAGGTCTATGCCGGTATGGTGGTGGGCATCTGCAGCCGCAACGAGGACATGACGGTAAACGTCTGCAAGAAAAAGCAGCTGACCAATATGCGTGCCGCCGGTTCCGACGAGGCTCTGCGGCTGGTGCCCCCCAGAAACTTCTCCCTGGAGCAGTGCCTGGAGTTCCTGGCCGATGATGAGCTGCTGGAGTGCACCCCCAAGAGCCTGCGCATCCGCAAGCGGGAGCTGGATCACGCAGTCCGGATGCGCCAGCTGATGAAAAAGCGTGCCCAGGAGCAGGACTGAGGCTCCGGAGAGCAAGGCAATTTGACAAATTGGTGTTTGTCGAATACTTGCTGTCATTGCGAGCCAGTGCGCTTAAGTGG
>CAMFFO010000106.1 GCA_945949735.1 uncultured Clostridia bacterium | reverse complement strand
CCAGTGTGCGCACTGGTCTCGCAATGACAGCATTTTTTTCAAACACCAATTTGTCCGGATGACAGCCTGTTTTTGGTTTTCGGGAAACGCCCCCCAATTGTCAACTGTCAATTGTCAACTGTCAATTCACCAGCGGCATGGTGAAGGTGAACTCGGTTTTGCCGTCGCGGCTTGTGACGCTGATATTCTCGCCGTGGCTGCACACGATGGTTTTCACGATGTACAGCCCCAGGCCCCAGCCGTCGGAATTTCTGGAGCGGCTCTTGTCGGTTTTGTGGAACCGGTCAAAGACCAGGCTCAGCTCCTCCGGGGGGATGGTGTCGCCCTCGTTGCTGACGGACACATAGGTCTTGCTGCCGCCCTCCCGGATGCGGATGCCGAGCACGCCTCCCTGGGGGCAGAACTTTACCGCGTTGTCCAGGAGGTTATACACCACCTGGGTGATGTAGTCCTGGCAGGCAAAGGTGTACACCGGGTGCTCCGGCATATCCACGTCCACCTGCAGACCCTTGTCGTTGATCTTCTTCTCGAAGGTGATGAGCACCTGCCCCACGGCTTCCTCCAGGTCGAAGTGGGTTTTCTTCTCCTCGGGGATGCCCCCCTCGCTCTGGAGCTGGGAGATGTCCAGCATACTGCGCACCAGCCGGCTCAAGCGCTTTGTCTCGTCGGAGACGATGCGCAGATAGTGCTCCCGGCGTTCCGGGGGGATGGTGCCGTCCAGAATTCCGTCCACATAGCCGGAGATGGTGGTCATGGGGGTTTTCAGCTCGTGGGATACGTTGGCCACGAACTCCTGACGCTGGTATTCGCTCTTCTGCAGGGAGCAGGCCATGTTGTTGAAGGCCACGGCCAGCTCCTCCATTTCCTCGCTGGAAGAGTCCTCCACCTTCACCCGGGCGTCCAGGTCGCCGTGGCCGAAGGCGTTGGCGGCCCGGGCCATGTCCCGCAGGGGCTTACTCTCCCGCCGGGCGAACACGGTGACCGCCAGCACGGAGATCAGCACCACGAACACCGCCGTGGTCAGGAAGATGTTGGAGATCCGGTTCAGAATCTGGCCGGTGGCCAGGGTGGGGGTGGATACAATGACGATGCCGCTGACCAGCGACCCGGATTCGGAATTGATGGGCACGCTGACCACATACCGCCGGTCGGAATACAGCCCCCGGATCACCCCCGTGGCCGCGTCGGAGCCGGTGGAGAGCACCTTCTGGAGGTACTCCTGGTTTAAGCGCAGGCCCTGGTGCTCGCAGCCGGAAAGGGCGTCGGAGCACAGCACCACCTGACCGGAGCGGTCGCAGATGACGATGTCCGCGTCGGTTACCTGGCTGGCTACATCCAGGTTCAGCAGGAATTCCCGGCTGGAAAGGCTCCCTTCGATGGAGTAGGCGGCGGCCAGCTTGGCGATGGCGTCCGCGTCGCTGCGCAGCCCGGAAATGGTGGTCTCCGTCAGGTATTCGCGCACCAGCAGCTGAAAGGAGGCTCCCAGCACCGTCAGCGCCAGCAGCAGGATCGTCGCCGCCGTAGAGAAGCTGCGGCCGAAGGAGCTTTTCATAGACCAAACCACCCCAATCCTATTGAATGTGAATTGACAATTGACAATGAACAATTGACAATTAAGGTGTCCCTCCGGGATAAAAATTGCTTATCGGGCTGCCTCAGCAGTCCGACAAATTGGTGTTTGAAGTTTTGGGACACATCATATTGCGGCCGTAGGGGCGGCTATTAGCCGCCAGAAACGTTCCGGTTTTTGAGCATTTTCGGATAAAACGGACATTTCCGTAGTCGTTAGGCTGCGGGCGGCTAATAGCCGCCCCTACGATAACAAATTACCAAACACCAACTTGCCGTATATTACAGGAGAGAATAATTGTCAACTGTCAATTGTCGATTGTCAATTCGAAAAATCAAACGACCTCGAACTTATACCCCACGCCCCAGACGGTTTTCAGGCCCCAGCTGTCGCTGTCAGCCGCCCCTGCGGTGGCCTTGCTTTGGTTCAAATCTTGACATATTTCTGTGTCAATGGTATCATTCCTTTGGTTCTTTCAGAACCGGGGCGTTGCCATGAACACGGTAGGCGGTTGATTCCCTCAGCGCAGAGGGTACACTTCTTCGCCCTCTGTCCTTTGTGGGAAGGGGGTGGCTGATATGGTTACATATTCGGAACTGTTTCTGTTCGGAACATTCATTATCAGCTTGATTAGTCTGATTGTTCAGATATGGCGACCTTTAAAAACTACTTTTTGCGGTTTTGGGCGAGAGATTTTGTTCTAACAAAAGTTTTAATAAGTTCGGAATACTTTTTGTATTTCGAACTTTTTAAAACGCATTGTTAGGGCAAAAGATCTGTCCAAAACCCAAAAGGGTGGTTTTTAAAGGCGCCCAGATAATAAAGAAGAAGTAACCGCCCCAAGAGTTCCCCAACTCGGCGGTTACTTCTTCGCTGAAAGGAGGGGGCTGACCGTCTATCGGCAACGCCCTTTCTTCATGCACATTATACCACACGGTTTGGGAAAGTCAACCTGTTTTCACTTACACGACCTCGAACTTATACCCCACGCCCCAGACGGTTTTCAGGCCCCAGCTGTCGCTGACGCCCTCCAGCTTCTCCCGCAGACGCTTGACGTGGACGTCCACGGTCCGGGAGTCGCCGAAGTAGTCGAAGCCCCAGACCTCGTCGAGGAGCTGGTTGCGGGTGTAGACCCGGTTGGGGGAGGAGGCCAGATAGTACAGAAGCTCCATCTCCTTGGGGGGCGTATCCACCTTTTTCCCGTCCACCAGCAGCTCAAAGGCGTCCATGTCGATGACCAGCTTGTCGAACACCAGCCGCCGGGCCTTCTTCTCGGCGGAAACCCCCGAGCTGCGGCGCAGCACCGCCTCGATCCGGGCCAGTACCTCCTTCATTTCGAAGGGCTTGGTGATGTAGTCGTCGGCCCCGGTTTTCAGGCCCGTCACCTTGTCGTCGGTCTCGCCCTTGGCGGTGAGCATGATGATGGGGGTCTGGGCCTCGGAACGGATGGTCTTGCACACGGTCCAGCCGTCCATGACGGGCATCATCACATCCAGCAGCACCAGATCCGGCTTGATGGCCCGGAACTTGGCAAGGCCCTGCCCCCCGTCAAAGGCGGTGGTCACGGCATAGCCCTCCTTCTCCAGATACATCTGCAGCAGCTCCGAGATATTGCGGTCATCCTCCACGATCAGAACAGAAACAGCCATACAAGATCCTCCTTACAATGGTTCCTCTTTCTCCTTATTATAGCGCGAAAGGCAGATTCTAGGTGAACATTTTGTAAAGAGTTGTCACGCAAAATATGAACGGCAGGTTGTGCTTGCAATCGGAACGGGAATGGAGTATCATGGGGGAGAATAAACGGATACAGCAAAACGATAAATTGGTGTTTGAACGGCTTCGCCGAATTGACAATTGACAATTGACAGTTGACAATTATGCACCGCAACCCTGTCTTTTTGAAAATGTGCTTATCGGGTTAACTCAGCAGTACGACAAATTGGTGTTTATCGCACTGGCGCGGGAGCGCCCTTGGCTTCCCCCGGGGGGAAGCTGTCGCCAAAATCGGCTCTTCGGAACCGATTTTGGTGACTGATGAGGAATGGCGAAATCTTCCAATTACCAGTGCAGTGCGTAAAAAAGCACCATATTGGAACACGGTTTGTCCAATTGATGCGCATATGTTCCTGCAGCTGCCGCCGTTCCTCATCCACCGCTTCGCGGTCCCCCTTCCCCCCAGGGGAAGGTATTTGCTCAGTGCCTCAGACTTTCAAACACCAATTTACCGATTTGCTGAGTCAAGCCGATAAGTATTTTTGAAAATACTGTCTTTTTTTGACCACAATGATTATGTTTTATCCCGAAGGGATTCCTTAATTGTCAATTGTCAATTGTTAATTGTCAATTATAAACACCCGATTTGTCGTTCTCATTCACCAGGAAAGGATTTACTTACCATGATTGAAATTCTAAAGGCCGTGCTCTTCGGCATTGTGGAGGGCGTGACGGAGTGGCTGCCCATCTCCTCCACGGGGCACCTGATTCTGCTGAACGAATTCATACGGCTGAACGTGTCGGAGGAATTCTCCCAGATGTTCGACGTGGTGATCCAGCTGGGGGCGATCCTCGCGGTCATCGTGCTGTTCTTCCGGAAGCTCAACCCCTTTGATCCGGGAAAGAAGCTCCCGGAGCGCAGGCGCACCTGGCGGCTGTGGTTTGCGGTGATCGTGTCCATCATCCCCTCGGGGCTGGTGGGGGTGCTGTTTGACGACTGGATGGAGGCCCACCTGCATACGGCTCCGGTGGTGGCGCTGATGCTCATCGTCTACGGCGTGGCCTTTATCCTGGTGGAGCGGTACAACGCCCGCCGGGAGAGCGTGATCCGCAGCGTCTACGCCATCGACCTGAAAACCGCCCTGCTCATCGGCGCCTTCCAGTGCCTGAGCCTGATCCCCGGCACCTCCCGCTCCGGCTCCACCATCCTGGGCGCCATTCTCCTGGGGGTCAGCCGCGGCGCGGGCGCGGAGTTCTCCTTCTTCATGGCCATCCCCACCATGCTGGGGGCCAGCGCCATCAAGGCTCTGAAATTCCTGCTCTCCGGCGCGGCCATCACGATCACCGAGGTGGGGGTTCTGATCGTGGGGTGCCTGGTCAGCTTCCTGGTGAGCCTGCTGGTCATCCGGGGCCTGATGGAGTACGTCCGCCGTCACTCCTTCGCGGCCTTCGGCGTGTACCGGATCGTGCTGGGCGTCGTGGTGCTGATCTACTTCCTGGTGGTGTAATATGTATCTTTCCATCGGAAACGACATGGCCGTGCGGGACGGCTCCATCATCGGCATCTTTGATCTGGACAACACCTCCACCTCCCGCCGCACCCGGGAATTTCTGGATCGGGCGGAGCGGGAGGGCCGGGTGACGCCCTGCGACGAGCTGCCCAAGTCCTTCGTCCTGACAAGAGAATACGGCTTCGACCGGGTTCACCTCACCGCCCTGGGAAGCCGCGCCCTGGAGCGCAGACTGGAAAAATAGAATGTGCTTATCGGATTAACGCAGCAAGACGGAAAAGCGGTGTTTGCCGGGATGCTGTCGTAGGGGCGGCTATTAGCCGCCCGCAGCCTTCCGGTTCTGACAGCGCTGTGTTCCAACGAGAATTGGAACGTCTCGGGCGGCTATTAGCCGCCCCTACGGTGGCATTTGCAATCCTTCAGGCGGCAATTTCTCCGGAAGCTGCAAAGGCCCATAAGCATGAAACAGAAAACCGCGCTGCCATCCCCCGGGACGGCAGCGCGGCTTTTATAAGCTGATCGACAAATTGGTGTTTACAACACTATCACCGTAGGGGCGGATAGTATCCGCCCGCACCCTTACCGCATGGATAGCACGCACATTCACCGGAAATGCTCAAAAACCGGAACGTTTCGGGCGGATACTATCCGCCCCTACGGTGGAAACGCAATGTGTTTGAAAACTTCAAACACCAATTTTACGGGCAGCTGCCTTATACTTCGGCGTTGAAAAACGGAGCGGGATGTGGTAGGATGCTGGTAAATCCCCAGCGAATACATTTTGCCGGGTTTCCCGGCTGGAAAAGGAGTTTTTCTTATGGCGGCAGACTGGCTCAAAGACGCGATATTCTATGAGATCTATCCCCAATCCTTCTACGACACCAACGGCGACGGCATCGGCGACATTCCCGGCATCACGACGAAGCTGGACTACATCAGGAGCCTGGGGTGCAACGCCCTGTGGATCAACCCCTGGTACGACTCCCCCTTCAAGGACGCGGGCTACGATGTCCGGGATTACAAGGCCATCGCCCCCCGGTACGGCACCCTGGAGGACGCGAAGGAGCTGTTCCGGGCGGCCCATGAAAAGGGCATCCACGTCCTTCTGGATCTGGTGGCGGGCCACACCAGCGAGGAGCACCGGTGGTTTTTGGAAAGCGGCCGGGAGGAGCGGAACGAATTCTCCGACCGTTACATCTGGACCGACAGCGCCTTTACCCCCGCGGATGGGCTGCGCTTCGTGGGCGGGGAAATGCCCCGGGACGCCACCTACGTCATCAATTTCTTCATGTGCCAGCCGGCTCTGAACTACGGCTTCCGGCAGATCACCCAGCCCTGGCAGCAGAACATCAACGACCCCGGCCCCCTGGCCACCCGGGAGGCCATGAAGGACGTCATGCGCTTCTGGCTGGACTTGGGCTGCGACGGCTTCCGGGTGGACATGGCTGACAGCCTGGTGAAAAAGGACACCCCCAACAAAGACTCCACCCAGGAGGTCTGGCGGGATTTGAACGGCATGGTGCATTCCGAGTACCCCCAGGCCGCCATGGTCTCCGAGTGGAACCAGCCCACCATGTCCCTAAACTGCGGGTTTGACATGGACTTCTACCTGGACTGGTTCGGCAACGGCTACAGCCAGCTGCTGCGCCACTACCGGATGGACAAGCGGTCGAACATCCTCTTCGACGACAGCTATTTCAAGGCGGATTCCAGGCAGGACGCGTCCGCGTTCCTGCTGGACTACCTGCCCAAGTACCTGGCCTCCCGGGATAAGGGGCTCTGGTGCTTCATCACCGGAAACCACGATACCAAGCGCTTAACCTACAACCTGACCGACCGGGAGCGGCGGCTGGCCTTCGCGTTCCTGCTGACCATGCCCGGCGCGCCCTACATCTACTACGGCGACGAGATCGGCCTGCGCTATCAGATCCTGCCCACCAAGGAGGGCGGCTACCACCGCACCGGCTCCCGGACGCCCATGCAGTGGAGCGCGGGACCCAACCTGGGCTTCTCCGAAGGAAAGCCGGAGGAGCTGTACCTGCCGGTGGATCCGGCGGAGGACGCCCCCACCGTGGCGGCCCAGGAGGGCGACCCGGACTCCATGCTGAATCATGTCCGCGCCCTGACGGCCCTTCGCCACAGCCGGGAGGAGCTGCAGGGCTACAGCCCCTTCACGGTGTACAGCGCCGGGGAGGGCAGCCGCCTCTTCGCCTACAAGCGGGGAGCGCTGCTGCTGGCGGTGAATCCTGCCCCGAAAGATGCGCAGCTGAAGCTGGACGGCGCCTACAGGGCGATCTATACCCTGGGCGACGCCGGCGTGGACGCGGACACCCTGAAGCTGGGCGCCCAGTCCTTCGTCGTCCTGGAACCCCTGGAATAACCCAAGCCCCCCTTTTTCGGGCGGTGTTCGCAAGAGCGGAAAACAGCAAAAAGGCGCGACGATCCGTCGCGCCTTTTGCCGTTCGGGGACGCCGGGACGGCCCCAGATGAAAGCCGGTAACCTGTATTGGCGTTCATAATTAACAATTAACAATTGACAATTGACAATTAAGGAATCCCTTCGGGATAAAAATAATAATGCTTATCGGCTTAAGTCAGCAAACCGACAAATTGGTGTTTGAAAAATAACGCTGTCATTGCGAGACCAGTGCGCACACTGGTC
>CAMFFO010000105.1 GCA_945949735.1 uncultured Clostridia bacterium | reverse complement strand
GTTCGCGTTCCGGATACGGGTCAGCATATCTGCTACGGGATCGGTGATTTGCATGATAAATATCCTCCTTTAAGAAGTTACGGGTTTTGCCCGTGAAGATCCGGGGGTATCCAGGGAATGCGGCCTGCCGGAGCAAGCCCATCTTCCCGGGACTTCCCGCATCTTGTTAACAGTTCATTACCAGCTGGCCTTGCGGACACCGGGGATCTGGCCCTTGTAGGCGAGCTCCCGGAAGCAGATACGGCACACGCCGTAGTCGCGCAGGTAAGCATGGGGTCTGCCGCAGATCTTGCAGCGGTTGTAGCGGCGGCTGGAGAACTTGGGCTCCGCCTGCTGCTTCAGGATCATAGACTTTTTCGCCATTTCGCAATCCTCCTAATCAAGCGTGGAAGGGAGCGCCAAGCTGGGTCAGCAGTTCCTTGGCTTCCTCATCGGTGGTAGCGGTGGTGCAGATGCAGATATCCATACCACGGATCTTGTCCACCTTGTCGTACTCGATTTCAGGGAAGATCAGCTGCTCCTTCAGACCGAAGGCGTAGTTGCCGCGGCCGTCGAAGGAGTTGGGGTTGATGCCGCGGAAGTCGCGGACCCGGGGCAGCGCCACGCTGAACAGACGATCCAGGAACTCGTACATCTTGTCGCCGCGGAGGGTGACCTTCACGCCCACGTTCTCGCCCTCGCGGAGCTTGAAGTTGGCGACGGACTTGCGGGCCTTGCACACGACGGCCTTCTGGCCGGTGATGATGCCCAGATCCTTCACGATGGCCTCGATCTCCTTGGCGTTGTTCTTGCTCTCACCGCAGCGGACGTTCACGATAACCTTGTCCAGCTTGGGGATCTGCATGACGCTCTTGTAGCCGAACTTCTTGTTCAGAGCAGGAGCGATCTCGGCAATGTATCTTTCTTTCATTCTGCTAGCCATTTATGATACACTCCTTTCTCAGATTTCGGCGCCGCACTTGCGGCAGACGCGGGTCTTTTTGCCGTTCTCGACCTTGTAACCCACGCGGACGCCCTTGCCGCACTTGTCGCAGAACAGGGCAACCTTGCAGGCGCGGATGGGGGTCTCCTTCTTCACGATGCCGCCGGCCTCGCCCTGCTGACGGGGCTTGGTGTGGCAGGTGGCCACGTTGACCTTCTCCACGATGACCTTGTTTTCGCTGGGCATGGCGACCAGCACCTTGCCCTTAACGCCCTTGTCCTTGCCGGACAGGACGATTACGGTATCATTCTTCTTAATGTTCATTCCTTCGGTTCCCCCTTAGATGACTTCGGGTGCCAGGGAGAGGATCTTCATGTAATCTCTCTCACGCAGCTCGCGGGCCACCGGTCCAAAGATACGGGTACCGCGGGGATTCTTGTCTTCCTTGATGATCACGGCAGCGTTCTCATCGAAGCGGACATAGCTGCCGTCCTCACGGCGGACGCCCCGCTTGGTACGGACGATAACGGCCTTCACGACCTCGCCCTTCTTCACAGTGCCGCCGGGGGTAGCCTTGCGGACGGAGGCAACGATCACATCGCCGATGTTGCCGAACTTCCGCCGGGAGCCGCCCAGCACACGGATGCAGTGGATCTCCTTGGCGCCGGTATTGTCGGCAACCTTCAGATAGCTTTCACCTTGAATCATAGCCGGCCGACCTCCTTACTTCGCCTTCTCAATAATTCTGACCAGTCTCCAGCGCTTGTCCTTGGACAGGGGACGGGTCTCCATGACCTCCACGGTATCGCCGATGCCGCACTCGTTATTCTCGTCGTGGGCCTTCAGCTTGTAGGTCCGCTTCATGGTCTTCTTGTACAGAGGATGCTGCACGCTATCCTCGATTGCAACCACAATGGTCTTGTCCATCTTGTCGGAGACGACCTGACCGATTCTGGTTTTACGGAATGCTCTATTCTCAGTCATTTACGTATCCTCCTCAGACGTTGGTCTTCTCGCGAATAATGGTCTTGACGCGGGCAATGTCCTTCTTGGTCGCGGCGATCTGCATGGGGTTGTCCAGCTGGTTGGTTGCGTGCTGCATTCTCAGCATGAACAGGTCCTTCTTCAGCTCGTCCAGCTTCTTAGCCAGCTCTTCAACGGACAGGTTCTTCAGTTCCTTTGCCTTCATCATTATTCACCACCAATCTCGGTTTCAACTTCCTTGGTGATGATTCTGGTCTTGATGGGCAGCTTGTGCTGTGCCAGACGCAGAGCCTCGCGGGCGACCTCTTCGGACACGCCGCCGATCTCAAACATCACCTTCTGATTCTTAACGACTGCGACCCAGCCTTCGGGCGCGCCTTTACCGGAACCCATACGGGTGCCCAGGCCCTTCTTGGAATAAGGCTTGTCGGGGAAAATCTTGATCCAGACCTTACCGCCACGCTTGGTGTAACGGGTCATGGCGATACGGGCGGCCTCGATCTGGTTGCCGGTGATCCAGCCGGGCTCCAGAGCCTGGATGCCGTACTCACCGTAAGCAACCTTGTTGCCGCGGGAGGCAGCGCCGGTCATACGGCCGCGCTGAACCTTGCGGTACTTTACTCTTTTGGGCATCAGCATTAGCGGTTGCCTCCTTCTCTGCGGTAATTGGGTCTGTCGCCGTTCCGACGATCGCCGCCCCGGCGGTCACCGTTCCGGCGGTCGCCCCGACGGTCATTGTTGCGGCGCTCGCGCTTCTCGGGTTCGGGAGCGGCAGCCCGCAGGGTGGTGTTCAGAACCTCGCCCTTGTAGATCCACACCTTCACGCCGATGCGGCCGTAGGTGGTGGCAGCCTCCGCGAAGCCGTACTCGATGTCGGCGCGGATGGTCTGCAGGGGGATGGTGCCCTCGTGATAGCTCTCGGAGCGGGCGATTTCGGCACCGCCCAGACGGCCGGCGCAGGTGACCTTGATGCCCTTGGCACCCAGGCGGGTGGCCTGCTGCATGGCCTTCTTCATGGCCCGGCGGAAGGAGATACGCTTCTCCAGCTGCTGAGCGATGTTCTCGGCCACCAGCTGAGCGTTCAGGTCGGGGCTGCGAACCTCAACGATGTTCAGGTTCACGCTCTTGCCCAGGCGCTTTTCCATATCCTTGCGCAGGTTCTCGATCTCCGCGCCGGCCTTGCCGATGACCACGCCGGGACGGGAGCAGTTGATGTTGATCTTGACCTTGCCATTGGCTCGCTCGATCTCGATCTTGGCCACGCCGGCGGCGTACAGCTTGTTCTTCAGATACTTACGGATGTTGTAATCTTCGACGACCAGGTCACCGACCTTGTCCTCGCGGGCGTACCAGCGGGAATCCCAGTCCTTGATAACGCCTACCCGCAGTCCATGGGGATTAACTTTCTGACCCATAGCTACCTCCTGATTAAGCCTTCTCGCTCACACCGATGGTGATGTGAGTGGTTCTCTTCATAATCCGAACGAATCCGCGCCGGGACGCGATGCGGCCGCGCTTGAGCACGGGGCCGGGGTTGGCCACCACGGTGGAAACGTACAGATTGTCAGCGTTCATGCCGTTGTTGTGCTCGGCGTTGGCCACGGCGCTCTTCAGCAGCTTGGCCATGGGCTCACAAGCGGCCTTGGGAGTCTGGCTCAGGTACGCGGCAGCGGTCTTGACGTCCTTGCCCCGGATCATGTCACAGACCAGCTTGACCTTCCGAGGGGACATACGGACGTACTTTACGTGTGCAAATGCTTCCATGTTGTACCTCCTTACTTGCTGTTGGCGGTCTTGCTGCCGGAGTGGCCCCGGAAGGTCCGGGTGGGAACGAACTCGCCCAGCTTGTGGCCGACCATATCCTCGGTGATATAGACGGGAACGTGCTTGCGGCCGTCGTGGACAGCGATGGTGTGACCGACAAAGGAGGGGAAGATGGTGGAAGATCTGGACCAGGTCTTCAGAACCTTCTTTTCACCGGCCTTGTTCAGCTCCTCAACGCGCTTGTACAGCTCAGGAGCTACGAAAGGGCCCTTTTTGATGCTTCTGCTCATTTCATTTCCTCCTTACTTGCTGTTTCTGCGCTTGACGATGAACTTATTGCTGCGGTTCTTCGTCTTGCGGGTCTTGTAGCCCATAGCGGGCTTGCCCCAGGGAGTCACAGGGCCGGGACGGCCGATGGGCGCGCGGCCCTCGCCGCCGCCGTGGGGGTGATCGTTGGGGTTCATGACAGAGCCGCGGACGGTGGGACGGACGCCCATGTGGCGCTTCCGGCCGGCCTTGCCGATGTGAACGTTCTCGTGATCCAGGTTGCCCACCTGGCCGATGCAGGCGGTGCAGTTGGTCCGGATGTAGCGAACCTCACCGGAGGGCAGTCTCACCTGGGCCAGCTCGCCTTCCTTGGCCATCAGCTGCGCGGCCACACCGGCGGCGCGGACCAGCTGCGCGCCGTGACCGGGCTGCAGCTCCACATTGTGGATGATGGTACCGACAGGGATGTTGGCGATGGGCAGGCAGTTGCCGGGCTTGATGTCCGCGGCGGCGGAGGAAACCACCTGGTCGCCCACGGCGAGGCCGTAGGGAGCCAGGATATAAGCCAGGGTGCCGTCCTCGTACTTAATGAGGGCGATGTTGGCGGAGCGGTTGGGATCGTACTCGATGCGCTCGACGGTGGCGAACATATCCAGCTTCTGGCGCTTGAAGTCGATCACGCGGTACTTGCGCTTGTTGCCGCCGCCGCGGTGGCGGACGGTGATGTGACCATAGCTGTTGCGACCGGCGCTCTTCTTGAGGGTCTCAACCAGGCTACGCTCAGGTTTTGCCTTCTTATCCACACCTTCGAAAGCGGAAACGGTCATGTTTCTGCGAGCGGGGGTGTAAGGCTTGAAAGATTTAATAGCCATTTGCGTTTCTCTCCTTTATTGAGATTGGTTTAGACCATACCCTCGAACAGCTCGATGGTCTTGGAGTCAGCGGTCAGGGTGACGACCGCCTTCTTGTAGGCGGCCTGCTTGCCGGCGGGGTAAGCGCCGGTGCGCTTGACCTTGCCCTGCATCCGGATGGTGTTGACCTTGGCAACCTTCACGCCGAAGGCCTGCTCGATAGCGGCCTTGATCTCGGGCTTGGCGGCGTTCACGTCCACCATGAAAACGTACTTCTTATCGCCGACAGCCTCCATGGACTGCTCGGTGATAACCGGTCTTCTGATAATATCGTAAGCGTTCATTATGCGTATACCTCCTCGATCTTCTGGAGGGCAGCCTTGTCCACAACCAGCTTGCCGGCGTTCACGATGTCGTAGACGTTCAGCACGCCCGCGAAGGTGACCTCGCAGCCGGGGATGTTCCGGCCGGACTTGACCACGTTGACGTCGGGAGCGGCGGTGACCACCAGGGCCTTCTTCTCGCAGCCCACAGCCTTCAGGAACTTGGCAAAGTCAGCGGTCTTGGGAGCATCCATCTTGATCTCGTCGATGACCACGATGGCGGTCTCCTGGGCCTTGGCGCTGAGAGCGCTCTTCAGGGCCAGCCGCTTGACCTTCTTGTTCAGGGTGTAGCTGTAGGAGCGGGGCTTGGGGGCGAACACGATGCCGCCGTGGGTCCACTGGGGAGCCCGGGTGGAGCCCTGACGGGCGCGGCCGGTGCCCTTCTGACGCCAGGGCTTCCGGCCGCCGCCGGAGACCTCAGCGCGGGTCAGAGCGCTCTGAGTGCCCTGACGGCAGTTGGCCAGGTGGTTCTTGACCACATCATGGACAACGGATTCGTTGGGGGTGATGCCGAACACAGCTTCGGAGAGCTCGATCTCGCCAACCTGCTTGCCG
Source organism: uncultured Clostridia bacterium (assembly GCA_945949735.1). Classification (GTDB taxonomy): domain Bacteria; phylum Bacillota; class Clostridia; order Oscillospirales; family Oscillospiraceae; genus Faecousia. The sequence goes on along the minus strand of CAMFFO010000105.1, from coordinate 1,811 downwards.
GACATATCAAAAACTTTCGTAAGCATGATTTACGATCTCCTTTCCTTAGCCTCTCGCGGAAGCCTTCTGGGGGTTTCTGCCGGACGCCTTCTGCGGGTTCTTGCTGATGCCGGTCTCCACGTTCTTGACCTTGTTGTTCTTGACGGTGTTGCGCAGGTAGACCAGACCGCCCTTGGGGCCGGGGATGGCGCCGCGGATGACGATCATGTTCAGCTCTGCGTCCACCTTCACAACCTCCAGGTTCTCGATGGTGACCTGCTCGTTGCCCATCTGACCAGCGCCGATCTTACCGGGGAAGATACGGGACTGATGAGAGGAGGCGCCCATGGAACCGGCGTGACGATGGACAGGGCCGCCGCCGTGGGTCATGGGGGTGCGGCCGGCGCCGTGGCGCTTCACAACGCCCTGATAGCCGTGGCCCTTGGAAATGCCGGTGACATCGATCATGTCGCCAGCGGCGAAGGTGTCAGCCTTCACAACGTCGCCGACGTTCATTTCGGCAGCGTTCTCCAGCTTGAACTCCTTCAGGTGCTTCTTTGCCTCGACGCCAGCCTTCTTCAGGTGGCCAGCCTCAGGCTTGGTCAGCTTGGACTCCTTGATGTCTTCGAAGCCCAGCTGGACGGCGGTGTAGCCGTCGGTCTCGACGGTCTTCTTCTGAGTGACGACGCAGGGGCCTGCTTCCACGACGGTAACAGGGATGACCTTGCCGCTCTCATCGAAGATCTGGGTCATGCCCACTTTTTTGCCGATGATTGCTTTCTGCATTTTGGTTTTCTCCTTTTTAATAGGTTATTGGTTGACTTCCGCATTGGGACGAAAGTCAACATGACCCGTCCGCCCGATGCCAGACAGTGCGGGCTGCTGTAATTCAGAGGAATCCAAGGCGTTTCGGAAAGTGACTTTTTGACGCGCCGGGCGAGAGATTTCGCTTCGGGTCAGCGCGGAAAAATTTCGGAATACTTTGTGTATTTTGAAATTTTTCTGTGGTGAGCCGCAGCGGAAGATCCGGCCGGAGCTCAAAAAGGCAATTTTCGGAATGCCTGAATCAAATCACAGCTTTATCTCAATCTCAACACCAGCGGGAAGATCCAGGCTCATGAGGGCCTCGACGGTCTTCTGGTTGGGGTTGAGGATATCGATCAGTCTCTTGTGGGTTCTGCGCTCGAACTGCTCACGGCTATCCTTATCCTTGTGGACAGACCGAAGGATGGTAACAACTTCCTTCTTGGTGGGCAGGGGGATGGGGCCGGAAACCTGGGCGCCGTTGCGCTTTGCGGTCTCCACGATCTTTGCCGCGCTGGAGTCGATCAGCTGGTGATCGTAAGCCTTCAGCCGAATGCGGATCATCTGGTTTGCCATGGTTTGTTTTCCTCCTTGAATATCGTACTCAGTTTGCGTAGTGGCTGGGTACGGTCGAACTCCTCTGTCCGCGCCGCCGTGCGTATCATTCCGAGCCATGAAAAATGGCCGACCGAGGCCGACCCATCCTTCCGCCCGGCGATATACGCCAGTGCGTACAGAATCGTTCAGCCGCCCGATGACCGGACATACTCCGCGGAAGTTACCGCTTATTCAAGCGCAATCTCCCGCATCATCGCAGTGCGCGCGCAGTATTCCCCTACACGCGCCCGATTATGATACCATCCCGGCGGCAATTTGTCAAGTACAAATTTAGAAGAAATCACAAAGTTTTCCCAAAAAATTCAGCGTTTTTCCGAAAATCACACCCCCGCCGCCACCCCGCCTCACATACAGGTAAATTGTTGTTTGAAAAATAATGCTGTCATTGCGAGACCAGTGCGCACACTGGT
>CAMFFO010000104.1 GCA_945949735.1 uncultured Clostridia bacterium | reverse complement strand
CGGGATGACAGCCTTTTTGTGCAAACAACAATTTGCGTGTTTGCTGTTTTAAGCCTATATCCTTATTTCTTGTTTGTAAGTGTTTACACGCACCACGTCCTTACTGTAGGGGAGGCATTGATGCCTCCCGTAGGGAAGTACGTTTTCGCCGCAATGCCCCGGAAAACGGCAACATTTTACCGCCGGGAGTGGTGCTCCGCGCAGCGAATCAGAATTACCATGATTGCCGGTGGCAATCATTCCATAATTTCAATGAATGCCTCCCCTACAGCCCAGTCGTACCGTGTTGCGGCATTTGACGTGCAAACACCAATTTACCGCAATCCTCCACCCCTCAAAACAGCAGCCCCAGGTTTTGCTTCCAGGTGAGTACCCGCAGCGCTGCGGCATCCAGGGTCTCCATGGGAATCCGGCCGGACTGAACCGCTTCCAGCACCGCCTCGTACTGAATCCGGTAATCCGTGCTGCACAGCAGGTCGTTCCCCGCCAGCACCGCCAATACCGCGGCCTCCTCCGGGCCGTAGGCATCGGTAATGGCCTGCATCTGCAGATCGTCCGTGACGATGACCCCCCGGAACCCCATTTCCTCCCGCAGATACCGGTGCACCTCCGGGGACAGCGACGCGGGCAGCTCCGGATCAAAGGCGTCCACAATGGTGTGCTCCACCAGCACCGCCCCGCACCCGGCGTCAATGCCCGCCCGGAAGGGGATCAGATCCCACCCCTCCAGCTCCTCCAGGGTTCGGCTGTCCCGGGCGAACCCCGTGTGGGTGTCGTCGTTTTCCCCGTAGCCGGGGAAATGCTTCAGCACGCTGCCCATACGGCTTTCCTTCATGGTTTCCACCGTCCGCCGGACAAATTCCGCGGTGATGTCCGGCCCCTGCCCCAGGGAGCGGCTGTACATGAACGCCCCGGGAGATATGGCGATGTCGCACACCGGGGCCATGTTCACATTGATGCCCAGATCGGTAAGGAGCTCAGCCTTTTCCGCCTCAGCGGCAATCACCCCCTCCATTCCGGCGCTGTCATAGAGGCTTCTGGGAGAGGCAAACCGGGTGTCCCGGAAAGCGGCCCAGCAGCTCACCCGGCATACCGTGCCCCCCTCCTCGTCCACGGCGATGAGCAGCGGCAGTCCCGGGGCCGCCTGATAGCTTTCCAGGGTCTCCCGGATGGAATCCGGCGTCTGCCCCTCAAAATCCCGGCCAAAGAGGATGTACCCCGACAGGTGGTATTGCGAAATGTCCTCCACCGCGTGCTCCTCCGGGCACCGGGCCAGAAACAGCTGCCCCACCTTCTGCTCGGTGGAGAGCTTGTCCAGGAAAAACTGCAGCGGGTGGGCAGGGGCCGCCGCCTGAGCGGCTTCCTCCGTTTCCGGTACGGCTTCCTCCGTTTCCGGTACGGCATTCTCCGTTTCCGCAGCGGTTTCCTCCGCGGCAGCGGGCACCTGCTCCGGCAGCTCCCCCACCCCGGCGCACCCCGCCAGCAGCAAAACCGCCAGCAGCAGGCATAAATACCTCATAGACTTTCCTCTTCCTTCCATAATCACAACCCCCCACATAACCGGAGAACGGTAAATTGTTGTTTACACAAAGAAGGCTGTCATCCCGAGCGAGCGCAGCGAGTCGAGGGATCTACGCATTTCGTTTCGCTTTCGGGTAAATTCAGTGCCAAGATCCTTCGACTACGCTGCGCTTCGCTCAGGATGACAAGGTTTTCTGTTGTTTGAGGTTGTGCGCTAAACAACAATTTATCTCTCTCCCACCGCTTTATTTTCTAAGTATATCCTCCCAGCCCCCGGGAATCAACCACGATTTGTTGCAAAACAAAAAAGAAATGACCCTTGACTGCGGAATCCTCTGATTCTCAACAGCCAAGGGTCATTTCTGTTCTGTCTTATTATCTAACATCCGTGATTAACCCCGCTTTCTGCAGATTTGACGCCGTCCAACCTGTCCATCCATCCTGCCCTGCCACATTCCATCTTCCATCCCATAAGCGGGACACACTTTTGTGCGGAGGAGGCCCGACCATGGATCCGCGTCCTTGGGGGAGATTTACCTGTACATCGGTATCACCTCTTGTGACTATAAGATATCACAAGTTTTTCTGTTTTTCAATTGGTATTTTATACAAATTATACAAATCCGAATTAGCAACCCTGCCCATCCCCGTCTGAAACAGCGCGATAAATTGGTGTTTAGAATTGACAATTAACAATTGACAATTGACAATTAAGGAATCCCTTCGGGATGGTTTTAAAATATTTGTGCTGAAAATACTGCGTTATTATTTCAGAATCGTCCCGTAGGGACACAATAATTGTCAATTTTCAATTGTCAATTGTCAATTCGGCGAAGCCGTTCAAACACCAATAATGAGATTTCTTCAATTCTTATCCTTTTCTTAATTCCACTCCGTATCCATTGACATCCCCCGGGCGGGTTGATAAAATGGCAGAAATTCTTCCTTCCAGACAGAAAGGCGTCCCATGATACAGGATCGTCAGTGGTTTGAAAAACACAGAAAATGGTTCCTCGCCCTGGCCTGGGCGGGGATTGCCGCCGTGGCCGCGCTGTCCGTGGCGGCGGGAGTTCCCATGGTGCGCTTTGCCTCCCAGCCGGAGAAATTCCGGGACTGGATCGCTTCCCACGGAATTTGGGGGGATCTGGCCTTTGTGGGCATGGTCATGGCCCAGATCCTCATCGCGGTGATCCCCGGGGAGCCCTTTGAGATCGCCGCGGGCTATGCCTTCGGAGCCTGGGAAGGGACCCTTCTCTATCTTCTGGCCGCCACCCTGGGGAGCCTTGGGGTATTTTTCCTGGTTCGCCGGTTCGGGCGGCCCCTGGTGGAGCTGCTGTTCCCGCCGGAAAAGCTCCGCTGGCTCCGGTTCCTCAAAACCAGCCCCAAGCGGGAGCTGCTGTTTCTGCTGGTGTTCATGCTGCCGGGCACGCCCAAGGATTTGCTGTGCTACTTCGCCGGGCTGACGGACATCCGGATTCCGGTGTGGCTGGTCATCTGCTCTCTGGGCCGGATTCCCTCGGTGATCACATCCACATTGGGCGGCGACGCCCTGGGAGAGCGGAACTACACCTTCGCCATCATCGTATTCGCGGTATCCCTGGCCGTCAGCGCGGTCGGTCTGTGGCTCTTCCACCGCGTCTGCGCCCGCAGGGAGCGCAAAAAATAAGCATTGGACAGAAAGATAAATTGGTGTTTGTCGGGCTGACTCCAAATATCCTGTCATTGCGAGACCAGTGCGCACACTGGTCGTGGCAATCCCCCAGTTAGAGCAGAAATGTTTCGAAAACTTCCAAGAAGATTGAGATTTGCCGCGATTTTTGGTTGAAATCGTTACCGGATTCCTTTCAACCGGGGGATTGCCACGCCAGTGTGCGCACTGGCTCGCAATGACAAATAATTTTGGACGCGAAGCGACAAGCACCAATTTATCTCTTGCCAAACACGCCCTCATTCCCCCTCCGGTTGGGGGTACAGGGGCGTCCACAGGTATTCTTCCCAGGCCAGGGCCTGGGGATATTCTTTTAGTCCGAAGGCCTCCCGGATGCCGACGCACATGGTTCTGAGCTTCTCCTGGAGAATGGGGCAGCGGAACAGCCCTTCGTTCCCCGGCCTCATGGCGTATTCCATGATTCTGGCCCGGTCCTCCTTGGGGAAGCTCATGGAGTACAGATCCACAAAGGAGCGGGAGTGCTCCTGAAGAAACTGGTAGTCCCGGCGCTGCCGGTTTTTTTCATAGTCATAATCATATTCGAAATCCCCGGGATTCAGCTTGTCCCACCGGTCATAAGCGCTGCTCCGGCTGAGCACCCGGGAGTCGATGACGTGGCACAGCTCATGATACAGCGCACCCTCGCACCCGCCGCCGATGGCCAGCACCACCCGGGCGCGGCTGCCCTCCCAGAACTGGATTCCGCTGACCGCTTCCAGGCTGCCGGACTCCGGGGAGCCGGTGATGCTGCGCACCAGGCACAGCTCCAGCTCGTCACACAGCGTGCCGAAAAACCCCTCGGGATACCGCCCCAGCCAGCCGTCCAGCGCCTGCAGCTGCCGCCATATCAGCTCCGGGCGGTACTCCGGCTCCAGCCGGTAGTCCCCGGGAGGCTTGGACGCCGCATCCTCCCAGACCCGCACCCGAAGGCCGTAACGCTCCCCGATGCTCCCGGCCAGCTCCGCGCATTGGGCCAGGCCCTCCAGATCCGGGTTTTCGGAGGAGTAGAAGGCGCCCGTATAGCAGGCCCCCTCCGCAGTCTCCGGTTCCCAGCGGCAGATCACATCACCGCCGTATTCCGGGTCGTAGAGGACAAACCAGACGGTTCCATTCCGGGAGGCTGTGATGTACCAGGGGAAGCCCTCCGTGGGCAGCGTCAGGCTTGCCATGTGCGTCCCATGGGAAAGGTCATAGTATCCCAGCGTCATGGCGCCGCCATCCGGCGATTGAGCCAGGGTGATTGCGGCATCCGCCAGGGGCGCGAATACGCAGTCCGTCCCCGGCTCCGGCAGGAGCAGGGCCCGGGGCTCCTCCCCCGGCACGCCGAACACCAGCGAGGGCGCGGCCCCGTCGGGGAAGCTGGCGTAATACCGCCCCTCCCCGGTTTTCACCGTCAGCTCCCCGCCCCCCTCATAGAGGGTTTCCCCGGTGGCGGCAGAGAGAAACAGGTACCGCTGGCCCAGATTTTCGTCCACATAGCCGCACTGTACCACCGTATCCTCCAGCAGCAGCTCCCGCACCGTAACACCTGGGGCGGACAGCTCCCGAACCACCCTGCGGATGAGCGTATCCGTTTCCAGGCACCGCAGGGCGTTTTCCGTGCAGTAGTACAGGGCGTCCCCTTTCCGGGTAAGCAAGGGTGTTCCCACCGCGTCCTCCGGCACCGCCACCCGGCCGATTTCCCGCAGCCCTTCGTCCAGCACGACCATGCTTGCCCCGGCCCGGTCATAATAGGAAATGCCCTCCGGGAAAACCCGCAGCGCGTCATCTCCGGGCGTAAACCCCGTCTCCAGCTCCCGGCGGGCGGTCTGCGTCAGGCCTTCTCCGGAATACCTGACCAGAGCGCACCCGTCCTCGCCGCAGACCAGGGTAATCAAATTCTCCCCCATGACGTAGAGGCCGCAGCAGCTTCCTTCCCTCAGAGGATACACGCGAAGCGCGCCGCCGGTCTCCTGTTCCAAACGGCTCTCCGGCTCATAAAGCGGCCCCGCCTCCGCCGGAGCGGAGGGAGCGGGCTGCAGGTCTCTCCCCTCCCGGGGAACGGCCCTTACAGTACAGCCGCAGAGCAGGATCAGCATCAGGAACAAAACCGGGGCGCGCTTCATAGTCTACTGTCTCCTCGCCAGAGTGTAATCATCGCCCTGCCGATAGAAAGGACAGTGGCGGGAGGGGGAGTTTGTAATGCGCCAGACCTCGTCCTCGTCCAGGTCCATCATGCAATAGTACTCCTCGTACTCCTCGTCATAATCATAATACCAACAGCTTTCACATTCTGTCGAATCCACGCTCAGCCTCCCAAAATCCGGAAAGAAAATTCTCCGTCCCCGTAAATCAGACAGCTGTGGCTGCCGTCCTTGGGGATGGACACGCTGCCCGGGTTCAGGCAGCGGATGCCGCCGATCATCTCGTCCCGTTTCACATGGGTGTGACCGGAGAGGAATATACTGCCCGCGGGCAGTGGGGGCAGCTTCTCCGGGCAGGCGTGATGGCCGTGGGTCAGGTAGAGGGTTTTCCCATCCACCATCAGCTGGGAAAAGTCTGCCATACAGGGGAAGGGCAATACCATCTGATCCACCTCCGCCTCGCAGTTGCCCCGGACGGCGATGATTTTTTCCGCCCAGGCGCTGAGCATCGGGATCACCTGCTTGGGCGCGTACTCCTCCGGCAGGTCGTTGCGGGGGCCGTGGTAGAGAAGGTCCCCCAAAAGGATCAATTTGTCCGGATTCTCCCGCTCCACCAAATCCATCAGCTCCCGGCACCACCGGGCGCTTCCGTGAATATCCGAAGCGATTACCAATTTCAAAGAAAACGCCTCCTTATCTGCTTTCAACCCAAAAACTCTCCGGGCGATAAATTGTTGTTTAGCGCACAACCTCAAACAACAGAAAACCTTGTCATCCTGAGCGAAGCGCAGCGTAGTCGAAGGATCTTGGCACTGAATTTACCCGAAAGCGAAACGAAATGCGTAGATCCCTCGACTCGCTGCGCTCGCTCGGGATGACAGCCTTCTTTGTGTAAACAACAATTTACCGTTCTTTCATTCTCCCCCTCAGCTGCCTGTTTACAGGCGCTCCAGATAACCCTTCACATCGAAGGGGCGGAGGAGCTCGTCCTTCCGTAAATACAGCGGGTGGTGGGGGTGGCCCTTCTTACTGATGGCCCCGGCGCAGAACCACCGGGCGCCGAATTCTTCCCCGGCGGCAAGCATATCCCGCAGGCACCGGGGGAGATAATCCCGCTTCTCAATAATGGCCCCCCAGGCGGCCCACACGGCGGGGGCTTCCGACAGGCCCAGCACATACCGGAAGGCCTCCATATTCTCCCGGTGAAGCGCCTCGTTGCACTGCCGCTCCATATCGTCCGGCGAGGTGGCCCGCTGGGCGTAAACATTGAACATGAGGAAGCTGTCATAGCCGTTGTGCAGCGCGATCCGCTCCACGGACTTGAGGGTGTTGTCCAGGGCGTCGGGCCGGGCAGTGGAGGGGTTGATGCCGATGCAGATCAGGGGCTTTTCCCCCCGGGTGCCCAGGATGTACCGGTACTCCGAATAAAAGTTGGGCGCGTACAGCCATTTGCCAATATCGTATTCCGCCGAAGGGGTGTTTGCCGCGTTCAAAGCCTGGCGGAAGGTCACCAGCTCCAGATTGACGGTGGGGCCGTTGGGAATGTGTGCCATCAGCCTTCCTCCACCGCGGGAAACCAGCAGCTCTGGCTGGGGTCATGGAAGTCACAGCTCTGGGGATCCCGCCCGGTCTGCAGGCACCAGCCGGCGAAGGCCGTATCCAGGAAGGGGTATACCCCATCCATCTGGGTGTTGACGGACACGGTTTCCCCATTCTCCATGTGCAGCTCCACGATCACGTTGCCGCCGGTAACGATGTACAGCTGCTGGGCGCGGATATCCCGGTAGAAATAGGTGCGGCTCTTCCTGCCCAGGGAGGATACCAAAAAGCTCTCCCCGTCATAGAAGATGCCGTAGCTCAGGTAGTATACCGCCATCCCCGCGCCCATGAGCAGCACCACCGCTCCCGGAATGCGCAGATTCTCGCCGAAAATCAGGGCGGCCACGCCCAGCACCATCAGGATCACGCCGAAAGCGCCGTAGCGCTTGCTGGCCCGGACAGCCAGGCCGGACCGGTGCTGAGCCCGGCTGCGGAACAGCTTCGAAAAGAGCTTGTCCACCGCGAAGCACAGCCCGAACACCACCGCCGCCACCAGCAGAATAAATACCACGCTCATGCTGCATCTTCCTCTCTATGTTACTCTATTTAAGGTAAATTGTTGTTTACAGTTTTCAAGCACCTTACGTTGCTACCGTAGGGGC
>CAMFFO010000103.1 GCA_945949735.1 uncultured Clostridia bacterium | reverse complement strand
TTAAGCGCACTGGCTCGCAATGACAGCAAGTATTCGACAAACACCAATTTGCCGTTCCGCTTATTTGAATCTTCCGATCTTCAGATACTTATTGGTCTCGGCGGTGGCGGTCTCCCGGGTGGGCTGCATCTTCATGGCGGCGCGGATGCCGTCGATGGTCTCGGGGATGGTGACGGACTCCTGGGGGATGTTGATGGCGTACATGATGTCGTTGCCGCTTTCCACGATGGAGTCTTCCCACAGACCGATCTCGTACATATCGCCCCGGCGGTTGCCCAGGTCACGGGCGTACTTAAAGAGGCTGGCGTTGCCCTTGAAGCCCTCGTCGATGGAGACCACCCGGATCCGGGGATGTGCCTGGAAAGCCTCCAGCGCCATTTCCTTGGTGATCTTTTTGCCGTCCTTTGCGGTGGCGAGCACGGTGATGATGTGGCCGTGGGTCACGGGAGTATGTACCAGAATGCCGGTGGCATTCACATGGGGCATGATGGTCATGAGATCCACCGCCTGGTGGGTTGGGGCCTTCTCCATCTGCAGGGCATTGGTCAGTCCCCGATGGTAGTCGCCGGGGTCGGCCACACGGCGGATGATGGTGATGGCCACCTTCTCGAGGCCGATGGCCCGATCCAGGCAGTCCACGGTGCGGATCAGGCCCGTGGTGTTGCAGGAGGTCAGCTTCAGGTAGTCCGCGCCCAGGCCCTTTTCGTAGTTGGCGTAGCCGTGGAAGAACACGTCGGCAACGCTGTTCTTTTCGCCGCCCTGGAAGATGGCCTTCACGCCGTACTTCTCATAGTAGTTGGCCTTGTTCTTTGCGCCCACGCCGCCGGGGGCGGAGTCCAGCATGATGTCCACATTTTTGCACAGGTCTTCAAAGGTGCCCGCCACAGGGATGTCCTTGGCAGCGAAAGCGGCGGGATCCGCGCCGTCCACCAGGTACAGATTGTACCTGACGCCATTGGCGCCGATCATATCGTTTTCCCGCAGGGCCTGCAGGCTCAGGGTGGGGGCCAGGTCCGCAATGCCGACCAGCTCCATATCCTCCTGCATGGCCACGCCGTCCGCCAAACGCTGTCCGATGGTGCCGTATCCGGCCACGCCGACTCTGATTTTTGCCATAATCTGATTCCTCCGTTTTTGTTAGATTGATGAATTGAGTTTACGCAAACGTATCCTATGTAGAATTGTAGCACCCGTGCACATCTATGTCAATCTTGAATTGTTTCAAATAAGTATATGTATGCAATTCGAACAAAAAACAGGGGCAAAATTCTTAGCGGATTGACAAAGCATTCCCGGATGTGTATAGTAAGAAAGGAAAATTTGCGAGTTATTTGCGCAAAAATTGCTCTTTTTCCCGGACGGAAGGTCTGCGGGAGGAGAAAACAGGAGGAGGCACTATCCCATGTACAAGATCGAAACCCATCTGCATACCGTTACAGTTAGCAAATGCGCCCACCTGGAGCCGGAGGTGCTGATCCGGGGCTATAAGGAGGCGGGCTACGATGGGATCATTGTGACAGATCACTACAATCGCACCACCTTTGACTACCTGGGCATTCCCACCACGGGTCCGGAGGATAAGGCGGAGGCCTTTCTTGCGGGCTACCGGGCCATGGCGGAGCTGGGGGAGCGGGAAGGCATCCGGGTTTTCAAGGGCGCGGAGATCCGCTTCGACGAAAGTGAGAACGACTACCTGATCTACGGCTTTGCCGACGACCTGCTTCGGGAGCCGGAGGAGCTGTTCCGCATGGGCATCGCGGACTTTTCCTCCCTGGCCCGGGCTGAGGGTGTGCTGGTGGTGCAGGCCCATCCCTACCGGAAAAAATGCACCCCCGCCATCGCCTGGTATCTGGACGGTGTTGAGGTGCGCAACCGGAATCCCCGGCACGACAGCCGCAACGCCCTGGCGCAGGAGTACGCGGAGCAGTTTGGCCTCCTGGGTCTGGCGGGCTCCGACTGCCACCGGACAGAGGACATCGGACTGTCCGGCATCCTGACGGGCGAGCTGCCCAGCGACTCCATGGGCATGATGCGCCTGATCCGCTCCAGAAGGTATACCCTGCTGTAAGGGGGAATGGACGACAAATTGGTGTTTAACGGCTTTCCCCAAAGTTTTCTGTCATTGCGAGACCAGTGCGCACACTGGCTCGCAATGACAGGTAATTATGGGCACAGCGCGACAAACACCAATTTGTCGCTCTGGTTTGCGGCAGCAATCAACCACCCCGCTCCGTTCCCGGAGCGGGGTGGTTGGCGTTGGGGAGCGTTATGGTTACAGCCGTTCCTCTTCCAGGCGGTGGAGCTTTGACCGGAGCAGGACGCCCTGGAGGAGCAGTCCGGCTGCCAGAACCGCGCACAAAGCGCACACCGAGGGCAGGAGCCAGGCGGGGGCGGAGGCTTTTTCTTCGCCGTCCGGAGCCTCGGCGGCGGGTTTGGCCGCTTCAATGGTAATGTCCACGGGAGCAAACCACTGCTTCGCGTTGCCGTAGGCATCCTCACAGGAGAAGGTGACCGTGCCGGAATAGTCCCCATGAGCATCCTTTGGGGGCGTGAAGGTCAGCTTCGCCTGCCCGGTGGCGCCCACCAGAACGCTTTGGCGGGAGATCAGCTCCGGGATTTCCAGGGATACCATGGCGTTGCAAATATCCCCCTTGCCCATGTTCATCAGGGGAACGCAGAGGGTGGTCAGTTCTCCTCCGATGGCGGAGGGGGGAAGGGTGATTTCTCCCTGCTCCAGCCGGATTTCCTGGGTCACCGGACAGGTGATGGTTTCCTCCCAGGTCATTTCCTCCTCCAGAACCCGGTAGGTCAGCTTCAGGGACAGGCTGTGAAGCTCCACCGCGGCGTTTCCCTTCACCGTTACCGGAATCTCCGCCCGGGCGGTCTGCCCGGGAAGGATTTCCGGCAGCGCCAATCGGTTGGAGCCGGACATGAGCACCTCCCCGGCGGGGTCGGTCAGGGTCACCTCGCACCCCGTCATGGAAAGAGAGGTGGTGGGATTGGAGACGGTGAGCGTCAGCAGGCATTCCTGGCCAACCTTTAAGGAAGCTCTGAATAATTCGGCAAGAGCTGGCGGCGAGAGATTTTTCCCCAGCCGTGGGCTTCAGAAAACGGTGGAATACTGTATGTATTTCCCGTTTTTTGAACCGCACGGATGGGGGAAAAGATCCGCTGCCCAGCCGCAGACGAATTGTTCAGAGCTTCCTTAATTCCCCCGAGAGGGCCAGCTCCGGGATCAGGGCTTCCGGATTCTTTTTCCCGTCCCGGATTCGGATCACATAGGGAAATTCCTCAGTGATTGCTTCCCCGTTTTCCTTCTTCCCGGAAATCAGGATTATCGCGGCATAGTCCCCGTTTTGCCGCTTCTGGGAGAGGGGGACGGTGAGCTTCACCGGGTATACCCCGTTCCGGGGGTACACGGTCACCGTCTGTGGCTCATTCCGAAAAAGCAGCAGGTCGGGGTCGTCCAGCGTGATGGAGGCCGTGATTGCCCCCACCGCCCCTTCCGAGCGAACCGGCAGGCAGATGGTGAAATTGTCATACCGCACCGATGGGGTGTAGCCCTGATACCAGGATAAGCCGTCCATGCCGGAGATCACCGCCTTGTCCTCCGGTTCAAACTCCGCGGCGAAGGCCTGGCAGTTCAAGGCGAATACCAGGGCCGTCACAAATAAATATACAGTCAGTTTTCTCATGGTCACAGCTCCCGGATGTTGTCGATGATGCTCTGCTTCGTAATCTGCCGAACCCGGCGGCGCAGCATAAACTGACACAGCCCCAGGCAGGCCAGGCTGAAAACCAGGATGGTGGCGATGCCGGAGGGGTAGTACCGGGCCGGAACATTCATGATTGACGAGCTGAAAAGCACGGCCATGACAAGGATTGACGAAACCATGCCCAGCCCCAGGGAGAGGAACACCTGGCCGCTGTAGCAGCGCAGAATGGTTTTCTCCTCCGCGCCCACCGCCCGGAGCATCCCGATCCGCTTCCCGTCGGCTTGCAGCTGCCGGGTAACGGCGGACACGATCATCCCCGCCGCCACCGCGAAGAACACGATGGTAATGGCCCCCATCATCAGCATCAGCTGGAGCTGGGTTCGGGCATTCTCCCGGGCGGATTCCATGTAGTTATAGACCCGGGAGCCCTCCGCCCGTCTTGCGATGGCGGTAACGCTCTGGGTAAGCGCCGCTTCCGTCTCTTCGTCGACGATCCCATCCAGATAGATCGTAATCACATCCCAGCCGTTTGGGAACAGACCCATATTCCGAAGCCCTTCCTCCGTGGTCAGCACCGCGCCCCAGGAGCCTCCAAGGAAGTCCGATCCGGAATCCAGAACGCCGCCGATGGTGACAACGGCGTCCCGCCGGGTGCAGCTTTCATAGAGGCTTTTCGTATCCTCGTCCACGGGAATGACCTTCAGCGTGACCTCGTCTCCCAGCTGCCATTGGCCCTCCTCCCGGATGGCCAGCATGGCGCTGCGCTCCATGGCGATCTCCCCGGCCTTTTCCGGCAGCCGCCCTTCCAGTGTCTGGCGGCTCAGCAGGGCTGCGCCGGTTTCGTCATACCAGCCGAGGCAGATGTCCGTATCCTGGATTTCGGCGGTTACATACACATGGCCGATGGCGTCAAAATATCCCATCCCGGCCAGATCCCTGTCCGAAAGCTCCGGGGTGTCCAGCAGGAAGGCATCCTCGAAGCCCAGACTCCTGTTGGTCTGCTCCATCTGGGCCAGGATGACGCCCTGGATGCACAGAACCAGCGTGGTCACGAGAAATACGGACAGAAAGATGCCGACAATCAGGCTGATATATGCCTTTCGGTTTGCCCGCAGCCGGGCGGCGGCCATGCGGTTCACGGTGAGGGCTTTCATAGGGCCACCCCGCTGTCCGCGACGATTTTTCCGTCGGAAAGCCCGATCACCCGGTCGGCCTGCTCCGCCACATGGAGGTCGTGGGTCACCAGCACCAGGGTGATCCCCAGCTCGTGGCTGACGGTGCGCAGCAGGGTCAGCACCTCCCGGCCCGCCTTGCCGTCCAGGTTCCCGGTGGGCTCGTCGGCGAAGAGAATGGCGGGCTTGTTGGCCAGGGCCCGGGCGATGCAGAACCGCTGCTGCTGGCCGCCGCTCATGGCTCCGGGCAGATGGCTCATCCGATCCCGGATGCCCAGAAGATCGATGATCCGGTTTAAGTATTCCTCGTCCGGCTTCCGGGAATCCAGCATGACAGGAAGCAGGATGTTTTCGTAGCCCGTCAGCTCCTTCACCAGATTTTAGTTCTGGAACACGAAGCCGAATCTCCGGCGGCGCAGGACGGAAAGCTGGTTGTCGTTATACCTGTAAAGGTCGTTTTCCCGGTAGCAGACCGTACCCTTGGTGGGATTGTCCAGTCCGCTGAGCAGGTGGAGCAATGTGGATTTTCCGCTGCCGCTGGGGCCCGTGATGGCCGTGAAGCTGCCTGCCGTCAAAGAGAGGGCAACATCGTCCAGGGTATAAACCGCAGCCTCGCCTGTTTGGTAGATTTTGCTTAAGTTCTCGCAATGCATGATTTCCATGTGCATTCCTCCTTTGGGGATATCCTAACAGGCGAAGCTTACATTCATCTTGCGGGAAGCTTAAGAATTCGTAAGATTGACAATTCCGGAAAACATCAGATCGATAAATTGGTGTTTGAACGGCTTCGCTGAATTGACAATTGAAAATTGACAATTATTGTGTCCCTACGGGACGATTCTGAAACGTGTTAGTTTAAAAACTTGGACTTAGTCCGTTTTATTGGTCATATTCCACAGTATAACAGCACCATCAAAGAGAGATGGGGCAAAATACTATTGTGGCATCATAATCACGGCATTTGTTCCCCAAGAGGGTTTCGCGTGGAAAAGACTTATTCGGTAATACAAGAACTGTTGCATCAAAAGGTCGATCTGCAAGCTCGGGTAAACCTGATTCCCCATGAGGGCTCTCCGAAGTGAAAGATCGGGACAGACAAGTGAGGGAATGACATGGTAAAGTCGTCTTTCGTATGTACGAAAATTCCCTGTAACCCCATCTCCGAAATACTACAGTTTCCGTGACTTTGCTACCCCCGCTATCTCTATACCTCTTCGGAATTTTCTCCGCTTAGAGAGGCAAAAAACGAGAAAAATCGCCCCGAAAAGCTACAGTTGTTACAGAGATTCCGCAAGCCGCGCTGTCGCCGATAGGCGGGCATACACCGCAAAAAAGCAATCGCCTCACCGTGCTGGTGAGGCGGTTTTCGCTTCCTGTGAGAGAATGGAAGTCCCCAGCTGCAACGCCCGATCATCGATCACTGCGATGGTCACGTCCATTTCGTAGGGGCTTTCCTGAATGGCTTTGATTGCCGCGCGCCATGCTTCCTTGACAGGGTAGCCATAGATGCCGGAAGAAATCAGCGGGAAGGCGATGGAGCGGCAGCCCTTGGCGCAGGCAACCTTCATGGCATTTTGATAGCAGCTGTACAGCAGCGTTTCTTCATTGTGACTGCCGCCCTGCCAGATGGGGCCAACGGCGTGGACGATGTACTTTGCCTTCAGCTTGAAGCCGGGAGTAATGACCGCCTCGCCGGTGGGGCAATGCCCCAAAGCGTCGCAGGCAGTTTGCAGCTCTCTTGCGCCGGCAGCCGCGAAGATTGCTCCACAGACACCGCCTCCATGCCTAAGCTGGCTGTTGGCTGCGTTTACGATGCAGTCAACGTCCATTTCGGTGATGCTTTGTTTCCGGATGCGTAAGGTTCCTGCCATGAGATTCCACTCCTTTTCTGTTTTTCTCTATTTTATCACGAAAGCGGAAGGAAGTACAGATAATGCTTCGATGCTTTTCCACGCCCTGCCGGGCTTTTTGAATTACACCCGTTTTTTTGGACAGTATCCCGGTATAATGGAGGCAGAAACAAAAACGGGAGGTTGCGACGATGATTATCAAATTTCTGGAAGATTTGCTCCACTGGAACGAGGAGGAAGAAGTGCTGGACGCGGAATACGAACCCTTCCGGGATCAGCTGAGTCTGGCGGGGCTGAGCGAGGAGGAACTGCGGAAAATGGACCCGGATGACCGGGTGGCTGCGCTGGAGCGGGCGAACCTTGACCCCTACGATTTCATTTATCTTGCCTGCTGAGACGAAAGCTATTTACATTCGGCGTGCAGTGGGCTAAAATGGAAGCAAAAGGAGGGGGATTCCCATGAAAAAGGTGCGCATTACCGCCATCCGAAAGGCCTGCTATCCTGACCTGATGGAGAAGTACGAAAATCCCATCCAGCACGCCTGCGAAGTCAAAGAGGGGCAAACTTGGGTTGCCAACGGCTGGTGCAAGCCGGAGGGCTTCTGCGACAGCGCCTGGGACAGCATTTCGCCCTTCGTCATGACCCTTGCCCACGGCGGCGGGGATTTCTACGACGGCTGGATGAAGAATCCCAAATCCGCTATGATTTCCTGCAACGACGGCTTCCGGCCTGTGAGCTTTTATCTGGAAGAGCTGGAGGAGGATGCGGAATGAACAGGGCGGAATTGGAAGGCTATATCGCGGAGGTCTACAGTACCCAGGGGGAAAACCCCTGGGCGCAGTCGCCGACCAATACCGTGTTCCGGCATC
>CAMFFO010000102.1 GCA_945949735.1 uncultured Clostridia bacterium | reverse complement strand
TGCTGCGGGGCCAGAACCTGCTGGGCTACAAGCACTACCATGACGACGTGGTGGAAAAGTTTGTGGAGCTGTCCATCAAGAACGGCATCGACGTGCTGCGTATCTTCGACGCGCTGAATGATTTCCGCAACATCCGCACCGCCCTGGAGGCCACCAAGAAGTACGGCAACGCCAACACCGTGGCTTCCGGCTGCATCAGCTACACCCAGTCCCCCGTGCACACCCCCGCCAAGTATGCCGAGATGTGCAAGGAGCTGCAGAGCATGGGCTTCGACACCATCTGCCTGAAGGACATGGCCGGCACCATGACTCCCAAGGAGGCCGAGGATCTGTTCAAGGGCATCAAGGACGCCGGTGTGACCCTGCCCCTGATCCTGCACACCCACTGCACCACCGGCATGGCTTACATGACCATCATGAAGGCCGTGGAGGCCGGTGTGGACATCGTGGACACCGCCACCTCCTGCTTCTCCAACGGCACCTCCCAGCCCGCTACCGAGTCCATTTACTACGCCCTTTCCGAGCTGGGCATTGAGACCGGTCTGGACGAGAAGGTCATCAACAAGGTCAACGACTTCTTCAAGCCCATCAAGCAGAAGTACATCGACAACAAGACCCTGAACCCCAAGTCCATGGGCACCGATGCCCAGGCCCTGGTTTACAAGGTTCCCGGCGGTATGCTGTCCAACATGATCGCCAACCTCACCGATATGAAGGCCATGGACAAGTTTGATGCCGCTCTTGCCGAGATCCCCTCCGTCCGCAAGGACATGGGCTATCCTCCCCTGGTCACCCCGCTGAGCCAGATGGTTGGCAACCAGGCCGTCACCAACGTGCTGGTGGGCGAGCGCTACAAGAACATCTCCAAGGAAGTCAAGGCCTACTTCAAGGGCGAGTACGGCATCGCTCCCGCTCCCGTGGACGCCGCGCTGGAGAAGCGCATTCTGGACGAGGCCGGTATGCAGGCGCCCCTGGACTGCCGTATCGAGGACTCCAAGCGCACCGGTGAGGAATTCGCCGCCGCGAAGGAGGCGCTGGGAGATCTGGCAAAGACCGAAGAGGATCTGATGAGCTACATCTGCTTCCCCACCCAGGCCGAGAAGTTCCTGCAGGAGCGGAAGGCCAAGGAGGACAACACGGTCACCTACTCCATCGAAGCCTGTTAAGGAGGAACCGTTATGATGTTTCTCGCCGCTACCATTCCGGATCATCTGCAGAATATCAGCTTCGGCAACGCCGCCGTGGTGGCCCTGCTTGGCTACTGCGTGGTATTCTTCGGCATCGTGCTGCTGATGTGCGTGATCACCATCATGGGTAAGATCTTCGTGGCCAAGGCCAACAAGGCCAAGGCTGCCGCCCCGGCTCCCGCCGCCCCCGTCACGGTGACGCCCGTGGCCGCCGCTGCCCCCGAGGCTCCCGGTTCCGCCGGACAGCTGAAGCTCCATGACGTTCCCCCCAAGACTGCCGCCATGCTCATGGCCATCGTGGCCGATCAGATGGGCAAGCCCCTGAATGAGCTGCGTTTCATTTCCATCAAGGAGGTCAAGTAATTATGAAATACAAAGTGACCCTGAACGGCCGCACCTATGAGGTGGAGGTCGAGGCCGGGAAGGCCATGCTTCTGGACGAGTACGCCGCCGTGGCTCCCGTGGCCCCCGCTGCCGCCGCTCCCGCTGCCGCTCCCGCCGCTGCTGCCCCCGCCGCTCCCGCTCCTGCTGCCGCTGCCGCGCCCGTGGCCGGGGAGGCCGTTACCGCTCCCATGCCCGGCAACATCCTGAAGGTCGCCGTTTCCCAGGGCCAGACCGTGAAGGAAGGCGATCTGCTGGTGGTTCTCGAGGCCATGAAGATGGAAAATGAGATCTTCGCCCCCAAGGCCGGCACCGTTGCCGCCGTGAACGTGGCCAAGGGCCAGAGCGTTGACACCGGAGCCACCATGGTTGTCCTGGCATAAGGAGGACAAACCATGATTAACGTTGGTGAAATCCTGTTAGACCTGTGGAACGGCTCCGGCTTCGCCGCCCTGACCCAGGGCTTCCTGTCCCAGGGCGGCTGGCAGAACCTGCTGATGATCATCATCGCCTGCGGTCTGCTGTACCTGGGCATTGTGAAGAAGTTCGAGCCGCTGCTGCTGGTGGGCATCGCCTTTGGCTGCCTGCTGTCGAACCTGCCCCTTGGCGGTCTGTACCACCAGGAGCTGTGGGACGCCTTCATGGACGCGAACAACCCCGCGTATCACAGCTACGGCGCGATTCTGCGGGAGGCGGGCCTGATTGATATCTTCTACATCGGCGTCAAGACCAGCCTGTACCCCTGCCTGATCTTCATGGGCGTGGGCGCCATGACGGACTTTGGCCCCCTGCTTTCCAATCCCAAGAGCCTGCTGCTGGGCGCGGCCGCTCAGCTGGGCGTGTTCGTGGCCTTCTTCGGCGCGGTGCTGCTGGACTTCTCCGGCCCCCAGGCCGCTTCCATCGGCATCATCGGCGGCGCGGACGGCCCCACGGCTATCTTCCTGACGAGCCAGCTGGCTCCGGAGCTGCTGGGCGCCATTGCGGTGGCCGCCTATTCCTACATGGCTCTCATCCCCCTGATCCAGCCCCCCATCATGAACGCGCTGACCTCCGCCAAGGATCGGAGAATTAAGATGGTGCAGACCCGTCAGGTGTCCAAGACCGAGAAGATCATCTTCCCCATCGTGGTCGTGATCTTCGTGGCCCTGCTGCTGCCCGACACCGCTCCTCTGATCGGCTGCCTGATGCTGGGTAACCTGTTCAAGGAGACCGGCGTCACCGACCGGCTCAGCGACACCGTGCAGAACGCCCTGATGAACATCGTCACCATCCTTCTGTCCACCGCTGTGGGCGCCACCATGGTGGGCTCCACCTTCCTGACCACGAACACCCTGAAGATCGTGGTGCTGGGTGTGGTGGCCTTCGGCATCTCCACCGCCGGCGGTCTGCTGGGCGGCAACGTGATGTGCAAGCTCACCCGCGGCAAGGTCAACCCCCTCATCGGCTCCGCCGGTGTGTCCGCCGTTCCCATGGCCGCCCGGGTTGCCAACACCGTGGGCCAGAAGAACAACCCCTCGAACTTCCTTCTGATGCACGCCATGGGCCCCAACGTGGCCGGCGTTATCGGCTCCGCCATCGCCGCAGGCTTCCTGCTCAGCGTGTTCGGCGGCTAAATTCGATACCTCCCTTCCCCCGTCGCTGTAACCCCTCAGCGGCGGGGTTTTTTATGCAGATCGACGTCAATCCGCAAGCCTACGAATTGGTGTTTGCCGGGATGCTATCGTAGGGGCGGCTATTAGCCGCCCGCTTTTGTTTCGTCAACGAAAGTGCTTCCGTTTATCGGAAACGCTCAGAAACTTGAACGTTTTCGGGCGGCTAATAGCCGCCCCTACGGCAGCAATGCAACGTGTTTGGAAATCTACAAACACCAATTTGCCGTACTGCTGAGTTGACCCGATAAGCACATTCCGAAAAATAGGGACGATTCGGTAATCTGCAGCGGTCGCCGTTCCTCATCCACCGCTTCGCGGTCCCCCTTCCCCCCGGGGGAAGGTATCATTTCGCCCACATCTCTACGAACGCCAATTTTGGTTATCGGCTTTCATAAGCTCACCCGGGAAATGTTTTCCCGCACGCTCTGTAGGGCGCGGTCATGGCCGCGCCGCTCACGTTATGGGATAGAGCGGTAGCATTCCCCGGAAAACGCAGCGTGTCCTCTGTCGGACGTTGGCGGCCTATGCCATGCCATAAGCCCTACAGATGGCGTATTTCTGAACTGCAAATCAGACTATCGGTTTTAGTAAGTTAAACAAATTGTTGTTTGTAGGGCTGATGACAGGAAAATACCTTCCCCCGGGGGGAAGGGGGACCGCGAAGCGGTGGATGAGGAACGGCGACCGCTGTAGAATACTGAGTAGTCCCAATTCTTCGAAATTCGTCCAAATGTTGTACCGTAATTCCTACCGCTGCGGAAAATTTCAGGTTTCGCCATTCCTCATCCGCCCCTTCGGGGCACCTTCCCCCCGGGGGAAGGTATTGCTTTCCGTTAGCCCGACAAACACCAATTTGCTGTGCAGCTTATGAATGCCGATAACCTGTTTGTCAATTATTTTCTTCCTTCCTCTTTACGAAGCGGAGAAAATGTTGTACAATAATGCGGAACACGCTTGGGAGGTGACGGCATGGGCTGTTTGAAATGTGGACGGGATCTGGAGGAAGGGCAGGTTTTCTGCAATTCCTGTCTGGAGGACATGGAGCGGCATCCCGTGAGCCCCGGCACGCCCATCTCCCTGCCCCGCCCAAGGGCTTCCGCGGCTGCCAGGAAGCCCGCCCGGATGAAGCTCCCCCCTTCCGCGGAGGAGCAGGTGAAGCGTCTGCGGCGTCGCTGCCGGTGGCTGACTGCCCTTGTTGTTCTGCTGGTGATCGGGTGCATTGCGCTGGGCCTGGTTTCCCTTCGGCTCATCCAGCAGTCCAGGAAGCCCGCCCGGGGGCAGAATTACTCCACCATGGAAACCACTTCGGCAACCGGAACGGAAACCTCCGCCGCGGAATGAATGTTTCACGTGAAACATTCATCCCCCGGATTGCAGTCCGGACGGCAAAAATGTTTCACGTGAAACAAGGAATTTGTTAGAGGAGAAGAAAATGGGAAAGATAATCGCGGTGGTCAATCAGAAGGGCGGCGTGGGAAAAACCACCACCGCCGTAAATCTGACGGCCGCTCTGCATGACCTGGGCCTGCGGGTGCTGCTGTGCGACTTTGACCCCCAGGCCAACGCCACCTCCGGCATGGGCGTGGACAAGCGCCGCATCCGCTACAGCGTCTATGACGTGACCATCAACGGCGTGGATCCCCGGGAAGCGGTGGTGTCCACCCCCTACGGCGACGTGCTTCCCGCGGCGTCGGATCTGGCGGGCGCCACGGTGGAGCTCATCGGCGTGGATCACCGGGAGCGGCAGCTGGAAAAGAGCCTCCAGCCCATCCGGGGAGATTACGATGTCATCTTCATCGACTGTCCCCCGTCCTTGGAGCTGCTGACGCTGAACGGCCTCTGCGCTGCGGACAGCATCCTGGTGCCGGTGCAGTGCGAATACTACGCCCTGGAGGGCCTCAGTGATCTGATGGCAACCCTGCGCATGGTGAAAAAACGGTTGAATCCCCGGCTGGAGATCTTCGGCGTAGCTCTGACCATGTTTGACGGCCGAACCAATTTCTCCGCCCAGGTGGCCCAGGAGGTGCGGCGGCACTTCCCCGGGAAGGTGTTCTCCACGGTGATCCCCCGGAACATCCGTCTGGCGGAGGCCCCAAGCCATGGGGTTCCGGTGACGGTCTATGACCGGATCAGCCGGGGGAGCCTGGCTTACAAGCAGATGGCCGAGGAAATTTACAGAAAACTCATGGGAGGAAACGCGTAATGGCATCTCAAAAAGGCTTGGGCAAGGGTTTGGGAGCCCTGCTGGGGGACTTCGCCGAGGAGCCCCAGGAGAAAAGCGCCTACCAGAGCCTGCCCATTTACAAGGTGGAGCCCAACCCCGACCAGCCCCGCAAAGACTTTGACCCGGAGGAGCTGGAGAACCTGGCGGAATCCATCCGGGTACACGGACTGATCCAGCCCCTGACCGTCCGGGAAATGCCCACGGGCTACTACCAGATCATCGCGGGCGAACGCCGCTGGCGGGCGGCAAGGCTGGCCAAGCTCAGCGAGGTTCCCGTGGTGGTCATCGACGCCGACGACCGGAAGGCCATGGAGCTGGCCCTGATCGAAAACCTCCAGCGTCAGGACTTAAACCCCGTGGAAGAAGCCCTGGGTTATAAGAGCCTCATGGAGGACTACGGCCTGACCCAGGAGGAGGCCGCGTCCCGGGTGGGCAAGTCCCGCCCCGCCGTGGCAAACGCCCTGCGGCTGCTGAGCCTGAACCCCGAGGTGCTGGAGCTGGTGCGCTCCGGCAGTCTCACCGCCGGACACGCCAGGGCCATTGCGTCACTGAAAAGCGAGAAAAAGCAGCTGGACGCCGCGAAAAAGGTCATTGCCCTCAGCTTATCCGTGCGGCAGACGGAAACCCTGTGCAAGAACATGGAAAAGGAACCCGCTCCACAGCCCCAGGAACCGGTGCTGAAGGTGGACTATGTGGCCGAGTGCGAAAAGAGCCTTTCAAAGCATCTGGGCCGGGGCGTGAAGATCGTCAACGGTAAGCGCAAGGGCCGGTTTGAACTGGAATTCTACGGTCAGGAGGATCTGCAGAAGCTCCTGGACGCGCTGATGAAGCTGGAGAAATAGAGGAGGAACAAAAATGGATAAATCGAGAAAACTGTACAAAGCCTCTGAGGGAAAGATGCTGGACGGCGTCTGCGCGGGAGTCGCGGAGTACTTCGGCATCGACCCCACGGTGGTGCGGGTACTGTGGGCCATCGTCAGCCTGATCTGGGGCTTCGGCATCCTGCTGTACATCGCCTGCATGATCATCATCCCCCGCAAGCCCAGCGGATATATTGAAGGATAAAACCAGTGGAGAGTTGTTCGTGGACAGTTGCGGTGTCCCTGCGGAACAAATAAAATCACCTTAACTGTCCGCTGTCAACTAAAAACAATATATGCTTATCGGCTTAACTCAGCAAACAGACAAATTGGTGTTTGCAGATTTCCAAACACCTTGCGTTGCTACCGTAGGGGCGGCTAATAGCCGCCCGAAAGGTTCCGAATTTTGAGCGTTTTCGATAGAATGGGGCGCTTTCAAAGGCGATAGGTTGCGGGCGGCTAATAGCCGCCCCTACGGTAGCATCTCGCCAAACAACAATTTGTCGAATGCCTGAGGAAAGCCGATAAGCACAAATACAATATAAACTGTATAAAAGAGGTAAGTAAAGAATGCTGGATATCAAGAAAATCAAGGAAAACCCCGACGCGGTCAAGGCCGGTCTGAAGGCCAAGGAGGTGGACTGCGACGCCACCGTGGACAAGATCCTGGTGCTGGATGAGCGGATCCGCGGGCTGAAAACCGCCTCCGAGGGCAAGACCGCCCAGAAAAACAAGCTCAGCAAGGAAAACGGCAAGCTCTTCGGCCAGAAGAAGGGCCTGGAAAAGCGGGGCGAGGACACCTCCGCCATCGACGCGGCCATTGCGGCCAACAACGCCCAGTCCGTGCAGCTGGACAAGGACGTGGCTGACGAGCTGGCAGAACTGGCGGAGCTTCAGGTTCAGTTCAAGACCGCCATGCTGAGCCTGCCGAACCTGCCCGACCCCGACCTGCTGCCCGGGGGCAAGGAGAACAATGAGCCCCTGCGCTATGTGGGCGAGAAGCACTCCTTCGACTTTGAACCCAAGCACCATGTGGATCTGTGCCAGAATCTCGGCCTCATCGATTATGAGCGGGGCGTGAAGCTGGCGGGCGCGGGCAACTGGATGTACACCGGCATGGGCGCGCGGCTGGAGTGGGCGCTGCTGAACTACTTCATCGACACCCACATTGCCGACGGCTACGAATTCATCCTGCCGCCCCATATGCTGGAGTATATGTGCGGCGAGACTGCCGGACAGTTCCCCAAGTTTGCCGACGAGGTCTACAAGATCGCGAACCCCACCGACGACCGGGTGCACTATATGCTGCCCACCGCCGAGGCCGCCCTGT
>CAMFFO010000101.1 GCA_945949735.1 uncultured Clostridia bacterium | reverse complement strand
CCAGTGTGCGCACTGGTCTCGCAATGACAGCATTATTTTTCAAACACCAATTTGTATTTCTTCCGATCGAAACTGACAGTTGCCAGTGGGGGGAGGAATACAAAGATCTGGGAAAATGGCTGTAAGCGCTTAGCTGTTGCGGAACCGGGAGAGAAAATCCCGGGTTTCCTGTTTTTGAGGATTTCCGAATACCTCCCGGGGCGCGCCCTCCTCGCAGATGACACCGCCCGACATATAGACTACGTGGTTGCTCACGTCCCGGGCGAAGGCCATTTCATGGGTGACCACCAGCATGGTCATACCTTCGGCAGCCAGACTTCGCATAACGGTAAGCACCTCGCCCACCATTTCCGGGTCCAGGGCGGAGGTGGGTTCGTCAAAGAGCAGCACCTCCGGGTCCATAGCCAGGGCCCGGGCGATGGCCACCCGCTGCTTCTGGCCGCCGGAGAGCTGCCGGGGCTTGGCCTTGATGAAGGGAGCCATGCCCACCTTCTCCAGGTACTCCATGGCATGGGCGTGGGCTTCCTCCTTGTTTTTCTTCAGAACCTTGACCTGGCCCACCACGCAGTTGTCCAGCACCGTCATGTTGTTGAACAGGTTGAAGGACTGGAACACCATGCCCACATGGGAGCGATAGGCCGCGGGATTGAAGCCCTGGGCCAACACGTTCTGGCCATGGTAGAGAATTTCACCGGAGGTGGGGTTTTCCAGCAGATTGATGCACCGCAGGAGGGTGCTCTTGCCGGAGCCGGAGGCGCCGATGATGGAGGTCACGTCACCCTTCCTTACGGTGAAGTCGATGTCCCGCAGAACCTCATGGGTGCCGAAGGATTTGGAGAGGTGATTCACCTGCAGAATCTCGTTTCCCATTTTCAGCGGCCTCCTCTCGTCTTGCTGAATTCCCGGCTCCGCTCGTCGTAGGGGGAGCCTTTGCCGGGATGGCTGTAGGTTCCGGCAGTCATGGTGAGCTGGTCGGTCTGCACCAACTCGTAGTTGTCATTGCCGTCCATCTTCCGCTCCAGCCACCGCAGCAGGAAGGAAGCAACCAATGTCATGGTCAGGTAGCCGATCATCTCAATGGCAGCGGAGGGGAAGTACATATTGTTCACACCGGTGATGTAGCGATGGAAGGCGAAGAACTCCGTAAAGCTGATGATGAACATGACGGAGGTGTCCTTCACGTTGATAATGAAGTTGTTGCCGATCTGGGGCATGATGTTGCGCAGGGCCTGGGGCAGGATCACGTTCAGCATGGTCTGTACATGGGTCATGCCGATGGCCTTGGCGCCCTCGGTCTGGCCTGGGTCGATGGAGATGATGCCGCCCCGGACGGATTCGGCCATGTAGGCGCCGGTGTTGATGGAGACGATCAGGATGGCCGCCACCCAGACGCTGTTGAAGCGCATGGCGTTATCGGTGAAGTAGGGCAGGCCGTAGAAGATAAACACCGCCTGCAGCACCATGGGGGTGCCCCGGAACACCTCAACGTAAATCCGAACCAGAACCCGGATCAGCTTCAGCACGAACCGCTTCAGGGGAGAGTCGCTTTTCGAATAGGGAATGGTATTGAGAATACCGCAAACAAGACCGATGACACAGCCGATGGCCGTGGCCACCAGGGCCAGGATCAGGGTGTTCTTCACACCATTTAAATACATTGCGGAATATTTGCTCCAAAGCTCGGCCATGTCCTGGCCCAGCTTGATCAGCTTGTCCATGGGGCACTCCTTTCAAAGAAACAGCTTCCGTCATCCGGCCTGCAATGGCCGGATGACGGAAGAATCATCAGATTTCGGGCTGGACGGAAATGGCTTCGTCCATCAGAGCGTTGAAGTCCTCTACAGTCATCTGGGAGAGCACCGCGTCAATGGCGTCCTTCAGAGCGGTGTTGCCCTTCAGCACGGAGATGCCGATGTTCACGTTCTCGGCCCGCTCCTCTTCGCTTGCGAACTGGAAGTCGCCGTCAGTACCGGAGAAGTCCAGAATCACCAGGCTATCATCCTTGGCAACGGCGCCCATGGCGGTGGGCATATCGGTGCAGATGAAATCCACGGTGCCGGTCTGCAGGGACATGATCATGGCAGGAGCGGTATCCGCGGGGGCCAGCAGCTCGACACCTTCGATCTGAGGCAGGCAGGAGTCATACCAGATGGTGCCGGACTGGGCGGTGCACTTGCCGCCGGCGAGATCGGCAATGGACTTCGCGGAAGCATAAGGGCTGTCCTTGGTGGTGACGCAGACGATGGTGGCGTAGTAGTAGGGACCTGCCATGTCCACCTCGGCCATCCGGTCGGCAGTCATGGACTGACCGGCGATGTTGGCATCCATGGTCTTGGACTGAACGGCGGGGGTCAGGGAATCCCATGCGCTGGAAACGATCTCCAGCTCCCAGCCGTTGGCCTCGCAGATCTTCTTGGCGATCATCACATCATAGCCGTTGGCATAGGCGCCGGGTACGTTGGAGATGGGCACGGCTCCGTTGGAGTCATCGGTCTGAGTCCAGTTGTAGGGAGCGTAGGCACACTCCATACCCACGGTGAACACACCGTCCTCCAGGCCGGGGATGTCGGACACAGCGGCCTTGGACTCGGTCTTGCCGCAGGCGGTCAGGGACAGGAGCATTGTCAGGGCAAGGATGATGGACAGAATCTTTTTCATAATGGTCAACCTCTCATTTCGATTCCGGGAATACCCTCCCGGTGGGGAAATAAAAAATGAACCGCTTTGTCAAGCGGTTCATGGGAATGCGGCATGGCGCAGTAGACGCGTACCGAACAGCCATTGATAGCGCTTCACAAGGTCTTTGTGACAGTCCGGCAGATATTCTCTGACGGCCCAGCGGGGGTCGGCCGGGCAGCCTTCCCACGCTTCGGCGGCGATCCCTTTCGCCTCCGGCGGCTGCACGACCTTGCCGGAGGGTACTGATGAGTACCGCACCTCTATCAAGCGATTCAATTTTTCTAAATACTACCACGGCATCCGGGGGTT
This sequence comes from uncultured Clostridia bacterium, assembly GCA_945949735.1. GTDB lineage: Bacteria > Bacillota > Clostridia > Oscillospirales > Oscillospiraceae > Faecousia. Next base: position 4,663 of record CAMFFO010000101.1, on the reverse strand, counting down.
GTCAACGCTTTTTGACAGGATGGGGCAACTTTGTGAAAAACGGTGAAAACCCCCGGAAATCCGCTGAAAAATATGTGGATTATTCCGCTCCGGAGAGAACTTCTCCGGCGTGCTCCGCCTGAATTTCGGGGACTGCGGAGAGCATGGGCTCCACATCCTTACCTTTGAGCTTCCGATCCACATAGTTCTTGGTGATCCGGCAAACCACGGGGGAAAGGACAATGACGCCGATCAGGTTGGGGATCATCATCATGCCGTTGAGGGTGTCGGCAATGTCCCAGGCCAGGTTAGCGCTCATCACCGCACCGCCAAAGGTAGCCGCCACGAAAATAACGCGGTACACTGTGGTGAATTTGGTGCCGAAGAGGAACTCGGCGGCCTTGGAACCGTAGTGGCTCCAGCCCAGAACCGTGGAATAGGCGAAGAGCATAATGGCAATGGCGATGAACGCGCCGCCCAGCTTGCCGAAGTGCATGGAAAACACGGTGCTGACGATGTTGGAATTATTGATGGCGACTCCCTGGTACTCCGCCACGGCAGCGCCGGTCTGCAGATCCACCAGGCCCGAGGACAGAATGGTGCAGGCGGTGAGGGTGCAGACGATCATGGTATCGGCGAACACCTCGAAGATGCCCCACATACCCTGGCGTACCGGCTCCCGGACATTGGAGCTGGAATGCACCATGACGGAGGAGCCGAGGCCCGCTTCGTTAGAGAATACGCCCCGCTTCATGCCCTGTTCAATGGCAAGCTTGATTCCGTAACCAACCACCGCGCCGCCGGCGGCCTTCATGGCGAAGGCGCCCCGGAAGATGGAGGCGAAAACCGCCGGAAGCGTCCGGAAATTCATGGCAATGATGACAACCGTGCCCACAATGTAGAAGATCACCATGAAGGGGACGATTTTTTCCGTTACCGAGGCGACCCGTTTCAGACCGCCTACGATGACAAGGCCGCACAGAACAAGGATCACAATGCCGGTGACCCAGCCGGGAACATGGAACACGGCCTGCATATTTCCCGCGATGGAATTGACCTGGGTCATGTTGCCGATGCCGAAGGCCGCCAGGAAGCAGAACACGGAGAACAGCGCGGCCAAGGCCTTGCCCAGCCATTTGCAGCCCCGTTTGGCCCCCAGGCCATCCCGGAGATAGTACATGGCGCCGCCGCTCCACTCGCCTTTCTCATTTTTACGGCGGTAGTAGATGCCCAGTACATTTTCGGAGTAGTTGGTCATCATGCCAAAGAAGGCGATCAGCCACATCCAGAACACGGCTCCCGGGCCGCCCACCAGAATAGCGCCGGAGACGCCTACAATGTTGCCCGTGCCCACGGTAGCGGCAAGGGCGGTGCAGAGGCTCTGAAACTGGGAAATGGAGTGGTCGCCGGTATGCTTCACGACCTTGCTGTCCTGAAAAATGGCGCCGATGGTCTGCTTCATCCAGTGGCCGAAGTGGCTGATCTGGAAGAACTTTGTCAGGCAGGTGGTCAGCACGCCCACGAAGGCCAGCAGGATCAGGGCGGGCCAGCCCCAGACTATGCCGTTGAGAATGCCGTTGATTTTCGCGATGGTATCCAGCATAAGATTCATCCTCTCTTTCATCAATCTGAATAAAAAAACGCCGCATACCCGGGGGTATGCGGCATCTTTACCGCAGTTGAACATGGAAATTATATGGCAATCCTATGGGAAAGTCAACAAAAAACAGATTGAGATGCATTTTTTGGAATTTGTTCCAAAATACAAGTTTATTCAATTACGGAATCTGTGAAAAAGACAGATGTACGCCCTGGAAGTACACGGCCGAAAGGAAGCAGGAGTTGGGCGTAAATTGTTGTTTGAACGGCTTCGCCGAATTGACAATTGACAATTGAAAATTGACAATTATTGTGTCCCTACGGGACGATTCTGAAATAATAACGCAGTATTTTCAGCATAAATATTTTAAAATCATCCCGAAGGGATTCCTTAATTGTTAATTGTCAATTGTCAATTCTAAAAACCAGTTTATCTCCGCAAAATTCTTTTTTTGAGTTACTGCTCCTTTTTCCGCAGGAGCATACCGATCAAAAAGCCAATGGCTGCGGGGCATACCCAGCCCAGGCCCAGACTGAAGAAGGGAATAATCCTTTGGGCGAAGGCTGTCAGAGCGGCGAGAACCGTGCTCTCGGGAGTCATGCCGGAAACCACGCCGATCATGTCAAAAATCGCGGCGATGAGGGTGAAGCCGGTGGTCCAGACATAGACGGTTCTGCTGTGGCCGAAAAACTTTCCGAAGAGGGCCAGCAGGATCAGAGTAATGGCCAGAGGATACAGGAACATGAGCACCGGGACGCACCAGGCCACGATGGAGTTCAGACCGAAATTCGCGATGCCGAAGGAGGCAGCGCTGAAAAGGATGGCCCAGGTCCTGTACCCCGGCCCCTTGGGGAACATATCCACGAACGCCTTGGAGCAGCTGGTCACAAGACCGATGGCGGTTTTGAGGCAGGCGAAGGTGACGATGGCCGCTGTGAGGATGGCACCCAGGGCGTGGAAATAGGAATCCGCTATGACGCCAAGCGCTTCGCCGCCGTTGGTGCAGCCAGCGCATATGGGCGCGCTCTGGGCGGACACCAGCGTGATGAACAGGTAGATGAGGCCCATGAACAGGCAGCTGAAGATACCGGCCCGGGCGGTGTTGACGGCGATGCGGCCCGGCTCCTTCACGCCGTGTTCCCGCACCACGTCAATGACCACAATGCCGAAAGCCAGGCCCGCCAGGGCGTCCAGGGTATTGTAGCCCTCCAGGAAGCCCTTGAAGAAGGCTGCGCCGGAGGCGGCGTAGCCTTCCGCCGGGGTGATTTCCCCCAGGGAGGCCAGAGGCTTTGCCAGGGCGGCGATGACGAGTATCGCCAGGAACACCAAAAACAACGGGTTCAGGAACTTTCCGATCCAGGTCATAATACCGCTGGGCTTCAGGGAGAACAGCAGCACGATGGCAAAGAAGATCGCAGAGAAAATGGCAAGATACATTGTTTCGCTGCCTTCCGGGAGCAGGTTCACCGCGCCCACGGTGAAGGAGGTGCTTGCGCACCGGGGAATGGCGAAGAGGGGGCCGATGGTGAGGTACAGCAGCGTGCAGAAGAACAGGCTGTACTTCCGGGAAACTTTTCCGGCCAGCTCCACAACGCCCTCGCTGCGGCTGATGCCCAGGGCCACCACCGCCAGCATGGGGATGCCTACCGCGGTGATGAATACCCCCGCGAAGGCGCTCCAGAAATTGCTGCCTGCCTGAACGCCCAGCATGGCGGGGAAAATCAGATTGCCCGCGCCGAAGAACATGCCGAAGAGCATACTGGTGATGGTGATGGTTTCCTTTGCCGTGAGATTGCGTTTCATATGGGGCACCCCTTCCGAGAAATGATGGGTTCATCGTACCGGAAAACGGTTCCCAACGCAAACCAAAGAAGGTTTCTCTAAAAGAAACTTTTTTCGGATTATGTTTCTTTTGAATAGACTTTTTGAAAACAATGTGGTATTCTCAGTTTAGTACGGTGCGTAAAAACACCGGAAATCATGGGTTTGTTGATTTTGAAGAAACTTTGGAGGCTTTGCCATGGGCGAGATCAGCTATGAAATCGGGAAAAAAATCCGCACCTTCCGAAAATCCAGGAATATGACCCTGGAGGAGCTGGCACGGATTGTGTGCAAGAACAAGTCCACCCTTTCCAAATACGAGACCGGGGAAATTGTTCTGGATATTGAAACCATTTATGAAATCTCCCGGGCCCTGAACATCCATGTAGAGCAGCTGCTCTACTGCACCCCGGAGCGGGTGCCCATCCGGGATCAGGGGGCACATCCGGTCTTTTTCAGCGGACTGACCCAGTTCTATTCTTACTACTTTGACGGGCGGTATAACCGAATCGTGCCGGGGGTGTTCGACGTGCAGACCGTGGGAACGGATCACCGGTATAAGATTATGGCGTACATGGATTTTTCGGATTTTGCCAGCTACCAGAACTGCGGTACTACTTATTATGGCTTTATGGAGCACTACGATGCCATTTCCAATCTGGCATTGACCAATCAGAATTCCCCCATCGAGAGGGCCTACGGTCAGATCATGGCGGCCTACACCAGCTCCGACGTGAAATGGGGGCTGTTCACGGGCCTCTCCTCCAGCCCCATGATGCCTGTTGCCATCAAGATGCTCTTCTCCCGCAAGCGGCTGAGCGAGGATGAAAAGCTGCTCAGAATGCTGAAGGTCACCAAGGAGGATGTCCGCCTGCTGCGGCACTACAATATGATGACGGTGCTGTGAGGGAAAAAGAAACGCCGCGGTTTTCCCTTGGTGGGCGCCAATTGCCGATGAGGGAAAACCGCGGTGGTCTTAGGTACAGTATTTGCAGATGGTATTGTCAAGGTTTGCGTGCTTCAAAATGGGTGAGGGTTACTCACGTGCAAATTGGTGTTTGTCGGGCTGTGACCAAAATTACCTGTCATTGCGAGCCAGTGCGCACACTGGCGTGGCAATCCCCCCGTTGAGAGGAACCAGGTAACGATTTCTGCCAAAAATCGCAAGGTTTTCCCGCTCTGTGGGGCAGTTGTCGATACATTTTCCATCTAACCGGGGGATTGCCACGACCAGTGTGCGCACTGGTCTCGCAATGACAGGTA
>CAMFFO010000100.1 GCA_945949735.1 uncultured Clostridia bacterium | reverse complement strand
AGCCGGAGCCTCAACCCGCACCGAAGCCTTTGCCCCGGCGCGAGCCGGAGCCTCAGCCCGTACCGAAGCCATTGCCCCAACCCAAACCGAACACCGGGGCAATGCGGAAAAGAAAATGGATTCCCGCGAATACGATTGCGTTGGCTGTCGTGCTTGCTGCCGTTGTGCTGGCCATTGTGGCGAGCCGCAGCGGTTGGCGCGTCAGGGACGGGGACTATTCCTACTATCTTTGGTACGGGAAAAAGCTGTCCAGCTCCTGGCTCCAGGAGGATGGGAGCTACTATTATTTCGACGATGACGGGAGCATGGTCACCGGCTGGCAGAGAATAGACGGGCACACCTATTACTTCTCCGACGGCGGAAAAATGCGCACCGGCTGGCAGAAGATCAACGGGAGCACTTATTACTTCTCTACCGGTGGAAAAATGTTCACCGGCTGGCAGAAAATCGACGGGAAAGCCTACTATTTTTCGCCGGATGGGGCAATGCTTACCGGCACGCATACAATTGACAGCCGGCGTTACGAATTTCAAAGCGTGCGCGGCAATCTGCTCAGATGGGAAAAGGAACTTACGCAGCAGCAGATATCCAGCGAATGGTCGAATATCCACGTTCCCTACACCCGCAACAACGGCGTGCTGGATACCGGAGGAACGGCGCTGCTGATGGACAAGCCCGTTGTTGACTGCGTGTCTGCGACTCTGCATTTATCGGTAACTGACCGAACCTCCGGCAACCTTGACCAGTGGGGGATTTATCTGCGGGATTTGCAGGGGAACTGGGAGCTTGCAACCGTCTTTGATTTGAAAATGCGTAATTCCGCAGAAGGGGAGACGGATGTTACCATCATTTTCTCCGAGCCGTATTCCTTCGATGCCTACGCCTGCCTGTGCCATTCCCTGGAATGGGATTGGGGCTTCTCCTTTAATCCCTATTTCACCCGAATCACAGTTCTGACCTCTGAGCCCATGCCGCTGAACTAACGCCCAGCAAATCCCGCGGCGTTTTTCGCCGGAGCGTCTCAATGCCAACAACGCGCCGGGGCGTATGCCCCGGCAGCTGCATATCTGCCCCTATCGGGTGAACACGGCAGCGCGGCAAATTGGTGTTTGAACGGCTTCGCCTCGAAGTTTCCTGTCATTGCGAACCAGTCCGCTTAAGTGGTGTGGCAATCCCCTCACTTAGAGGGAAAATGTATCGAAAACTACCCAGAAAAATGGGAATCGCTGCGTTTCTTGGTGGTAATCGTTACCTGGTTCCATTCAACCGGGGGATTGCCACGACCAGTGTGCGCACTGGTCTCGCAATGACAGCATTTTTTCAAACACCAATTTATCGATCCCGGGTGGGGGGAGCTTGCTTGCTCGGGCTGCCTGAGGCGACCCAGAGGCAGGCCCAGAGGAACAGGCTCAGGGCCCAGAAGCCGCTGGCCATCATTGGGGTGGAGACGACTGCAAGGATGCTGTGGAGAATATCCCCCGCGGTCTCCCCCCAGCGGACGGACAGAAAATTCAGAACCAGCCCCAGCGCGGTGATCCCCAGGGACGCGCCGGCCAGATACCGCAGGGTTTTGAGGCTGCGGATGTCCCCCTCCTTCCGGGAGCGCGCCAGAATGGCCGCCGGGGGCAGGAAAAACAGGACGCTCACCGCCGTATACCACCAGCCGGGGGATTCCTGCTCCTGCCGGAGAAAGCCCAACGCCGCGCACACAATAAACATCGCGCCCCAGATCCAATACCAATGCCTTGTTTTCATAAAATCTCCTTTGTTCGATCCGTTCACAGGAAAACGGCAAATTGGTGTTTGAAAGAATCAAACGCACATCGTCCTTACTGTAGGGGAGGCATTCATGCCTCCCGCGTACACGGTGCGTTTTCGCCTAACGGTGCGAAAAAACGGGACGTTTCTCCGCCGGGAGGCATCAATGCCTCCCCTACAGTGTTTTTGCAACGTTCCCAAAACAGCCCGACAAACACCAATTTGTCGGGCTGTTGAAGTGCCCATTTGATTCTCCCTTACTTTACCCCAAAGCAGGCCTTATTGCAAGGGAAAAAACACTGGACACTTTCCGCAATTTCTGCTATAATCAGGGAATAGTATACAAAAAGGGGGCAGCAATGCCATGAAATGCCCGTTTTGCGGTGATCAGGACAGCAAGGTCGTGGATTCCCGGCACTCTGAGGACGGAATCAGCATCCGCCGGCGCAGGGAGTGTACCCGGTGCCTGAGAAGGTTTACCACCTACGAGGTGGTGGAGACTCTGCCCATCATCGTGGTCAAGCGCAACGGCTCCCGGCAGAGCTTTGACCGCAACAAGATTCTCAATTCCATGATCCGCGCCTTTGACAAACGGAAGGTGGATGTGACCGACCTGGATCGGATCACCACCGAGATCGAGCAGACCATCCAGAACACCCTGGAGCGGGAGATCTCCACGGACAAGCTGGGTGAAATGGTCATGGAGCGCCTGAAGCCCCTGGACGAGGTGGCCTACATCCGCTTCGCCTCCATCTACCACCGGTTCCAGGACGCGGAGAGCTTCATGCGGGAAATCAGCAAGTTCCTGGAGGAAAAATAATGAACACAGAAACCACGCCCTCCCTCAGCATTGACTCCATCAAGGAGCTGATGGACGGCTTTGACCCGGCGGCGCTGCTGCCGGAGCTGGATACCGTATTCGGCAAGATCGAGCTGGTCTGCCGGATCGCAGTGATGATCGGCCCCGTGCTGCTGATCCTGCTGGGCCTTACCTACCTGTTCCTGGCCCCCAAGGAGGCCAACCACTACCTGGGCTACCGGTGCTATTTCGGCATGGGCAGCGTCCAGGCCTGGCGCTTCACCCAGAAGCTCAGCGGCATCGTGCTGGGCGGTCTGGGGCTGGTGCTCACGGCGGTCATGGTATTTATGATGATGTCCTTCCGGGGCATGGAGGTGCAGGCCATGCTCTGGCGGGCGGTGAAATGCCTGATCTGGCAGGCCGCCCTGGCGCTTCTGGCAAATCTCGCCATCAACGCCGCCGCGTTCTTCCTCTTTGATTCCCGCGGCGATTTCCGCTCCAAAAAGAGATAACATTTGCCCCCTCACCCGAGGGGGCATTTTTCTTGAAGTCAGGGAAGGGAAAAATTCGTGTTTTACGCACGGCTATAGTTGACAGTTGATAGTGGACAGTGGACAGTTGTGGTATCCCCTTCGGGGATGGAATTGAAATAATGATGTCGGCTAACGTCTCATTTTACCTGGAAATGTAATATGCTTATCGGCTTGACTCAGCTTCCAGATAAATTGGTGCCTGGAGGATTGCAAACGCCACCGTAGGGGCGGCTATTAGCCGCCCGGGACGTTCCAATTCTTACGTATTTCCGTTAGAACGCAGTGCTTTCAGAACCGGAAGGCTGCGGGCGGCTAATAGCCGCCCCTACGATAGCATCCCGGCAAACACCGCTTTTCCGCCTTGCTGAGTTAACCCGATAAGCACATTTTTTAATTGTCCCGAAGGGACTCCTTAACTGTCCACTGTAAACTGTTCACTGTCCACTGACTATCACCCCAGGGCTACGTCCAGCATCATCATCAGGGTAAAGCCCAGGGCGAAGGCGATGGTGCCGATGTTGGAGTGCTCGCCCTCGGACATCTCCGGGATCAGCTCCTCCACCACCACGTAGAGCATGGCTCCCGCCGCGAAGCCCAGGAAGTAGGGCAGCAGCGGTACCACCAGCCCCGCCAGAAGGATCGTCAGCACCGCCCCCAGGGGCTCCACCACGCCGGAGGCCGCCCCGTAGAGAAAGGCCCGGCCCCGGGACAGTCCGGCGGACTTGAGGGGCATGGAGATGATGGCTCCCTCGGGCAGGTTCTGCAGGGCGATGCCCAGGGACAGCGCCGTGGCCGCCGCGGCTCCGATGCCGCTGTTCCCCGTGAGCCAGCCCGCGGCCACCACGCCCACGGCCATGCCCTCGGGCAGGTTGTGCATGGCCACAGCCAGCACCAGCATGCTGCTCCTGCCCAGGCCGCAGGCCTTTCCCTCAGGGCAGTCGCTGTTTATGTGCAGGTGGGGAATCCACCGGTCCAAAGCCAGCAGAAAGGCAAAGCCCAGCCACACGCCCACAAAGGCGGGGGCAAAGGCCAGCCTCCCAAGATCCTCCGCCATCTCCATGGCGGGGATAATCAGGCTCCACACCGAGGCCGCCACCATCACGCCGGCGGCAAAGCCCGTGAGGGAGCGCTGTAAGGAGCGGTTCATCCCGTCCTTCATGAAAAACACAAAGGCGGAGCCCAAAACCGTCCCCAGGAAGGGGATCATCACTACGGCAAATACATCGGTCAGCATGGCTTTATCCTCCATATCCAATCAATTTTCCCCGGATGCTGCTGAAGGGGAGGGCTCCGAAGGTTCTGGAGTCCACGCTGCCCTCCCGGTTGTCCCCCACCAGAAAGGCCATATCCTCGCCCACGGTGTAGGGATATTCCACGATGCCCTCCTGGGGCTGGGTGGTTCCGTGGGCGTGGGGGTTGTCCTCGGGTACGCCGTTGATATACAGCGTCCCGTCCCGCAGCTCCACCACGTCCCCCTCCAGGGCCACGACCCGCTTGACATAGTTCTCTCCTGAGGGCATCCGGGCGTATACCACGTCCCCCCGGCTGTAGCGCAGGTTCACCCTGGTAAAAAACACCGGCTGCCCGTCCCGAAGGGTTGGAGCCATGGAGGTTCCGTCCACCCGGGACACCCCCACCAGCAGACTGAACAGCAGCGACACCCCCGCCAGCATCAGCACAAAGTCCCGGCACATCAGAAACCAGCCGTATTTTTTCCCGTCATATTTGCTGAGGAACCGTTTCCTCGCTCTCTTTTTCAAGCAAAGCCCCCCTTGCGCGGCATGAAGCGATCAATTGGTGTTTATAATTGACAATGCGAATCAATAGTTGAACCAGGTAAAAAACGACAGAAAACGTGGTAAACAGTTGAATAAGGTGTCATTGCCATGAAAAAAGGTAAATCTTTGTCATCCTGAGCGAGCGAAGCGAGTCGAAGGATCTGCGCACTTCGTTCTCATTTGCAGTCAATTCAGTGCCAAGATCCCTCGACTTCGCTTCGCCATTATTATTGTAGGATTGCCACCGGCAATCCTGAAAATTGAAAATCGCTTACGCTATGCTCGGGATGACAGCATAATTTCGACATTTCAACTCTTGATTGGCATTGACAATTAACAATTGACAAATTGGTGTTTACAACACGATCACCGTAGGGGCGGATATTATCCGCCCGCAACCCTACCGCATGGATAGCACGCGCATTCACCGGAAATGCTCAAAAACCGGAACGTTTCGGGCGGATAATATCCGCCCCTACAGTGGTAACGCAATGTGTTCGAAAACTTCAAACACCAATTTATCCGCCTTCCGATTTTGTTTGGCTGCGTCTATTATAGTCCTCCGTGGGAGGATTTTCAAGAGAGAAGGCAAAATCCGGGGAGGAATTGATTCGTCCCGCGGGCCTGCTCCATGGGTGTTTTCAATTGACCGGGCACATCGGCCGTCATTGCCGGGACGCAGGGTTCAGGCCATGGGCTTTTCATCCGCTTTTGCGCTTTCACAAGGGAACGACCCCCCGGCGCTCCCGCCGGGGGAGCTGCGCGGAAGGGCGCGCGTCCCTATGCGCGAAGGCATACTCCCTTCGGCCCGGGGCGGGCGTTTTTTGTCACGGAGGCCGGCATAAAAATGCTTCGTTTTTTTGCAAAAAAACAGAAACTGCTTCTTGACAATTCTCACAAATGGTGGTATCTTTGTTTCGGTAAATCTTTACCGAATGAATGTGCAGTGAGCCACTTCAACGGCAGCTGCATAAATCCTGTATGGGCCGATCCTCAGAAAACGGTAGGCACCAACACATTACAAGGAGTGTATGAATTATGGCATTCAAAACTGACATCGAGATCGCACAGGAAACCGAAATGCAGCACATCCGCGAGGTCGCCAAGACCGCCGGTGTGGACGAGAAGTACCTGGAGCAGTACGGCAACTACAAGGCAAAGGTTGACTACAACATCCTCAAGGACATGGCGGACAAGCCCAACGGCAAGCTGGTTCTGGTCACCGCCATCAACCCCACCCCCGCCGGTGAGGGCAAGACCACCACTACCGTGGGCCTGGCCGACGGTATGCGCCGGATCGGCAAGAACGTGATGGTCGCCCTCCGTGAGCCCTCCCTGGGCCCCGTGTTCGGCGTCAAGGGCGGCGCGGCCGGCGGCGGCTACGCCCAGGTCGTCCCCATGGAGGACATCAACCTCCACTTCACCGGTGACTTCCACGCCATCGGCGCAGCCAACAACCTGCTGGCCGCGATGCTCGACAACCATATCTACCAGGGCAACGCTCTGGGCATCGACCCCCGTCAGATCACCTGGCGCCGCTGCGTGGACATGAACGACCGGCAGCTGCGGTTCGTGGTGGACGGCCTGGGCGGCAAGGTCAACGGAACTCCCCGTGAGGACGGCTACGACATCACCGTGGCTTCCGAGATCATGGCCGTTCTGTGCCTGGCCTCCGACATTACCGACCTGAAGGCAAGACTCGCCCGTCTGGTGGTCGGCTATACTTACGGCGGCAAGCCCGTCACCGCCGGCGACCTGAACGCCCAGGGCGCCATGGCCGCGCTGCTGAAGGACGCGCTGAAGCCCAACCTGGTGCAGACCCTGGAGCACACCCCCGCCTTCGTCCACGGCGGCCCCTTCGCCAACATCGCCCACGGCTGCAACTCCGTCACCGCCACCAAGATCGCTCTGAAGCTGGGCGACTACGCCATCACCGAGGCCGGCTTCGGCGCTGACCTGGGCGCTGAGAAGTTCCTGGACATCAAGTGCCGTATGGCTGGCCTGAAGCCCAGCTGCGTGGTGCTGGTTGCCACCGCCCGTGCCCTGAAGTACAACGGCGGCGTGCCCAAGGCCGAGACCGGCAAGGAGAACCTGGAGGCTCTGGAGAAGGGTCTGCCCAACCTGCTGCAGCACGTTGAGAACATCACCACCGTCTACAAGCTGCCCTGCGTGGTGGCCATCAACCGCTTCCCCACCGACACCGAGGCCGAGCTGAAGCTCATCGAGACCAAGTGCAAGGAGCTGGGCGTCAACGTTGCTCTGTCCGAGGTTTGGGGCAAGGGCGGCGAAGGCGGCATCGAGCTGGCTAAGGAAGTTGTCCGTCTGTGCGAACAGCCCAACGACTTCACCTTCGCCTACGAGCTGGACTGCTCCATCAAGGAGAAGATCGAGGCCATTGCCAAGAAGATCTACCACGCTGACGGCGTGAACTTCACCGCCAACGCCGAGAAGCAGATCAAGACCCTGACCGAGCTGGGCTACGATCATATGCCCATCTGCATGGCCAAGACCCAGTACTCCTTCTCCGACGATCAGACCAAGCTGGGCGCGCCCCGGGGCTTCACCGTCACCGTGCGCAACGTGAAGGTTTCCGCCGGTGCAGGCTTCCTGGTTGCCCTCACCGGTGAGATCATGACCATGCCCGGTCTGCCCAAGGTGCCCGCCGCCGAGCGCATCGACGTGGACGAGAACGGCAAGATTTCCGGCTTGTTCTAATTTTTCGGAAACTCCGCTTCAATCATCTGCGGCTGGCAGCGGATCTTTTGCCTCAGCCGTGCAGAATCCAAAGCTCGAAATACACAAAGTATTCCTTCGCTTTTGATT
>CAMFFO010000099.1 GCA_945949735.1 uncultured Clostridia bacterium | reverse complement strand
TGGCGGAATGATCATTCGTCCGAAAGGGCTTCCTGCGCCCCGCGCTCCGGTGGAATCCGGGCAGGGGAATGGAACGCGATACACACGTCTTAAGATATCAACATTTGAAAATACAAGCCATCGGGGGCAAATTCATGAAAAAAGTGATTACCTATGGAACATTTGACCTTCTGCATTACGGACACATCAACCTGCTCCGGCGGGCGAAGGAGTTGGGGGATTATCTGATCGTAGCCCTTTCCACGGATGAATTCAACTGGAACGAAAAAGGGAAGAAAAGCTATTTCTCCTACGAGCAGCGGAAAAAGCTGCTGGAGGCCATCCGCTATGTGGACCTGGTGATCCCGGAGGAAAACTGGGATCAGAAGATCGCCGATGTCAGGGAATTCCGGGTGGATACCTTCGTAATGGGGGATGACTGGGAAGGAAAATTTGACTTTCTGAAAGCATATTGCGAGGTCGTTTACCTGCCGAGAACTCCGGAGATTTCCACCACCCAGATCAAACGGGAGCTGAAGGACAGATAACGGCAAACGCGTGCCCCGGGATTCCCCCGGGTGCTTGCGGCCTGACTATGGAGGCCGTGAAAACGGAAGGAGAAAGCATATGCAGTGCGAAAGCGAGTTCTCAAAGCGATATCACAGGGAACCGGAAGGTATTTCCTTTTGCCCCTACCGGGTTTGCCCCATGGGCGCGCACAGTGATCACCAGTTCGGCAAGGTCACTGGGCTTGCCATTGACAAGGGGGTTTCCATCGCCTACGGGCCGAAAAAGAACGGCGTGGTGGAGCTGTCGTCGCTGCAGTTTCCCAAGCGGGCGCAGTGGCATATCCGGCAGGTGGAGGAACGGCCCGTGGGAGACTGGGCGGACTACCTGCGGGGGGCCACCTGGGCGCTGAGTAAGCACCATGTGCTGAATGTGGGCATCTGCGGCGTGGTGGAAGGGAGCCTGCCCATCGGGGGGCTTTCCTCCTCGGCGGCGGTGATCATCGCGTTTCTTTATGCCCTGAGCCGGCTTAACGGTATCCTGCTGACCTCCCGGGAGATGATCCAGATCGCCCTGGAGGCGGAGCGGGACTATGTGGGCGTGTCGGTGGGCACCCTGGATCAGAGCTGTGAGGTGCTCTGCAGGGCGGGGCAGCTGCTGTACCTGGATACCCTGGACGGGAGTTTCGAGCGGATCCCACAGAGTCCCAATATGAAGCCCTATGAGATTGCCATCTTCTTCTCCGGGATCGAGCGGAGCCTGGCAGGCAGCAAGTACAATATGCGGGTGGATGAGCTGAAAGCCGCCGCCTACGCGCTGATGGCTTTCTCCGGTATGGAGTACGGTAAATTCTCTGAGGCAAGGCTTCGCTATGTGCCCAGGGAAATCTTTGAGGAATACAAGGATCGGCTCCCGGAACCCTGGCGCAGGCGCGCCACCCATTACTACACCGAATTCCAACGGGTGGAGCAAGGCGCGGAGGCCTGGCGGCGGGGAGATCTGGACACCTACGGGCGGCTTTGCTTTGAGAGTGGGGATTCCAGCATCCGAAACTACGAAACCGGCTCCCCGGAGCTGAAAACGCTGTATGATCTTATGCGGCGCACCGACGGAATTTACGGCGGCCGGTTCTCCGGCGCGGGATTCAAGGGCTGCTGCATGGCCCTCATCGATCCGTCCTTCCGGGAAAGCATTGCCGAAACCGTCACCCGGGGATATCTGGCCGCCTTCCCGGAGCTGGAGGGAAAATACTCCGTCCACTTCTGCCGCAGCGCGGACGGACTGATCCTGGAGGACGAAGCATGAAATGCCTGATTCTCGCGGCGGGCTATGCCACCCGGCTGTACCCGCTGACGGAAAATTTCCCCAAGCCCCTGCTGCGTGTGGGGGACAAGACCATTCTGGACTGGCTGGTGGAGGACATTGACACCGCCGGGGCCGTGGACGGTTACGCGGTCATCTCCAATCACAAATTCGCGGAGCATTTCCGCCGCTGGGCCGAAGGAAAGCCACAGAACATCACGGTGCTGGACGACGGCACCGAGTCCAACGAGACCCGGCTGGGAGCGGTGCGGGATATCCAATTCGCCATCGACCGGCTCTCCCTGGACGAGGAACTGCTGGTTATCGCCGGGGACAATGTGCTGGACTTCAGCCTGACCCGGTTCCTGGACTACGCCCGGGAGAAGGGTACCTCCTGCGTCATGCGCTACTATGAGCCAGACGCCGCCAGGCTCCGCAAAAGCGGCGTGGCCCGGGTGGATGAAAATGACCGGGTGCTTTCCCTGGAGGAAAAGCCCGCCGAACCAAAATCCCATTGGTGCACGCCGCCCTTCTACTTTTTTACCCGGGAGGATTCCGGATTGGTGTCAAAAGGGATTCGGGAAGGCTGCGGCGTGGACGCGCCGGGCAGCTTCCTCGCCTGGCTCTGCGGACAAAGTCCCGTTCACGCCATGGAAATGCCGGGCAAACGCTACGATATCGGCAATCTCCAAAGCTATCAGGAGGTTTGCCGAACCTATCGGGGAATCCGCTGAAAATAGGGCTTGCATATGGAGCGAAATTTGGTATAATTAACCATGGAGCCGCTCCGCTCCCTGCTCCCCTGGGGGATCAAATTATATGGAGGACGATGCATATGGAAAAACCGGTATTGGTGGTCATGGCTGCGGGTATGGGCAGCCGGTATGGCGGACTGAAGCAGATCGACCCTGTGGGCAGCCACGGAGAGGCGATTCTGGACTACTCCATTTATGACGCCTATGAGGCGGGGTTCCGCACCGCCGTGATTATCATCAAGGAGGCCATCCGGGAGGACTTTATGCAGACCGTGGGCAAGCGGCTGGAGAAGAGCCCCATGGAGATTCGCTATGCCTACCAGGAGCTGGACAAGCTGCCGAAGGGCTATTCCGTTCCCGACGGGCGCACCAAGCCCTGGGGCACCAGCCATGCGGTGCTCTGCGCCAGGGAGGCCATCGGCGACGCGCCCTTCGCGGTGCTGAACGCGGATGACTATTATGGAAAAGAAGCTTTTCGGGTGATTTACGATTTTCTGTGCGAAAACGGAAATCCCGAGGGATACGCCTACTGCATGGTGGGCTATGAGCTGGGTAAGACGGTGACGGATCACGGCAGCGTGGCCCGGGGAATCTGTGTTACGGATTCCAGCGGGTACCTGGCGGATGTGGCCGAGCGCACCCGGGTGGAGAAATACCCCGGCGGTATCCACTTCACCGAGGACAACGGTGCGACATGGACGGAGGTTCCGGAGAATGCCACCGTCTCCATGAACTTCTGGGGCTACACCCGGAGCTTCCTGGAGGAGATCGGGGCCCGGTTCCCGGCTTTCCTGGACGAAGCCCTGGCTTCCAACCCGCTGAAGGGGGAGTTCTATCTTCCCAAGCTGGTGGCTCAGCTGCTGGCGGAGGGAAAGGCCACCGTTAAGGTGCTCCATACCCCCGATAAGTGGTTCGGTGTGACCTACGCCGCGGACAAGCCCGTGGTGGTGGAAGCCCTGAAGAAAATGACCCAGGAGGGGAAATACCCCGACGGACTGTGGAAATAATTCCCAACAGGTACTTGACAGAGTACTCCCGGAATGCTATGATAGCGCGGAGACAAAAAAGAAAGGAGTGAGCTTCATGCTGAATAAGATGGTTAAGAACGGAAAATATCAGGGAAGCTGCGCTCCTTTTGTGCCGGAATTGGGATAGGATTATTCTGATTGAAACAAGGAAAGGCGCAGGCTTCGGCCTGCGCCTTTTTTGCGCGCAAAAGGGGCGCCGTGTGCGAAGAGGCACGGGTATAGGAAGAAATAGAAATTGTTGTTAACAGCTTTCAAACACCTTTCGTTGCCACCGTAGGGGCGGATATTATCCGCCCGAAACGTTTCTGTTTTTGAGTATTTCCGGTGAACGTGCGTGCTATCCATGTGGTAAGGTTGCGGGCGGATAATATCCGCCCCTACGATGGGGAATCGCTAAACAACAATTCACATCGCAATTGGAGAGGAATATGAAAACAAAGGAAATGAAGGAAAAAGCAAGGAAGGAGCGGGCGCTGCTGTGGAGGTTCCTTGGGGGCGCGAAGCGGTACTTTGCCGTCAGTCTGCTGGCGGCGGGGATTACCGCTCTTGCGGATATGGTGAATCCCCAGATCATCCGGGCGGCGGTGGACTGCGCCATTGGGGGCAAGGAGGGGGACTTTCCCCGCTTTGTCATGAATTTTGTGAACAGCCTGGGAGGCTTTTCCTACCTGGGGGAGCATCTGTGGATGATGGCTCTGGCCATTGTAGCAGTGGCGCTGGTGCAGGTGGCGGCCCAGTATGTCTTCCGGGTGAACAACGCCAAGGGTACGGAAACCCTGGTCAAAACCATGCGGGATCGGATCTTCTGCCACATTGAGGGACTGCCCTATGCCTGGCATATGAAAAACCGCACCGGGGACATTATCCAGCGGTGTACCTCGGACATCGACACCATCAAGAGCTTTGTTTCGGAGCAGATGACCTCCATCTTCCGGATCGTGATCCTGCTGGTGCTGTCCGTCAGCTTCATGCTGTCCATGCACCTGGGGCTGACCCTCATTGCCCTGGCGCCGATCCCCCTGGTAATCGGCTACTCCTTGTGGTTCCACGGCCGGGTGCAGGCGGGCTTTGCGGAGTGTGACGAGAATGAGGGTAAGCTATCCGCCATGGCCCAGGAGAATCTGACAGGGGCCCGGGTGGTGCGGGCCTTTGGCCGGGAACGGGCGGAGATTGACCGGTTCCGGGCCCAGAATGACCACTACACCTCGCTCTGGGAGCGGATGGCAAAGGTGCTCAGCAGGTTCTGGAGCATTTCCGATGTGCTGTCCGGTATTCAGGTGATGCTGGTGGTGATTCTCGGCGCGGTGTTCTGCGTCCGGGGGAGCCTTTCCGAGGGCGAGTACATCGCCTTTATCGCCTACAACTCCATGCTGGTCTGGCCCGTGCGGCAGCTGGGCCGGATGATCAGTGAGATGAGCAAAGCCGGAGTATCCCTGGATCGGATCGCCTACATCATGAATTCTCCCCTGGAGCGGGAGGATCCGGAGGCCGAGGAAGCTCCGCTGGACGGGGACATCCGGTTTGAAAATGTGAATTTCAGCTATGACGGCGGAGCTCCTATACTGCGGGATTTGAGCTTCACCATGAAGGCCGGAACCACCCTGGGCATTCTGGGGGGCACCGGCAGCGGCAAGTCCACCATGATGCTCCTGCTGGACAAGCTCTACGACCTGGGGCCGGAGGATGGGCGGATCACCATCGGCGGCAGGGACATCCGGAAAATAAAGACCGAATACCTGCGCCGGAACATCGGTATGGTGCTCCAGGAGCCCTTCCTGTTCTCCCGCACCATTGCGGAGAATATCGGCATCGCTTCCCCGGGGATGGAGCTGGAGGCCATCCGCGCCGCCGCTCGGGCCGCCGCTCTGGACGAGACGGTGACCTCCTTTGCCCAGGGGTATGACACCGTGGTGGGGGAGCGGGGCGTGACGTTGTCCGGAGGGCAGAAGCAGCGTCTGGCCATCGCCCGGATGCTGACCCGGGAAACCCCCATCATGATCTTTGACGACAGCCTGTCTGCCGTGGATACCCAGACCGACGCGAAAATCCGCGCCGCCATTTCCCAGCGGTTTGGAAAGGCCAGCGTCATTCTGATCTCCCACCGCATCACCACCCTGTCCGCCGCGGACAAAATTCTGGTGCTGGATCGGGGCAGAATCGTGGAGGAGGGCACCCACGAGGAACTGAAGGGTGCGGGAGGCATTTATCAGAAGATTTACGAGACCCAGACCGGCATCCGGGAGGAGGCTATGTAATGGAAGAAAAGAAGCAAAAGCACCTTCCCTGGTTCGGCATCGGGAAGATCCTGCCCTATCTGGGGAAGGTGCGAAAAAAGATTTTCATTATGGTGTTCTTTGGCCTGGTGGGCAGCGCAACGGACATCATCCTGCCGCTGTTTCAGCGGTACGCGCTGGATCACTTTGTCCGGGGCGGGGTGTTCGACACCCTGGCGCTGTTCACAGCCGCGTACCTGGCGGTTATTGGCATTGCGGCGGGCTCCAACTACATCGCCTGCGCCCTGGCCACCATTATTGAGATGGGTGTGAACCGGGAGCTGCGGCAGAAGGGCTTTGAGCATCTGCAAAACCTGTCCTTCTCCTACTTCAACCGCAACAGCGTGGGCTATATCCACGCCCGGCTCATGAGCGACACGGGCAGAATCGGAGGCCTGGTGTCCTGGACACTGGTGGACGGGATTTGGAGAATCTCCTACCTGGTGGGCTCCATTGGGGTCATGCTGTGGCTGAACTGGCGGCTGGCGGGAATGGTTCTGCTGATTCTTCCGTTGCTGGTTGTGCTGTTCTCTGTATTTCAGCGCAAGCTCATCCGGGTGAACAGGGAAGTGCGGGAGGTAAATTCCCGGATCACCGGAAATTTCAACGAGGGCATTACCGGGGCCAAGACCATCAAGTCCCTGGCCATTGAGAAGGAAATTGCAGACCGCTTCACCGGGGAGACCAAAACCATGCGGAACAAAAGCATCCAGGCTTCCCGCCTGCGGGGCCTCTTCGCCGGAACCATGAATTTTGCCTCCTCCGTTGCCCTGGCCATCGTGCTGTGGAAGGGCGGCTACATCGCGGCGGAGCAGGTGGGAACGTTCTCGGTGTTCATGTCCTACGCCCAGGGGATGATGGAGCCTCTGCGGTGGATCGTGGATATTATCTCCGACCTCATCACCACCCAGGTGAACATTGAGCGGTTCACCAATCTGATGGCGGTGCAGTCGGACGTGGTGGACACGCCGCAGGTGGTGGAAAAATACGGCGACACCCTGCATCCAAAAAAGGAGAACTGGGAGCCCCTCAGAGGGGATATTGAGTTCCGGGATGTGACCTTCCACTATCCCGATGGGGAGGAAAACGTGCTGGAGCACTTCTCCCTGAAAATTCCCTTCGGAACCCATCTGGCCATCGTGGGGGAGACCGGTGCGGGGAAATCCACATTGGTGAATCTGGTTTGCCGGTTCTTTGAGCCTACGGAAGGGGAAATTCTGATCGACGGAAGGGATGCCCGGGAGCGATCCCAGCTGTGGCTCCACAGCGCCATCGGCTATGTGCTCCAGACGCCCCACCTGTTCTCCGGGACGGTGCGGGAGAATCTGCTGATGGGCAGGGAGAATGCCACGCAGGAGGAGATCAGGGAAGCCCTCCGGGCTGTTTCCGCCGACAGCGTGATCGAACATCTGGACAAGGGACTGGACACCGATGTGGGCGAGGGGGGAGACCTGCTCTCCACAGGAGAAAAACAGCTGATATCCTTTGCCCGGGCGGTGCTGGCGGACCCCAGGATCCTGATTCTGGATGAGGCAACCGCCTCGGTGGACACCATGACCGAGGCGAAGATCCAGCAGGCCCTCGAGCGGGTTACCGAGGGACGCACCTGCCTGATGATCGCCCACCGGCTGTCCACGGTCAGAAGCGCGGATCTCATTCTGGTGGTGCGCGACGGGAAAATTGTGGAGCAGGGCACCCACCGGGAGCTGCTGGGGCGGAAGGGCTACTATTACGAGCTGTACACCCGGCAATATGAGGACGAGGCCACTGCGAAAATCCTGGCATAAATCGCGCAAGCGCACATCGGCTTAACTCGGCAAATAGGTGTTTGTCGCTTCGCGTCCAAAATTATCTGTCATTGCGAACCAGTCCGCAGACTGGTGTGGCAATCCC
>CAMFFO010000098.1 GCA_945949735.1 uncultured Clostridia bacterium | reverse complement strand
GGACTGGTTCGCAATGACAGATAATTTTGAACGCGAAGCGAAAAACACCAATTTGCCGGGCTGCCGGTGGGGCTGGGTTGATTTAAATAATACTTGTATATTCCTTAAGAATATGCTAAAATAACCGGTAACGGTGCAGTATCCTAGTCGGAGCGGCCACTTTCCAGGAAGGGCCTAAAAATCCTTTGAAGGGCACATCGATGAAGTCCCTGGTGTCTGCTTTTTACGCCCAGTTTAGGGTGGGTGCTGGGGGTTAAGGATCCCGGGCGCGCTCCAATGGCATGGAGCATACGACCCGGTTTCCGTGGAGACCTGGTATTGTGCGACGGCGGTAAGATCCCCAAGCGGGGGCCCGTCCGCGTACGAGCCAGGATAGGAACCTGCAAGGCAGTGCGCAGAATCGTGTGCTGTATGCAGCGTAGCCTGCCTTGAGTGAACATGCGGGGAAAGGAGAACAGGCGGCCGGTTGTTATGGCCATAACGACTGCCGAGATTGCTCCTGGAAACCATGCTTGCAAAAGAGGCTAAGACTGTGGCTTCTTCCGCTGTGGAAAACACCTAGGCTGTCGTAACTGGGCAGACAGGGGATTGCAGTACGGACTAAGTGGCAATCGGGTAGCCAAATTTGGCAACACTTGGACTGGGGGATCAAATGGAAACGGCCTGCGCGGCAACGGCAGGTTCCTCCTGGGGAAAACCAACCCGACCTAAGCCGTAAGATTTATCCTGTCTGCCACCGTTTTCACCAAGAAAACAGTGGATCGTGGAGAGTTGACAGGTAAGGATTTCTTCGGGACAGATTCTGATTGTCCGCATAGAGTATTTCTATCGTCCCGAAGGGATACCGCAACTTTCCATTGTCCACTGTCAACGATAAAATGAGGGCTGTATTGTGAGAAAGTCTGACCCTGCCGCTTCCAAAAAGGAACGGGGCAAGACCGCCCGGTGGGTAGTCTCGATTTTTGGGATTACCATTCTGGTTTCGGGCATCATTTCCCTGGCATCCGATGTGATTATGGAGTCGAGCGGCATTTTTGCTGCTTTTGTGATTCTGCTGGCCATCGTTCTGATCGGCATTCTGTTCGACATCGTGGGCATGGCTGTTGCCACCGCTGACGAGAAACCCTTCCACTCCATGGCTGCCCGGAAGGTGCCCGGCTCCCAGGAGTCCATCCGGCTGCTGCGCAGCGCCGAGCGGGTAAGCTCCATCTGCTGCGATGTGGTGGGAGATATCTGCGGCGTTGTTTCCGGCTCCGCCTCGGCCACCATCGCCGCCCAGGTTGTGGCGAGAATGGAGTTTTCCTGGCCCCAGGTGGTGTCGCTGCTGATGTCCGCCCTGGTGGCGGGGCTCACCGTAGGCGGCAAGGCCGTCGGCAAAACCTTTGCCATCAACTCCTGCACGGAAATCGTGCATACCGTGGGCAGGCTCCTCTACACGCTGCACCACCTGCCGAAGCTGCCACGGAAGAAGAAATAGAAGCGGGGATAGAAGATAAATTGGTGTTTGTCGCTTCGTTTCCAAACTTCCTGTCATTGCGAACCAGTCCGCAGACTGGTGTGGCAATCCCCCGGTTAGAGGAGAAATGTATCGACAATTACCCCACAGAGAGGGAAAACGTTGCAATTTTTGGTGGTAATCATTACCTGGTTCCATTCAACCGGGGGATTGCCACGACCGGTGTGCGCACTGGTCTCGCAATGACAGATAGTTTTGGACGCGAAGCGACAAACACCAATTTATCACTGCGATACGGGAAATAATACAAGGATTAGGTTGTGTGAATTCGTGAATATACTAGAGAATATCAACGGTCACCAGGATCTGCTGCGTTTGAATGACGAGGAACGTAAACAGCTTTGCCGGGAGATCCGGGAATTTCTCATTGCCAGCGTCAGCCGTACCGGCGGCCACCTGGCGGGGAACCTGGGCGTGGTGGAACTGACCGTGGCCATTGAGACTGTTTTTGATACTGATTCAGACCGCCTGGTTTTTGATGTGGGTCACCAGTCTTATGTGCATAAACTGCTGACCGGACGCCGGGCGGATTTTGCGCGTCTGCGGCAGTTCGGAGGAATATCCGGCTTCCCCAAGCCATCGGAAAGCGACGCGGACGCCTTCGTGGCGGGGCACGCCTCCAGCTCCGTGTCCATCGCTCTGGGCATGGCCCGGGCGAGAACCCTGCTGGGGGAGGATTACCAGGTGGTGGCCCTCATCGGCGACGGTGCGGCCACCGGCGGCATGGCCTATGAGGGACTCAACGATGCCGCCGTGAGCCACGAGCCCATGGTGGTGATCCTTAACGACAATGAGATGTCCATCGGCAAAAATGTGGGCGGACTGTCCCGGCACCTGTCCCGGCTGCGCTCCAGTCAGCGCTATCTGGACGCCAAGCGGGCATACCGGAACCTGATGAAAAAGCTCCCGGGAGGCAGGACGGTATACCAGTTTACCAGCCGGGTGAAGAACCGGCTGAAGCATTTGCTGCTGCCATCCACGATTTTTGAAAACATGGGCTTCACCTATCTGGGCCCGGCGGACGGACACGATTTGCCCGGGCTCATCGCGCTGCTGCGCACCGCCAGGGATATGCACGAGCCGGTGCTGGTCCACGTGCTGACCAAAAAGGGCCAGGGCTACCCCTTTGCCGAGGAGGATCCGGCCAAGTTCCACGGCATCGGAAAATTCGACCCCGAAACCGGGAAGAAGCTGGCCCCCAAGACGCCCACCTTCTCCGATTCCTTCGGGGAGTGTATGCTGGAGCTGGCGGAGCGGGACAGAAGGGTCTGCGCCATCACCGCTGCCATGCCCGGAGGGACGGGGCTGCTGAAATTCATGAAGCAGTACCCGGATCGGCTCTTTGACGTGGGCATCGCGGAGGAGCACGCTGTATCCATGGCGGGGGGCCTTGCCAAACAGGGCATGGTTCCCGTGGTGGCCCTGTACTCCACCTTCCTGCAGCGCGCCTACGACCAGATCCTGCAGGATGCGGCCATGCTGCATCTGCACGTTGTGTTTGCCATTGACCGTGCGGGGCTTGTGGGGGACGACGGCCCTACCCATCACGGGGTGTTTGACGTGGGCTTTCTCCGGCAGGTGCCGGGAATGCTGATCCTCGCGCCTGCCAGTCTGGCGGAGCAGCGGGAGATGCTCCGCTGGGCGGTGGAGGAATATGACGGCCCGGTGGCCGTTCGCTATCCCCGGGGCGGGGAAGGAAGCTACACCGGTTCCGCCTGGAATGCGGGCATGGCACGGCAGGGCGGCGTTTTCCGCCACCGGGAGGGGAAGGACGTGACGCTTCTCACCTATGGAACCCTGCTCGGCAATGTGTTGGAGGCAGCGGAGCTTCTGGCTAAGGAGGGCATTCAGGCCACGGTGCTGCGGCTGCTGACCGTATCCCACCTCCCCGCGGAGGAAATCCTTGGCCTTATGTCCGAAAACCGCCGCCTGGTGCTGGCGGAGGAGGTCTGCACCGGCTCCGGGATCCGGGAGGCCCTGGCTTGGGAGCTGGAAAGACGCTGTCCCGGACTCAAAATGGAGGGGCTGGATCTGGGGTCGGAGTTTGTTCCCCATGGAAGCACGCAAAAGCTGTATGAGGTCTGCGGACTGAACGGGGCGTCCATCGCCCGGGCCGCGAAGGATGTGCAAAATAAGTGAAGGTAAAGAAAAGACTGGATGTGCTCCTGACGGAGCAGGGCTACGCGGATACCCGCTCCAAGGCCCAGGCCATCATCATGAGCGGTCTGGTGTATGTGGACGGGCAGAAAGCGGACAAGCCCGGGGTTTCCTACCCGGAGACGGTGAACCTGGAGGTTCGGGGGGCGGTGTGCCCCTATGTCAGCCGGGGTGGGCTGAAGCTGGAAAAGGCGCTGCGGGACTTCGGCGTGAAGCCGGAAGGGTTCGTGTGCAGCGATTCCGGCGCTTCTACGGGCGGCTTTACGGACTGCCTGCTCCAACAGGGGGCGAAGAAGGTCTTTGCCATCGATGTGGGCTACGGCCAACTGGACTGGAAGATCCGTTCCGATCCCCGGGTGGTGGTGATGGAGCGGACCAACATCCGCTATGTCACTCCGGAGCAGCTGGGAGAGCCGTTGGATCTTTCCGTCATTGACGTCAGCTTTATCTCCTTAAAAATCGTTCTGCCCGCCATCAAGGCGCTTCTGAAGCCCACGGGGCAGGTGCTCTGCCTGATCAAGCCCCAGTTTGAGGCGGGCAAGGAGAAGGTGGGCAAGAAGGGCGTTGTCCGGGACCCCGCGGTGCACAAAGAAGTTCTGGACAGCTTTGTGGCCCTGGCCCGGGAGCTGGACTTCACCATCCTGGGACTGACCTTCTCCCCGGTGAAGGGGCCGGAGGGAAATATTGAGTTTCTGGCCCATCTGACCAGGGCGGAGGCTCCGGGCATTCAGCCGGACACCGCCGGAGTGGTGGCCCAGGCCCATGAAACACTGGACAAGGGGGGCGACTCGTGAAAAACGTAATTCTGGCATCCAACCCCTACCGGGACAAGAATTTCCAGACGGTTCGGGAGGCTATGCGAATCCTGAAAAACGCGGGGATCCAGGCCAAGCTGTGTCTGCCCTTTGATGTGGATCGGAGCTTTGAGCTTCCCAAGGATCTGCGGTTTTCCAAGCTGGATCGGGAGCTGGGCGGCGCGGAGCTGATCATCTGCTTCGGCGGGGACGGAACCATTCTGCACATGGCCAAGACGGCTACCCGCCGTGGGATCCCTCTGCTGGGGGTGAACATCGGCACCATGGGCTTTATGGCAGAGCTGGAGAGCACGGAGCTGGACCGGCTCTCCCAACTGGCTGCGGGGGAGTACACCGTGGACAGCCGGATGATGCTGGACGTGACGGTTCAGCGGGATCGGGACATCATTTTCCACGACTATGCTCTGAACGATGTGGCCATCACCAAGGGCGCCGTGGCCCGAATTGTGCACCTTGCCGTCAAATGCGACGGAGTTCAGGCCATGGAATGCGGCGGTGACGGCATCATTGTGGCCACTCCCACCGGCTCCACGGCCTACAGCCTGTCCGCCGGGGGGCCCATTGTGGAGCCGGAGGCACAGAACATCCTCATCACCCCCATCTGCGCCCACGATGTGGCAAGCCGCTGCATTGTGGCCTCCGACAAGCGGGTGATCACCGTGGATATCGTTCAGAACGCCCGGCGCAACGCTTTCCTCTCGGTGGACGGGGGAAAAGCCCAGCGCATGAACATGGGCGATGTGGCCACCATCCGCAAATCCAAGCTGGAAACCAAGCTTCTACGGCTGAAAAAGACCAGCTTCTATGATATTGTAAACGGAAAATTCAGAAAAACTTGAGAGGTGACGCGGATGAAAACCCAAAGACAGGCGAAAATCATGGAGATCATCTCCAAAACAAATGTGGAGACCCAGGAGCAGCTTCTGTCGCTGCTGCAGGAGGCGGGCTTCACCGGGACCCAGGCCACCATCTCCCGGGATATCAAGGAACTCAGGATCGTCAAGGAGCTGACGGCCATGGGCACCTACCGCTATACCGCAGCGGCCAAGGAGGTTCCGGGCACTTTTTCCGCGAGGCTGAACACCATCTTCCGGGAAAGCGTCACCAACTTTGACTATGCCCAGAACCTGGTGGTGATTCACACCCTGCCGGGTCTTGCCAGTGCCGCCGCCTCGGCGGTGGACGCCATGCACCTGAGCGTGGTGCTGGGCACCCTGGCCGGGGATGATACGGTGGTGGTGATCATGCGCGACACCAACGCGGCCGCTGCCTTCTGCGGGGAGATCAAGGGCCTGATGGGCTGACGCGGGGAAGGCTGTCGGTTTTTACAGCGGTGAGAAGGATTGGTTTAATTGACAATTTACAATTGACAATTAAGGTGTCCCTTCGGGATGGAATAACAATTATTTTACCCCAAAAATCGCCGTATTATTGCGAAATTGTCCCGGTTGTGACACAATAATTGTCAACTGTCAATTGTCAATTCGGAAAAGCACGAACGACAATTCTTCATGCAGGTGAGAGAATCAGGTAAGCGTTGTACGATTATCCAATAAGGAAAGGGGCTTT
Organism: uncultured Clostridia bacterium; assembly: GCA_945949735.1. GTDB lineage: Bacteria > Bacillota > Clostridia > Oscillospirales > Oscillospiraceae > Faecousia. The sequence continues at coordinate 1,745 of CAMFFO010000098.1, read as the reverse complement.
GAATCGTGCTGAGTTTGCTGCATATTGAGAATATCGCGGTGATCGAGGGAGCGGATATCTCCTTTGACCGGGGCTTCAACGTGCTCACCGGTGAAACCGGCGCGGGCAAGTCCATCGTCATCGACGCCATTTCCGCCATATTGGGCGAGCGGGCCTACCGGGACATGATCCGCACCGGAGCCCAGAAGGCCTCCGTCCGGGCGGTGTTCACCGATGTGCCGGAGCTGGGCTGGTTTGCGGAGAACGGGGTGGACTACGACCCGGAGACCGTGATCCAGCGGGAGATTTTCCTGGACGGGAAGAACGTCTGCCGGGTCAACGGGAGCCTGGTGTCCGTGGCCATTCTGCGCAAATTGGGCATCCAGCTGATCAATATCCACGGCCAGCACGATTCCGCTTCCCTCTTTGACGAGGATAACCACCTGAGCTTCCTGGATGCCTTCGGGGATACCGAAGCACTGCGGGAGGATTACGGTGAAAAATACCGGGCGGTTGCCGAGCTGCGCCGCCAGATCGACCACATGACCATGGACGAGGGGGAGAAGCTGCGGCGGATGGAGACCCTGCGCTACCAGATTTCCGAAATCGAGAAAGCGAATCTGGAGCCGGGGGAGGACGATGCCCTGGAGGAGCGGCGCAAGCTCCTGCAGAATGCCGAAAAGCTGTCGGACGGCATGGAGGAGGCGGTGGAATGCCTCTACGGCGGGGATGACAGCGACGGGGCCGCGGGGCTGCTGGCCCAGGCGGAGCGGGCCCTGGCCCGGATATCCCGGTTCAGCGATGCCTTTTCCGAGTACCACGACCGGGTGGCGGATCTCATGTACCAGGTGCAGGACGCGGCCCGGGATGTGATGGCCGCCCGGGACGACCTGAGCTACTCCGCAGACGAGCTGGAGCGGATCGAGGAAAGGCTGGATATCATCCACAAGCTGCGCCGGAAATACGGCACGGACTGCGAGGAGATTCTGGCTTTTCTGGAGAAGGCCAAGAAGGAACTGGATGAGATCGAGTTTGCCGACGACCATCTGGAGCGGCTCAAAAAGAAGCTGGAAAAAGCGGAGAAAACCGCCTGGGACGCGGCGCTGGCCCTGCGGAAGCGTAGGAAGGAAGCCGCTGCGGCCATGTCGGAGCGGATCCTCACGGAGCTGAGCGGGCTGGATATGCCTGGGGTGAAGTTCTCCTGCGAGTTCAAGGAGCTGGAGCTGACCCCGGGAGGAGCGGACGCGGTGGCCTTCTTCATGTCCGCCAACGCCGGCGAGGCCCTGAAGCCCATGGCCAAGGTGGCCTCCGGCGGCGAGCTGGCCCGGATCATGCTGGCTATGAAGAATGTACTGGCGGAGAAGGATCAGGTGGGCACCCTGATTTTTGACGAGGTGGATACCGGCGTCTCCGGAAGAGCTGCTCAGAAGGTGGCCCGGAAGCTGCAAAGTGTGGCGCGGCATAAGCAGGTGCTGTGCGTGACCCACCTGCCCCAGATGGCGGCTCTGGCGGACACCCATCTGCTGATCGCCAAGGAGCAGCGGGGAGGCAGAACCTATACCACCGTCACCCCCCTGGACTTGGAGGGCCGCAAACGGGAGCTGGCGAGAATCATCGGCGGCGAGAAGATCACCGAAACCACATTGAAGAGCGCCGAGGAAATGCTGAACCAGTGACGGTCCGTATCCCCGGGTCGGAGATAGATTTGTGCTTGAAAAAATGCTGTCATTGCGAGACCAGTGCGCACACTGGTCGTGGCAATCCCC
>CAMFFO010000097.1 GCA_945949735.1 uncultured Clostridia bacterium | reverse complement strand
TTTCTTTACTCCATTATAGCACACTATGCAACCGTTAGACAGTCTGGCGCACTGGCTCGCAATGACAGCATATACTCGACAAACACCAATTTACCGCGCCGGGGAAGGATCTTCTACCCGATGGCGTAGCCGCCGTCCACACTCAGCACTTCTCCGGTGACAAACTCCGCTTCCGCGAGATACGCCATGGCTTTGGCCACGTCCAGGGGAACGCCGTTGCGGCCCACCGGGGCTTCCTCGGCCATTTCCGAAAGCACCTGGGGGTCCACTGCCGCGCACATATCCGTGAGGATCACCCCCGGGGCCACGCAGTTCACCCGGATGCCGCTGGGGCCCAGCTCCTTGGCCAGGGCCTTTGTCAGGGCGATCACCGCTCCCTTGGTGGCGGAGTAGGCCGCCTCACAGGAGGCGCCCACCCGGCCCCACATACTGGATACGGTGATGACGCAGCCCCGGTGCTCCCGGAGGAAGGAGGGCATGGCCGCGTTGACGCAGTGGTACACGCCCTTCACATTCACCGCGAAGAGCCGATCCCAGGCCTCCTCCGGCATATCCCGCATGAGAGAGTAGTGGCAGATGCCCGCACAGCAGATCAGCACGTCCACCCGGGGGATTTGGGCGAAGGCCGCCTGAACCTGCTCCAGGCTCGCCACATCGCAGCACAGCCCCACGGCTCCGGTGCGGGCCTCCACAGCCCGGGCGGCAGCGTGATGCTTCTCATACAGAAAATAAACCCGGTCGCCCCGGGCAGCAAACAGCTCCACCGCCGCCGCCCCGATCCCCCGGGACCCGCCGGTGATGACGATGGTTGACATAACTTTTATTCTCCAAAGAATTGACGCCGCCGAACAGGCACTGTAGGGGCGGCTATCAGCCGCCCGCAGCTTAGCGGATACGGAAATGTCCGTTTTGAAGGTCGATGCTCACAAACCGTAACATTTCGGGCGGCTATTAGCCGCCCCTACAATCGCTCCGCGGCGAAACCTTATCTTCTTCTGCTCTTGGTTCTGTGGTCGGAATACTGCTTGATGGAGGAGATTTTGCTGTCGGACTCGGTCATGAAGGCCTTCAGCTTCTCTTCAAACAGTTGATCCGCGGTTTTGGGCGCGGCGGGCGGAACGTTCTGCCGGTTCGCGGGCCGGGGTGCGCCCTGCCGCTGGGGATTCTGGCTCCGGAAATTGCTGTTTCCGCCTCTGGGCGCGGAATCCCGCTGAGGCTTGGGCTCCAGACGTTTGATGGACAGATTGATCTTTCCATTCTCGTTGCCGATGACCATCACCTTCACATCCTGCCCCTCGGTCAGGTGCTGGCGAATGTCACTGACATAGGCATTGGCAACCTCGGAAATATGTACCATGCCGGTCTTATTCTCCGGCAGGGCGATGAACGCACCGAAGTTGGTGATCGACTTGACCTTCCCCTCAACAATGGCTCCAACGGTTAACTCCATACTGACTCTCTTTCCTCCATATTTTGACGCGATGCTCTATTCCTCAGGCTGGATCATGACGGTGTTGGGATCCACCAGACCCAGCTCCTCCCGGGCGATGTCCTGAACGCTCTGGACGGACCCCAGGTTATCAATTTTTTTCTGGAGCTCCTGGTTTTCGTGCTCCAGAGCGGCGGCCTCCCGCCGCAGATCCTCCACCTGACTGCGGATGCTGCCGCGAACCCAGGCCAGCGCAGTCAGCGCCGCCATAGAAAACACGATAAGCACCGTCACCACGATCTTCAGCGCGGGAGAGCTGGAACGCGCCACCAGCCGGCGTTTGGGTTGTCTGCTCTGATTCATGGGGTTCACCTCCGGGGTACCGTCGGAATAGACGACGGTTATTCCACTTTATTTTAACCCATTTTCCCCCAGATGCAACTGTTTTTTTTTGAAAATCTGAAAAAAATCCTGCCGGGCAGCAGAACAATTCCCAGTATTTTCCGGATAACGCTCCAGAATTGCGCAAAAACCGGCTCCAGGGGAACGCCCAGCATCCGGTCAAAAACCGCCGCGCCGAGAAGCAGACCCCCGCTGTAGCCCAGGCGCAGATCCCCGCCGCACACCCGGAAGCCGTGGTAAAGCCACGCGCAGAAGGCTCCCAGCAGGAACAGCGCGTCCGCCGGGCCGTTTCGGCGGCGGCGCAGGGGCCGGAGGATGCTGTACCACAGCCCCAGGCCCAACCCCAGCAGACAGCCGATTCCGAAACGCTCCGCCGCCAGGGCAGGCTCCGTCATCCCTGCAGACGCCCCCACCAGCCCCGGCGGACTCTGGGCTCCTCGTAGACCAGGGCGGTGATCTCCCCGTCCACAGCCACCTGGCCCCCCTCCAGGGAGAGGGTTTTCAGCTTCAGCTCCCGGCCCTGCACCACCAGGGTGCCAAGCTCCGTTTGCAGCACCACGGTGCTCTCCTCAAAGCTCACCACCTCCGTTACGGCGTTCATGGTGAGCCTATTCCGATCCTCCAGCGTCAGCTTCTGCGTCTGCGCCATGGGACATCCCTCCTGTCTGTAAAGCGTATGCGGCAGGAGGGGGGATATGACGGCTTCGCCGAATTGACAATTGACAATTGACAGTTGACAATTTCGCCGCCGCATCGATAAATTGGTGTTTACAACACGATCACCGTAGGGGCGGATAATATCCGCCCCTACGGTGGTAACGCAATGTGTTTGAAAACTTCAAACACCAATTTGTCGAACTACTGATGATTCTTAATCCCACCCGAAGGGATACCATAATTGTCAATTGTCAATTGTGAATTGTCAATTCTTTACGATTTCTCTGGTTTCGGCCGCGTTGCGGAGGATTTCGGCTTTCAGGGACTCCAGATCCGGGAATTTTCGCTCGGGGCGGAGGAATCTGAGAAATTCCAGGCGGATTTCCTTCCCGTACAGATCCCCCTCGTAATCCAGGATCCAGGGCTCCACGGTGACGCCGCTGCCTTCCACGGTGGGGCGGGTGCCGATGTTGGTCACGGCGGCGCGGGCTTCCCCCTCCAGCCATACCCGGCAGGCGTAGACCCCATGCTTCGGCTCCGCCAGCTCCTTTGGCAGGGCCAGGTTGGCCGTGGGAATCCCCAGGCGGCGGCCCAGCTGGTGTCCGTGAATCACGGCGCCCGTGAGGATGTGGGGATGGCCCAGGAATTCCGCCGCCTGCTCCATATCCCCCATTTCCAGCAGCTGCCGGATGCGGGTGGAGGAGATCCTCTCCCCCCGGCACAGCTGCTCCGGCACCACGGCCCAAGGAAGGCCCCGCTCCCGGCAGTAGCTTGCCAGGGTGAGCGCCGTGCCCACCCCCTGGAAGCCGAAGCGGAAATCCTCTCCGCAGACAAAGCCCGCGGCGTCATAGGTTTCCCGCAGCATATCCAGGAACGCATCCCAGGCCATGGCGCACATCGCTCTGTCAAAAGGAAGCGCAACCACCCGGCGCAGGCCCCCGATCTCCCTCAGCAGACGCTCCCGGTCGGCGGGGGTGTTGATCAGGCCCGGGGTGACCCCCAGCACCAGAGTGTCCGGGTGGCCCAGAAAGGTCACGGCCCCCGGTTCCAGGGCATCTCCCGCCAGTTCCCGGCAGCGGCGCAGAAGCTCCGCGTGGCCCCGGTGGACTCCGTCAAAGAAGCCCAGGGCATAGACAAATTTCTTCATGGTTACGAAACCTCGAAAAAGCTCTTTATAGTTGACATAACGCCATTCTCTACTTTCGCCAGCATGAGAAATTCCCCGGCCTCGCTGTAGGCCCGGTAGGTTCCCTCCGGGAGCCGGAGGGAGAAGGAATTTCCGCAGCGGCAGCGTTTTTCCTGGTTGGGCGTGAGGGTTGCGGCGGGGAAATTTCGGAACAGAGTGTCCACATCCCGCAGGAACTGCTCCGGGTTCCCGGCAGTCAGCAGCGTTTCCAGGGGGATGGCCTCGTCGATGGTGTACTCCCCGGCGGAGGTGCGGCGCAGACGCTCCATGCAGCCGCCGCAGCCAAGAGCCTCCCCGATATCCTTGCACAGGGTGCGGATGTAGGTACCCTTGGAGCAGTGGACGCGAAGAACCGCGGCGTCCCCGGTGAACTCCAGCAGCGTCAGCTCCCGGATGGTGACGGGCCGGGGTTTCCGCTCCACCTCCCTGCCCTTCCGGGCCAGGTCGCAGAGCTTCTGCCCGTCCACCTTCAGGGCGGAGTACATGGGGGGAACCTGGAGAATCTCCCCCCGGAAGTGTTCCAAAGCCGCTTCCAGAGCCTCCCGGGTGACATTCACCTCCCGGCGCTCCAGCAGCGTGCCGGTGATGTCCTCGGTGTCCGTGGTGATGCCAAGGCGCAATACGGCCTCGTAGGTCTTTTCCGCGTGCTCAAAGAATTCCACCCCCCGGGTGGCCCGGCCCACGAACACCGGCAGCACCCCGGTGGCCATAGGGTCCAGGGTGCCCCCGTGGCCGATCCGCCGGGTGTTAAAAACCCGCCGCAAACGGGCAGTCACATCCTGGCTTGTCCACCCGGCGGGCTTGTCCACAATCACAATCCCATTCATGGGCGTTCTCCTCTCTTTGCACAATGATGGAAAATCCGCTGTAGGGGCGGCTATCAGCCGCCCGAAGCCCAAAGGTTTTTGCGTGCTTCCGTGAAACCGAACATGGCAATCACCGATACCCAAGCGGGCGGATAATATCCGCCCCTACGATGGCTGCGTACAGCGTTTCATTCTCTACCGGAATTGTCAATTGTCAATTGATTCAGGGCCGCTTCTACCTGTTTTGCGGCTTCGGCCAGGGGCATACTCATATTCGCGCCGGCTGCGCCTTTGTGGCCGCCGCCGCCGAATTGGGCGGCGATCCGGGCGGCGTCGTAGCCGGGGACGGCACGGACGGAGAGCTTGGCCTCACCGGAGGCGGTTTCCCGCAGGGTCGCGGCCATCCGAACTCCCGCCACCGTCCGGGGGAAATTGGAGATGTTGTCCATATCGTCCTCGGTGACCCCGATTTCCTGCTCCACCTGCCTGGGAATCACGGTGAGGGCCAGGGCGCCGTTTTGCAGCAGCTTCATGTGCTCCACGATCCAGCCCTGAATCCGCAGACGCCCCAGGGTGTTGGTCTCGAACAGCTCCTGGTTCAGCTCATACAGCCTTGCTCCCGCCCGGGCGCACTTGGCCGCCGTGGCGAAGGTGTGCTCCGTGGTGTTGGCGAACCGGAAGCAGCCCGTGTCCGTGGAAAGCCCCACATACACCGCTTCGGCAAGCCTTTTCTCCATGGTTACTCCCAGGATTTCCAGAATATCCCACACCAGCTCCGCGCAGGAGGCGCTGTCCGGGTCCACGATCTCCCGGGGGGTGAAGGAGGTGGCGGCTCCGTGGTGGTCGATGCGAAGCTGCACCCGATCCAGCAGCGGCGTGAAGGAATTGGGCAGCATTCCCGGGGAGGCCACGTCCACGGTGACGGGAATGTCCCCCTCCTCCGGCTCCTGCCTGGTCAGCCCCTCATGGAGGAAGGCGAACCGGGGGGTGATCTCCGGGTTTTGGAGAATATGGCAGGTTTTGCCCAGGCTCCGCAGCCCCAGGCACAGCGCGGCGGAGCTGCCCAGGGTGTCCCCGTCGGGACGGCGGTGGGTCAGCAGCAGGTAATGGTCATGGCGGGCGAGAAATTCCGCCGCCTCAGCTCTCGTCAGCTTCGTCATGGGTCACCTCCAGAGCGTTGATGAGCTTCAGCATTTTCGCGCCGTACTGGATGGAATCGTCCTGCTCCCAGACGATTTCCGAGGCGTAGCGCAGCTGCAGCTTCCGGGCCAGCTCCCGGCGCAGGTATCCTCCGGCGGATTTGAGGCCCGCGAGCGCCTCCTTGGCCTTCTCCTCCGGCAGGAAGCTGACATAGACCTTGGTATAGCGAAGATCCGGGGTGGTTTCCACCCGGGTAATGGAGATCATGGTGTCCTGCACCCGGGGGTCCTTCACCGTGCGAAGAAGGTTGGACAGCTCCTTCTGGATCTCCTCGTTGATCCTGTGAATGCGATTGGATGCCATTTGTAATCGTTCCTTTCCTGAGAACTGGGTTGTTGGTAAGTTGACAGTGGGCAGTTAAGGAGTCCCTTCGGGACGAAATAAGAAATTGGTGTTTGTCGAGATGCCACCGTAGGGGCGGCTATTAGCCGCCCGCAACCTCACAGCATCGACAGCACTCACGTTCACCGGAAATGCCCAAAAACCTTAAGCGTTCGGGCGGCTAATAGCCGCCCCTACGGTAGAAACCCGGCAAACGCCAATTGACTGTATGCTTTCTTCAATTGTCCCGGACTTAACTGTCAACTTTCAACTGTCAATGCGAATCAATAGTTGAAACAGGTAAAAAACGTCAGAAAATGTGGTATGCAGTTGAATAAGGTGTCATTGCCATAAAGAAAGTAAAATCCTTGTCATCCTGAGCGAGCGAAGCGAGTCGAAGGATCTGCGCACTTCGTTCTCATTTGCAGTCAATTCAGTGCCAAGATCCCTCGACTTCGCTTCGCTCCGCTCGGGATGACAGCATAATTTCGACATTTCAACTCTTGATTGGCATTGTCAACTATTCAAATTCCCCGGCTGCGCCGCGTGCGCGGTGCGGCCGGGGAATGGTGTTCAGCGTTTCACTTCCTGCATGGTGAAGCACTCGAAGATGTCGCCTTCCTTGATGTCGTTGTACTTGACGACGCTCATGCCGCATTCGTAGCCCGCGGCCACTTCCTTGACCGCGTCCTTGAACCGCTGCAGAGAGCCGATCTCGCCCTCGTGGATGACGATGTTGTCCCGGAGAATGCGTACCTGGGCATCCCGGGTGACCTTGCCGTCCTTCACCATACAGCCGGCGATGGTGCCCACGGCGCTGACCTTGTAGGTCATGCGGACTTCCGCGTGGCCGATGACCACTTCCTCGTACTTGGGCGCCAGCATACCCTTCATGGCGGCCTCGATCTCGTCGATGGCGTCGTAGATGACCCGGTAGAACCGCATATCCACACCCAGCCGGGCTCCGTTGGCCGCGGCGGCGGCGTCGGGCCGGACGTTGAAGCCCACGATGATGGCACCGGCGGTGGAGGCGAGGAGAATGTCGGACTCGTTGATGGCGCCCACGCCCGCGTGGATGACCCGGACGCGAACCTCGTCGTTGGAGATCTTCTCCAAAGATGCCTTCACGGCCTCGGCGGAGCCCTGGACGTCGGCCTTGACGATCAGCGGCAGCTCCTTCATCTCGCCCTCCTGCATCCGGGCGAAGAGGTTATCCAAGGTCACCTTGCTCATGGCGTTGGCGGCGGCGTCCTTCTGGGCCTGCTTGCGCTGCTCCACCAGCTCCCGGGCCATGCGCTCGTCGGTAACGGCGTTGAACTCGTCGCCGGGGGTGGGCACGTCGGCAAGGCCGGTGATCTCCACGGGGATGGAGGGACCGGCGGTCTTGACCGTGCGGCCCTTGTCGTTGGTCATCACCCGGACACGGCCCACGGCGGTGCCCGCGATGACGATATCGCCCTGCTTCAGGGTACCGTTCTGCACCAGAAGGGTGGCCACAGGGCCCCGGCTCTTGTCGAGTCTCGCCTCGATGACGGTGCCCTTGGCCCGGCGGTTGGGATTGGCCTTCAGCTCCTGCACCTCGGCGGTCAGCAGCACCATTTCCAGCAGCTCATTCAGGCCCATGCCCGTCTTGGCGGAGATGGGCACGATGATGGTATCGCCGCCCCACTCCTCGGGGATCAGGTCGTACTTGGTCAGCTGCTCCTTGATCTTGTCGGGGTTTGCGGTGGGTTTGTCCATCTTGTTGATGGCCACAATCAGGGGCACGCCTGCCGCCTTGGCATGGTTGATGGACTCGATGGTCTGGGGCATGATGCCGTCGTCGGC